>NZ_JAHXBG010000002.1:0-300000 GCF_020103725.1 Hyalangium gracile | reverse complement strand
GCTCCTGCTGAAGGCGGACGTCACGGACGCGGCGCAGGTGGCCCGCCTCTTCGAGGACGCGGAGCGCCAGCTCGGCCCCGTCGACGTGCTCGTCTGCGGCGCTGGAGTCACCCGGGACACGCTCCTGGGCGCGAGCACTCCCGAGGACCTCGACGCGGTCCGTGCCATCAACCTGGACGGCGTGGTGCACTGCTGCCGCGAGGCCACGAAGCGCATGCTCGGGCGTCGGAGGGGCTCCATCGTGGCGCTCTCCTCGGTCGCGGGGCAGCGCCCCGGGCGGGGCCAGAGCCTCTACGCCGCCACCAAGGGCGCGGTGGAGTCCTTCGTGCGAGCCCTTGCCGTGGAGCTGGCCCCCAGGAACATCCGGGTGAACGCGGTCGCCCCCGGAGTCATCGAGACCGAGATGACCCGGGACATCCTCGCCCTTGCGCCCGATGAGGTGAAGAAGCGCATCCTGCTGCGGCGTCCTGGGCGGCCCGAGGAGGTGGCGAAGGTGGTGGCCTTCCTGTGCTCCTCGGACGCCAGCTACGTCACCGGTCAGGTGTGGAACGTGGATGGAGGGTTCAAGCTCGAATGAATGGCGAATCCTTTCTGGATCTCCTCTCCCTGCGCAGGAGCGTGCGCGCCTTCACGGCCCAGCCGGTTCCCCGCGCCGTGCTGGAGCGGCTGATGCAGGCGGCGGTGACGGCTCCTTCCCCCACCAACCGCCAGCCCTGGCGCTTCGCGGTCGTGACCAAGAGCACCCTCCGCCAGCGCATCACCGAGGCCGTTCGCCTCCGAGCCGAGGAAATGAAGGCCATCATCCGGCAGGGCCACCACGCGGAGGACTTCGGCCAGTACGGGGACTTCTTCCACGAGCCCCTCTCCACCGCCACGGCCATCATCGTGCCGCAGTACCGCGTCTATCCGGACCTCATCGCCAACCTCGTGGCCTCCGGGGGAGGGGACCCGACGAAGTTCCACACCGCCGCCTCGATGCAGGCGGAGCTCTGTTCGACGAGTGCCGCCTGCATGGCCCTGCTGCTCCAGGCCCAGGCCGAGGGGCTGGGCGCCTGCTGGATGTCCGGACCGATGATCGCTCGCGACGAGATCCAGCGCCTGCTGGACATCCGGGAGCCGTGGAAGATGGTCGGAGCCATGGCCGTCGGCTACCCGGAGCAGCTCCCGACGAAGCCCTCTCGCAAGCCCCTTGCGCAGGTAGTGACGTGGTTCGAGGATGACGCCGAGCCTCGGGAGGCCCAGTCATGACCGTCGCAGTCGCACCCAGCCGGGATGAGGTCCAGAAGACGGAGCAGACGGTGCGCGAGGTCGTCGCCGAAGCGCTGGCCCGGGACATCTCCGAGGTGAAGCTCGAGAGCATCCTCATGGAGGAGCTCGGCGCCGAGTCGCTCGACTTCCTGGACATCGTCTTCAAGCTGGAGCGCGCCTTCGACATCCAGATTACTCGCGGGGAGATGGAGCGTGCCGCCCGAGGCACCATGTCCGACGAGGAGTTCGCGCCCGGAGGCGTCATCTCGGAGGCGGGGCTGACGCGGCTCCGCGAGCTGATGCCGGAGGCCTCCCACCGCATCCAGCCCGGGCTGCGTCCCTCTCAGATCCTCACCCTGTTCTCCGTGCGGACGTTCGTGAACCTGGTGCTCGCAAAGTGCCAGGGCCAGAGCGCCTGAGCTGGCCGGTCAGCCTTCCAGCCGCAGCGTCTTCGGCGCTCCGAGGCTCTTCGCGGGATGGAACGAGAGCTCGAGCCGGAAGACACGCATTCCAGCCGAGGCGCGGGGAGCTTTCTTCTCGAAGAAGGACGCGAGCACGTCGTAGTCCCCATTCGGGATGACGAACGGGTCGTCTTCGGTGCCTGTCGCGCTGCGGAGCAGGAGGGGCCCTCGCACGTTCAGTGGGAACGCGACCGCCTGAACGGCGTCCTTCGGATCGACGCTGTTCCTCGCTCCATCGACGACCGTGATCTCCGCGTCGACGTAGACCGTCTCCGGAGGCGTCGCGATCCCCACCATCGTGGGGAAGAGTGACATGCCGCGCGTGTGGTCGCTCTTCTTCTGGAAATGGACCTGCTTCTGCTCCTGAGAGTTCAGCTCGGCGGGCTCGAGCTGGACCTGTGAGTATTCGGCGCTGACACGGCGCCGCTGCACCTTCGCCGCCGGCTTGGGAGCCGTCCTCGCGGGCTTCATCACCTTCTCGAGCGCTTCCTCGATCGCATCGAGCGCTTCGTCGAGTTCGCGCGTCGACAGGCCGATCGTCCCGGTCAGCAAGCCCTTCGCGACAGCGGTCGCGACCGCTGGAAGGCAGAACATCCCCAGCAGCAGGCCCGGCGAGGACGCGAAGCGATGTCCGTGTCGGTCGAGCCAGCCTGGAATGTACTGCTCGCCGCCATTCCGCAGCGCGAGGTCGAGCCCGAGCACGAGCTCGTCCCCATACCCGGCGCCGTTCGCCTTGGAGTCGAGGTCCGCGAGGTAGCCGACGAGCCGCGTGAGCGCGTCCTGCTCCTTCTTCGCCGCCGCGAGCGTCTGGATGCGGCGCCATCTATCGATCGTGCGCCACGGCTCCTCTTTCTTCTCCCAGGCATCGTCCTTCGGAGGGTTGCCGTCGTACGCGTTGGCCGTGACGCGCTCACGGACCTGGAGCTCGGCTCGCTTCACGCGCTCGGCGAGCGAGCCGGTGACCTTCCCTTGAGCCGGGAGGCCCTTCGTTCGATCGCCCAGCCCGGCCGCGGCGCAGAACCCATCGATCGCCTGCGTGGAGAGCACATGCGCCACCTGGGTGGGCGCGGGAACACGGCCGTACATCCAATCGAGGACCCTGGCCGCCCGCTTCGCGTCGCCCGTCGCCGCCACGACGACGAAGGCGTCGAAGAGGAGGGGATGGAGCTTCTCCGGCTTCGCCTTCGCGATCGTCTTCGCCAGCCCCGCGAGGCGCTTCGCGTAGGGGCTGACCTTCTTCGATGCCATCGGAGCCTCAGCTCTGGGTGACGCGGACCGTGGTCCTCATCTCGCGGCCGGTGGCCGGATCCCTCGCGCGCATCGTGAGGATGCCCTCCACGCTCACGTCGAAGGTGATCTCCACCTGCACCTTGCCGGCCCTGTCCGCCCGGATCCCCGAGAAGGTGAACTCGCCCAGCAAGTCGTTGTTCACCACCATCTCGTGGTCGCCCTGGTAGATGCGCATGGCCAGCTCGGTCTGGTTGTCCATGCTCGTCGTCGCCAGGAGCTGCTTGGCGTTGGGGATCGGCGCGTTGCGCGGGAACACCGTGTGGAACATCCCACCGGCCTTCTCCAGCCCGATCGCCATCGGAATCACGTCCAGCAGCTGGATGCGCAGGTTCGTGTCGTCCTGCAGCGAGTGCGCGTAGAGCGCCGCCCCGATCGCCACCGCCTCGTCCGGGTGCACGCCCTTGCTCGGCGGCTTGCCGAAGAACTTCGTCAGCCGGTCCTGCACGATGGGCATGCGCGTCTGCCCACCCACCAGCATCACCTCGTCCACTTCCTTCGTCGACAGCCCCGCGTCCACCAGCACCCGCGCCACGATCTGCAGCGACTTGTCGATCAGGTGGCTGGTCAGCATCTCCAGGATCTTCCGCGTGAACTTCATCTCGATGTTCAGCGGTTGGCCCTGCGCCGTCATCGTGATGAACGGGATGTTGAAGGGCACCTCCTCGCGCGCGGACAGATCGATCTTGGTGCGCTCGGCCAGATCCTTGATGCGCTGCATGGCCACCGGATCCGTCGCCAGATCGATGCCCGTCTTCGCCGCGAAGTCCTTCAGCACGTGGTGGATGATCGCGTTGTCGAAGTCGATGCCGCCCAGGAAGATGTCGCCGCCGGTGGCCTTCACCTCGAACACCCGGTCGCGGATCTCGATGATGGACACGTCGAACGTGCCGCCGCCCAGATCATAGATGACGACCTTCTCGTTCAGCCCCTTGCCCACGCCGTAGGCCAGCGCCGCGGCCGTGGGCTCGTTGATGATGCGCACCACGTCGAGATCGATCAGCTTGCCCGCGTCCTTCACCGACTGGCGCTGCCGATCGTTGAAGTACGCCGGCACCGTCACCACCGCCCGCTTGATGGGCGTCTTCAGGTAGTTGGAGGCGACGTCCCGGATCTTGTTCAGCAGCTTGGCGCTGATCTCCTGGAGCGAGAACTCCTTCTTGCCCACGTCCAGCACGACGTCGTTCTTCTTGCCGGGGCGCATCTGGTACGCCACGACCTTCTTCATCGTGTCGACGATGTCGCTCTTGTAGCCGCGGCCCACCAGGCGCTTGGCGCCGTAGATGGTGTTGCGCGGGTTGAGCTGCCACTGGCGCTTGGCCTCGTAGCCGATGAGCTCGTTGCCCTTGTCGTCAATCGCGAAGATGGAGGGGATCGTGTAGTCACCGCCCTTGTAGGGGATGAGCTTCACGTTTCCGCTTTCCTCGACATACGCCGCGCACGAGTTCGTCGTGCCCAGGTCGATGCCGATGATGGGCTCCTTCTTTTGCATCGGGCGTGGACTCCCAGGTTGGCCGCGAGAGGACGAGTGACAGAGGCTATTTCACCAGGAACGGGCCCGCGAGTAAGCATCCAGGTGGACCGTCAGCCCCGGCAGCTGCGCCCCTAGCACGTCCAGAATGTCCTGGGGGGTAGTGGGACTCGAAAGATCCATAGCTGCTATCTCGCCTGTCGCAGATTCCTGGTTCGCCGGGTCTTCCTGGGAAGACAGGGGCGAGTCCGGGAGGCGCAGCGCCGGCTGCTCCTCGGAGATCGACAGCAGCACCACGTGTCGGCTGCGAGCGCCGGTGATGGTGATGCGCGCCAGCTCGGCTCCTGCTCGGGCGAGTGCCGTCCAGCGCTCGGCGGAGGGCGTGAAGAGACGCTGCGTCGCGTCGTAGGTCGCGGCGGGCAGGGGCAGGAAGGGCGGGAACACCACGCGCGTGGGAAGGGAGGTGGCTCGGGTGAGACGGCCGGTGAGGTCGCCTCGGGCCTGGGCGGCCTGGGTGGCGAAGGCCCAGACTCCGGGCGTCCCTGTCTCCACTCCGCCGTAGGGGGCACCGCTGCGGAGCAGGACGGGCTCCAGCGCGCGGGTTCCGTCCGGAGCGGGAGCACCGCCAGTGCGTGACGAGAACCCCAGCGGTGTGAGTCCGGCCTCGGCGGACAGCTCCACCGCGCTGGCGAACGCCGTGTCGAGCCCGGCGGGGAGCCGGGGGAACACCACCTCCGTGCGGCGCAGCTGCTCGCGGCGGGGACGGTGGGAGAAGCCGGGCAGCCGGAGGTAGTCCGGCACATCCTCGGGGCCCTGGGCGCAGCGCGCGGTGTCCGAGCAGCGGCCGTCCGAGTCCACGTCCGTCGTGTCCGGGATGCGCGGCTCGAGGGGCACCGGCGTGAAGGCCTGGAGCGCGAAGTCCATGGCCCCCGTGTAGGCCAGCAGATCGGTGGAGCCGAGGCTCGCGGCCAGGCTCAGGTCCGTCCGCCCGGCGAAGGCCACGGCGGCGCGGCGTCCCGGCTGCCCCAGTCCGAGAGAGCGCCCCTTGAGCTCCACGGGCGGGCCGATGCCGGCGGAGGCATAGGCCACGGCGCTGCCCGGCAGCGGCACCGGCTGGGGCAGGCCCGGCACGGTGCTGAAGAAGGTCTCACCCAGCAGCGTGCCGAGGTCCAGGTCCGGCACGTCTCCGGCGGAGAGGAGCGAGAAGCCGAGCCAGGCCGAGCCGCTCGAGTGGACCTCGGAGAACTGGATGCCCGCGCTGAAGCCCGCGGCGCCGTGCACGGGGTTCTCGCCCAGGGGCAGCAGCAGGTCGCGCGCGGTCGTCGCGGCCACCGAGAGGCGGTCGTAGCGGGGGTAGCCATCCGAGCGGAGCTCCGGCGAGGCGACGGAGAAGCTCGCGGTGGCTCCGGTGAGGGTGGGGAAGGAGGCGGTGCCGCTGGCATCGGTCGTCACCGTGACGGGAGCGGGGCAGGGCGCGGAGACGGGAGGCGCGTCACACCCGAGCACCGCCACTCCGCTCAGCGGGCGGTTCGTGGCCGCCTCCACCACGGTGACCCGGCGGCCCTGGCCGAGTGTCGGCAGCAGCGTGAGGCTGGCCTCCACGGGTGTCACCCCCGAATTCGAAACGCTCGCTCGGATCCGGACTGTCCCGGCCTTCACCGCCGTCACTTCTCCGGAGGACGTCACCGTGGCGGCATCGCTCGGCGAGCCGCTGGCGTCCACCACCGAGAAGGTGCCGGAGACGAAGGGGAAGCTCTCCCCTGTGAAGGTGAAGGCCACGAGCGAGAGCTTCAGCGAGCCCCCAACCCCCAGCACCGCCGCGTTGGGACTGAGCGCCAGGCTGGAGATCTCCAAGGCCGAGGGGGCGGAGCGGCACGCCCCATCCGTGCACGCCTGACCCGTCGGACAGTCCGCGTGGCCCCGACACCCGCCGGGCACACACCGCTGCGCCACGCAGAGCTGACCCGTGGGACACGCACCCTCCGAGCCACAGGCGGTGGAGGGCTGACAGTATCCCTGCTGACAGAAGGCCGGAGCGGCGCAGTCCGCGTCGATGAGGCAGCGCGGCAGCTCCTGGCAGATCTTCAGCGAGCAGTCGAAGCCGGGAGGACAGCTGGAGGCGCCGAAGGCCCGGCAGTCCGTGTTCTCGGGACACTCCTCGCGGGACTGGCAGACTCGGTACTCCTGGCAGCGGCCCGCCGTGGCGCTGGTGCAGTACTGGCCCGAGGGGCAGTCCGCTAGCGTGGCGCAGTCGGCGCGGGCGCACAGGTTCCCCTCGCAGATGAGCCCCTGCCCCCCACACGAGGCATCATTGATGCACCGGCGGATGCACGTTCCTCCCTGGCAGACGAAGAGCAGGTTGGCCACCTGGGGATCCACGTTCGGAGCGCAGCTGGCGGCGGTGGTACAGGCGGGCAGACAGGCACCCTGCGTCACCTCGCAGCGCTGACCGTCCGGGCAGGCTGCATCCCCCGTGCACCGGCCGCGATCCTCGCACCGGCCCTGGCGGCACACCTGGTTGGAAGCACAGGCCGCGTCCGAGCCGCACATGCACTGGCCCTCCGTGCAGGTGAAGCCCCGCGCACACTCCTCGGTGGAGGCACACTCCGGGCGGGCCGCGCACATCCCCCCGGCGCAGGCCTGTCCAGAGCCACAGTCGGTGTCATCCAGACACATCGGCCCACACCCGCCGAAGCGGCAGCGTCCTTCTGGACACTCGGCGTCCGTGACGCAGGGGGCCGAGGGGGCGGGCGGGCACCCGGAGAGCGTGGCCACCAACAGAAGTGCAAGCAGGGCCCTGGACATCTGATGCACCGGGGGGAAAGTTCGCGTGTTCCACCGAGCAATGACGGCCGCTTGGTGTCATAGATAGGCCACGACTCAAGCACACAGGAGAGACGACGTGGAAGCCAGGCGCTACCTGCAGGACATCGGGAGTCAGGTGTCTGCGGACTTCGTCAAGAACAGGTCCATCCTGTCCTTCGAGGAGTACGTCACCCTCTTCTTCAACGATCCACGGAGTCAGGCGCGCAACGCCGCGCAGTACCTGCACGACGTGATGGACCACTACGGCACCGAGCAGGTGCCGCACCCCACCGGCACCATCCGCCGCTTCAAGGTGTTCGACGTGCCGTCCAGCGATCGGGACGGGCGGGTGGCCGGCCAGGAGGAGATCCAGAACGCCATCTACCGGCTGCTGGGCAACTTCGTGCGCGCCGGCCGCATCAACAAGCTCATCCTCCTGCACGGGCCCAACGGCAGCGCCAAGTCGACGCTCGTCAACGCGCTCAAGGCGGGCATGGAGGACTACTCGCACCAGCCGCAGGGCGCGCTGTACCGGCTGGGCTGGGTCTTCCCCTCGGAGAAGCTGATCAAGGGCTCCATCGGCTTCGGCGAGCGGGTGCCGGCGAGCACGGGCGATCTCAGCAGCTTCGCGCACCTGGACGCGGAGGCCATCGACGTCCGGATGCCGTGCGAGCTCAACGATCACCCGCTCTTCGTCGTCCCGCCCACCGAGCGCCGCAAGATGCTGGAGTCGGCGCTGAAGAAGAAGGGCCTGGGCAGCGGGGACGGGGAGACGGGGGACTTCATCCTCTCGGACTACATCCGCGACGGGGAGATGTGCCACAAGTGCCGGCGCATCTACACCGCGCTGCTGGCCTCGTACGGGGGCGACTACCTGAAGGTGCTGCGCCACGTGCAGATCGAGCGCTTCTACATCTCCCGGCGCTACCAGGTGGGCACGGTGACGGTGGAGCCGCAGATGAGCGTGGACGCCATCGCCCAGCAGATCACCGCGGACCGCACGCAGCTCAACCTGCCGGCCGCCCTGCACGGAGTGGTGCTCTACGAGCCGCACGGCCCGCTGGTGCACGCCAACCGCGGGCTCATCGAGTACGCGGACCTGCTCAAGCGCCCGCTGGAGGCCTTCAAGTACCTGCTGGGCTTCAGCGAGACGGCGCAGGTGCCGCTCGAGCCCTTCGTGCTGCAGCTGGACGAGGTGCTGATCGCCTCGGCCAACGAGAAGCACCTGGGGGCCTTCAAGGAGCTGCCGGACTTCGCCTCGTTCAAGGGCCGCATCGAGCTGGTGCGCGTGCCCTACCTGCGCCGCTACAAGCAGGAGCAGGAGGTGTACGACGCGGAGATCACCCCCACCTCCGTGGGCAAGCACGTGTCGCCGCACGCCACCGAGGTGGCCGCCATGTGGGCGGTGCTCACGCGGCTGAAGAAGCCCATCCCGGAGCGCTACGCCCCGGACGTGAAGGAGCTGGTCGATCACGTCACGCCGCTGGAGAAGATGCACCTCTATGAGGAGGCGCGGGCCCCGGCGCGGCTGAGCCTGGCGAACACCAAGGAGCTCAAGAAGCTGCGCACGGAGCTCTACGAGGAGTCCGACGCCTACCCGAACTACGAGGGCCGCTCGGGCGCCAGCGCGCGAGAGATCAAGATGGCGCTCTTCAACGCCGCGCAGAGCCCGGACTACAAGTGCCTGCACGCGCTGGCGGTGTTCGAGGAGCTGCAGGCCATCTGCCAGGACAAGAGCGTCTTCGAGTTCCTCCAGCAGGAGGTGGTGGACGGCTACCACGATCACGAGGAGTTCGTGCGCGCGGTGGAGGGCCAGTACCTGGATCTGGTGGACTCGGAGGTCCGCGACTCGATGGGGCTGGTGTCCGAGGGCCAGTACCGCGAGCTGGTGGAGCGCTACATCCAGCACGTGAGCCACTGGGTGCGCGGCGAGAAGATGCGCAACCGCATCACCGGGGAGATGGAGCGCCCGGACGAGCAGCGCATGGCGGAGCTGGAGGCCATCGTCATGCCCAAGGGAGAGGACGCCGGCGAGTACCGCCGCGGGCTGATCTCCAACATCGGCGCGCACCGGCTGGACAACCCGGATGCGCAGATCGACTACTCGGTCATCTTCCCGGACATGTTCAAGCGCCTGCGCGACCACTACTTCGAGGAGCGCAAGCGGGTGCTGCGCAAGAACAAGGAGAACGTCCTCAAGTACCTGTCCGAGGAGCGCGGCTCGCTCTCCTCGCGCGAGCAGACGCAGGTGGAGAGCACGCTCAAGACGATGGCGGAGAAGTACGGCTACTGCGAGCACTGCGCCAAGGACGCCATCTTGTTCCTGATGAAGAAGCGCTACGGCTGAGGGCAGCCGGGCAGGGGAGGGCCTGTCGGCCGAGGTGCTTTCGCATCACGGCCGGCCACGGGATGATCCATCCCTTCAAGGATGTACGCACCCCGTACCCCTCACCCGGAGCGTTGATGAACCGGTTTCTCCTCGGGGCCCCGGCCCTGTTCACCCTGCTGTCCTGCGCCAGCGCGGCTCCATCGTCGTCTCCCGCCGCGCCCATGGCTCCCGTCACGGAGGCTCCGCGCCTCTCGGCGCCGGTGGAGCAGGCGGTCGCCGTCGCCTCGGCGAGGCCCTCGCGCAAGCAGATGGTCCGGGGGATCCTGCCGCACACGGTACGGCTGGTGATCACCGAGGGTGGCAAGTCCCGGCGCACGGCCTCGGGCGTGGTGATCGCCACCGAGCGCACGGAGAAGGGCGTGGCCAGCTACGTCATCACCAACGCGCACGCGGTGGACGTGGACGGGCTGAAGAGCCCGAAGATGCTCGTCACCCAGGAGCGGCAGGCCGAGGTGACGGAGTACCCGGTGGAGGTGGTGGCCACGGGGCAGGTGCCGGAGATGGACCTGGCGCTGCTGCGCGTGCCGGGGCATGAGCTGTCCGCGGCGGAGCTGGCCACGGACACGGAGCTGGAGCTGGGCGAGGACGTGGTGGTGGCCGCGTGCCCGTTCGGCAAGTCGCTGTCGCTGTCGGGCGGCATGCTGTCGCAGGTGGAGTGGGATCCCGAGAGCAAGCGCCCGAAGATGGTGAAGACGGACGCGCCGATCGGCTACGGGGCCTCGGGCGGCGGCATCTTCAGCCTGGAGACGGGCAAGCTGCTGGCCATCGTCGAGGGCTACCGCACGGCGAAGGTGGGCTTCGCGGTGGCGGACAAGGACTACAGCTTCGACGTGCCGATGCCGGGCGAGACGTTCGCCGCGCCGACCTCGAAGGTGCGCGGGTTCCTCGAGTCCAAGGGCTTTGGCCGGCTGCTGTCGCGCCCCTCCGAGGGTGGCGTCGGGCAGACCGCGCAGCGGTAGCGCGGCGCTGGGACTTCGCTCCTCCGGGGCAATGCTCCCGGAGGGGTACAGGCGCTCCCCCGAGCGGCGCGTACCTTGCGCCGCATGCGACAAGTACGCGAGGCACTCGCATGGCTCGTGAGCAGGGGGCGCGCCTGGTGGCTCATCGGTGGAGTGGCTGTGCTCGCCGCGGGCTGTGGTGCTCCCGCCGAGGAGCGGCGCTCCGCATGGGATGTGGGTGACGGGCAGGCACCTCCAGGCAGCTTCGAGCGGGTCGGCTGGTCCTCCGCGGAGGACATGCATGCGCCCCGCCATGATCACACGGCCAGCGTGCTGCCCTCGGGCCAGGTGCTGATCGCGGGGCGCTACACGGACGACGCCCGCGAGAGCGCGGAAGTGTACGACTCCGCCACCCGGCGCTGGTCGAGGACGGGGGAGATGGGCTCGGCCCGCAGAGGCCATACGGCCAGCGTGCTGCGCTCGGGCCGGGTGCTGGTGGCCGGCGGGCACAACCTCCGAGAGGGCATCCTCGCCAGCGCGGAAGAGTACGACTCCAGCACGGGCCGCTGGTCTCCCGTGGGGGCGATGGCCTCGCTTCGAGCGGGGCACACCGCGACGGTCCTGCCTTCGGGGCAGGTGTTGATCGCGGGTGGCTTCGGAGTGGGGGGAGCGCTCTCGAGGGCGGAGCTGTACGACCCTGTCTCCCGCACCTTCTCGCTGGCGGGCCGCATGAGCCGGGCTCGCTACGGCCACGCGGCCGTGCTGCTGCCCACGGGGAAGGTGCTCGTGGTGGGAGGCATCGGAGCGATGGGCGAGCTGAGCAGCGCGGAGGAGTACGACCCGGTCACGCGAACCTGGTCCGAGGTCGACCTCATGGCGCGGCCGCGCGTCCATCCCACGGCGACCCTGCTCGATTCGGGTGCGGTCCTGGTGACGGGGGGAGGCGACAGTGGCGCGGAGCTCTACGCGCCGGCCTCGCGCACCTGGAAGACGGTGGGCGCCATGGCCATGGCTCGGGAACATCACTCGGCGACGCTGCTGCCTTCGGGGCAGGTGCTGGTGGTCGGGGGCATGGGGGCCATCGCCTCCGCCCATGCGGAGCTCTACGAGCCGCGCTCGGAGCGCTGGGTCCCCGCGGGGGCGCTGGCCACGGCTCGCTCGCACCACACGGCCAGCCTGCTGCCCTCAGGGGCTGTCCTGGTGGCAGGCGGTCACTCGAGCAGTGGCCCGCTGGCCGGGAGCGAGCTCTACGGCCTCGAGCCCCGCCGCTGAGGCCTGGATGTAACGCAAAGAGGGGCTCGTTCGTACCAGCGGGAGAAGGAAAGGACTGCCATGACCTCCCGCTCCACCCGTCTCGTCTTGCTCGCTGTCGCCTCCACGCTGGTGGGAATCGGCGCCCTGGCCTCCGGGCAAGCCACTCCCGAGCCCTCCAAGAAGCCAGAGCCCCAGGCCGCGCAGCCTGCTGCCTCGCCCGCGAAGGAGGAGAAGCCCAGGCTGGCCACCGCCACCTTCGCCGGCGGCTGCTTCTGGTGCATGGAGGGCCCCTTCGACAAGCTGCCGGGCGTGGTCTCCACGACGTCCGGCTACACCGGCGGCACCAAGGCCAACCCCACCTATGAGGAGGTCTCCAGCGGCACCACGGGCCACGCCGAGGCCGTCCAGGTGGTCTACGACCCGAGCAAGGTGACCTACGCCCAGCTGCTCGATGTCTTCTGGCACAACGTGGACCCGCTCACGCCCAACGCCCAGTTCTGCGACCACGGCTCCCAGTACCGCTCCGCCATCTTCTTCCATGATGCGGAGCAGCAGCGGCTCGCCGACGAGTCCAGGAAGCAGCTCGAGGCCTCGGGCCGCTTCAAGCAGCCCATCGTGACGCAGCTCGTCCCCGCCGCCACCTTCTACCCGGCCGAGGACTACCACCAGGACTACTACCAGAAGAATCCCGTGCGCTATCGCTACTACCGCTTCGGATGCGGCCGCGACGCGCGACTCAAGGAAGTCTGGGGGAACGACGCGCCCAAGCACTGATGTCGCTCCGAAGGAGTTCCTGCCCCCCGGGGGGCGCCCTGTCGGCGGACCGGCAGCGAACTGGTATGACAAGCAGACCAGTTCGCACAGGTTTCGCCCGGCAGGGGGGCCGGAGGCGGACTCGGCCCTCTGCCGGTTTCAGGTTGCGCGGACTCTTGCAGGGGGTGTGAAGAGACTTCTTCGTTACTGCTTGCCCTCGGTGGGGGCCGGCTGGCCGCTGCCACCGGCGCCCGGAGCGTCCATGCCGCCCCAGCCCGCCTCGACCATCGACTTCCACTTCCACTGACCGTCCTTCTTCACGAGCAGGCCCGCGTTGCGGCCGGTGATCTTCTGCTTGCCCACCGTCATCGTGAAGTCGTCGGTCACGGCCGCCAGCGAGTCCGAGAGGACCGTGATCGTCGGCTTGTGGGTCGTCTTCATGTCCTTCGGCATGCTGTCGAGCATGGGCTTCATCATCGCCGTGTACTCCTCACGGCTGTACGACTTCGACTCGGGCGTGCCCTTCAGGTCGTCGGTCACCATGAGGACCGGGAAGTCGATCATGGCGTTCATGGCCTCCATGTCGCCCTTCTGCGAGGTCTCCTCCATCTTCTTGAAGAAGTCGGTGATCTCCTTCTTGGTCTGCTTCTCGTTGGTGGGCTTGCGCGCCATCGGACCCATCTTCGTCATGTCCATGGCCGGCGCATTGCCCTGCGGCGCGCCTGCCTGCGCCCCAGCGCCCTGAGCGGGAGCCGCCGCGGGAGCCGCGGGCTTCGCCGCCTTGTCCTGGGCCCACGCGGAACCAGCGAAGACCACGGCAGCGGTACACACCAGAATCGTACGCTTCATTTGTGACCCCTCCTCGGTAAATGACGGCGGCCTCCTATGGCAGTCCGCCAACGAGGTCAAACCCAGCAGTCAGTTTGTCGACAGTGGCTGTCGCGTGACTTCGGATGGCCAACGCTCAGCCCGAGCGCGGGCCGGCCGCGCATGGACTCCGAGTCAGCCCAGGCCGCGCTCGGCGCGCAGCTGCTCGCAGAAGCGCTCGGTGTCCTTGGCCGTCTCGTCCCAGGTGCGCTGGCGGGCACGCTCCTGCGCCCTGCCGCGCAGCTCCGCCACGCGCTCCGGATTCGCCAGCGCCTCCACCAGCAGCCGCTCCCAGCCGGCCACATCGCCCGCTTCGCAGAAGAGGGCCTCGCGGCCGTGCTCCGCCAGATCCCCGAGCCCGCCCTCGTCGAAGCCCACGACGCACAGCCCGCAGGCCATGCCCTCCAGCCACGTCTTCCCGAAGCCCTCGAAGAGCGAGGGGAACAGCAGCACCTCGTGCGCGGAGTAGAGCTCCCGCAGCTCGGCCCTGGGCATCCAGCGGTGCACCCGCAGCCCCGCGCCGAAGGCCGGGCGGTACCGGCGCTCCACCTCGGCCATCGCCTCCGGCTGCACCACGAACGACAGCTCCAGCCCCGGGAAGCGCCGGGCCATGCGCGGCAGCACCTCCTCCAGGAGCCGTGTGCCCTTGCGGGCCAGGTAGTTGCCCACGAAGAGCAGGCGCGGCAGGCGCACGGCGGGTTCGACTCGGGGCCACTCCAGGAAGTCCGCGTCGAGCCCGTAGCCGATGAAGGCCACCTTGCTGTCGGGCAGCGAGTACGTCTGCTGGATGAAGCGCGCGCACAGCGACGACGGAGCGACCAGCCCGTGGGCCGCCCGCGCCGTCCGCCAGCATGCCATCACCGTCATCGCCGAGCTGGCGCCCGACAGCACCCGGCGCCCGAGCGTCTTGGTCGGCTCGTAGCCCAGGCTCTGCTCGGCCCGCAGCAGGCGGTGCTCCCAGCCGTGGGTGCGGTTCAGGAACAGCGTGCGCGGGTGCAGCGCGGGCAGCAGCTCGTAGGCCAGGTATGCGTAGGGCTGGCTCACCATCACCACGTCGTACGGCTGGGCCTTCAGCCGCGAGGCCAGCGCCCGGAGCTGCTGGGCCGGCATCTCGAAGTGGCGCTGCAGCGCGGGGTGGGGCAGCCGTCCCCGGTTCGGAGGCAGCCACTCGTAGTCCACCGTGTGCCCACGCTCGGCCAGCGCCTGACCTACCGCCAGCACCGAGCCCGCCGACCCACTGTTCGGATCCGGGAGGAACTGGGCGGCGACCAGGAAACGCATCGCCTCTCTTCTAGGTCACTTGCCCCCGCGATGCGATCGGCCTTTTCCAGGACTGTGGACTTCAGGGCTCCATCAGCTCGATCCACTGCGCCGCCGCGCCGCGCTCCCTCGGCTCGTAGGCCGCCCGGATGCGCTGGCCCGTCCTCAAATCTTCCAGTCGTCCTGTGCGGCCCGGCAGGAAGATGGTGGTGGTGCCATCCACCCGCAGCTCCACCTGACCGCCCGAGTGCTCCAGGGTCAGCGTGCCCCCGGCCGCGTTCACCGCCTTGATGGGGCCTTGCACCTCGCGCAGGCTCCGCACCTCGGCGGCGGGCTCCTGCGCCAGCGCGGGCCCCGCAATCAGCAACGCTCCCCACCACCCCACGTGTCCTCGACTCATGCCGGCCCTCTCTCCGGTAGGGAAACTGGGGATGCGCGCGCATCGCACCAAGGTTCGAAGCCCGACCTTCGTCCGCCGGACGACAGGTGTGGGGCATTGGAATCCCCGGCCCGTCGCGCTACACCGCGCGCCGGCTCGCATCGGAGGAGGCGCCTTGGCCCAGCAGCGCAGCTCGTGGGATCAGTACTTCATGGACATCGCGCGGCAGGTGGCCACCCGGGCCACCTGTGATCGCAAGCACGTGGGCGCCCTGCTCGTGAGGGACCGCACCATCCTCTCCACGGGCTACAACGGCTCCATCCGCGGCCTGCCTCACTGCGACGACGTGGGCCACATGATGGAGAACGGCCACTGCGTGGCCACCGTCCACGCCGAGGCCAACGCCATCATCCAGGCCGCCAAGAACGGCGTCGCCATCGACGGGGCCACCATCTACACCACCGCCAGCCCCTGCTGGCCGTGCTTCAAGCTGATCGCCAACAGCGGCTGCACCCGCATCGTCTTCGGCGAGTTCTACCGGGATCCGCGCATCTTCGAGTACGCGGCGAAGATCGGCCTGGAGCTCACCGGGCTCGGTGAAGCCGCCCAGCCGCCCGAGCCTCGCTGAGCGCCTCACGCACCGTTCACCGGTCGACAGGGCGAGGTGGGCGTGCCAGTGGAACGTCTCACCGCGGACACTTCCGGAGCCTGCCAAGCAGGCGGACTGACAGGGGATTTCCTCGACTTCGGCAAGAATTACCGGCCCAGGGGTTGCCGTTTTACAGGGCGCTCCCTAAATCCTCGCACCGGTAGGCGGGGCGCGGCGGATGGTGATATTTCCTGAGGAGTTCCCAGTGGTTACGTCCACGGCAGTGACCAGTGTGCCTGCGGTTCAGGAGGGCTCGGATCCGGTGGTGGGAGCGGCGCGCTACGGCGCGGTCCCCACGCTCATGGATAGCCTCCTGCACGACGTGCGCAACCCGCTCAACGCGCTCTCGATCAACCTCGAGGTGCTCTCCGAGAAGCTCAAGGGGGAGACGGGCGAGGTGCCTGCGTCGCAGGCGAAGAACATCAAGGCCATGCGCGATCAGATCCAGCGCGTGGACGGCATCCTGCGCCAGTTCTCGGACTTCATCGTCCTGCGCGGCGGTGGGCCGGGGGAGGCGGGCCTGTCCGAGGTCGCCAGGCGCTCCCTGGACGTGCTGGCTCACGAGAGCCGGCGGCGGCGCCTGAAGCTGCAGACCGCCATCGAGCCAGACGTCAAGGTGCGGCTGCAGGACACCAGCGAGCTGAGCTTCTTCCTCGTCCAGTCCCTGCTGCGCGCCTTCGCGCGCTCGGAGGCGGGGACCGAGGTGGGCGTCGCCGTACGCGTCGAGGGCTCGCACGCGGTGCTCGAGGTGACGGATGCCGGGGGCAGTGCGCCCGAGCAGACGCCCGACGTGGTGGCGGCGCTGGGGCTCCGCTGCGCGCAATTGGGCGTGGAGTTCCAGATCCGAGCCGGTGTCTGCCGCTTCATCTTCTCTCGCGCCTGAGTCCCTTCGATCGGTCGCGTTTCTTTACATCCAGTTGTTGGTTCATCGATTGCGAGTGAACGCAGTAGGGAGGTCTTCATCTTGGGCAGCGCACGAATTCTGGCCGTAGATGACGAGCGCGCGACGTGCGAGGCGCTGGCGGAAATGCTCAGCTCCTGGGGGCACAAAGTCGAGGTCGCGTTCGACGGGCACGACGCCCTGCGCAAGGCGGGGGAGTTCCGGCCGGACGTCGTCTTGTCGGACCTGGCGATGCCGGAGACGGACGGGCTGTGGCTGATGCGGCAGCTTCGCGAGGAGCTGCCGGACTGCCCCGTCGTGTTCCTCACCGGCCGAGGCACCATCGACGCCGCCGTGGCGGCGATCAAGGAGGGCGCCTACGACTTCATCGAGAAGCCGCTCAACATCGCGCGGCTGAAGGTCTGCATCGAGCGGGCCCTCGAGAAGAAGGAGACGCAGCGCGAGGTGCAGACGCTGCGTCGGCGCCTCAAGCAGCTGGGGCAGCAGGATCTGATCGCCCAGTCCGGAGTGATGCGGAAGGTGGGCGAGCTGATCGAGAAGGTGGCGCCCTCCAAGGCGAGCGTGGCCATCTCCGGCGAGTCCGGCACGGGCAAGGAGGTGGTGGCGCGCGCCATCCACAACCTGTCCCTGCGGCGCGAGAAGCCCTTCATCGCCATCAACTGCGCCTCCATCCCGGCCACCCTCATCGAGTCCGAGTTCTTCGGCCACGAGCGCGGCGCCTTCACCGGCGCCGATCAGCGCCGCCCGGGCGTCTTCGAGATGGCCCACGGCGGCACGCTCTTCCTGGACGAGCTGGGTGAGATCCCCATCGAGCTGCAGGCCAAGCTGCTGCGCGTGCTCGAGGAGGGCCGCCTGCGCCGGCTGGGTGGCAAGGTGGAGATTGAAGTGGACGTGCGCGTGCTGTGCGCCACGAACCGCGACCTCAAGCAGGAGATCAAGAACCAGCGCTTCCGCGAGGATCTCTACTTCCGCCTCAACGTGTTCCAGGTCCACCTGCCGCCCCTGCGCGAGCGCCGGGAGGACATCCCCATCCTGGTGCAGCACTTCGTGGAGAAGTTCGGCGGGGACTCGGCCAAGCGCGTCACCGGCGTGCACCCGGAGGCGATGGAGGTCCTCAAGTCGCACGACTGGCCGGGCAACATCCGCGAGCTGCGCAACGCGGTGGAGCGCGCCGTCATCCTCTGCGACGGCGAGCTCATCACCCGCGAGCACCTGCCCCCCGACATGGCGGGCAAGAGCCCCGAGCGCCACTCCTTCCGCCTGCCCTACGGCCTGTCGCTGGACGCGGTGGAGCGCGAGTACATCCTCGGCAGCCTCCAGCGCAACGGGAACAACAAGGCCCGCACGGCGGAGATCCTGGGGGTGTCGGAAAAGACCCTCTACAACAAGCTCAACCGGTACGCCGCCGAGGCCCGCCAGCAGGGCCAGGGGGTGGCAGGGGGCCTCATCAAGGCCGCCGGCGGAGAGGGTAGCAGTGGATCAGGTGAGGCAGACTTCCGGTAGTAGACCCTCCAGGTAGGAATTCCGGCCCGGATTTCGCGCCTTTGGAGTTCCCCGGCAGCAGTGCTTCCAGGCAGGCTGGCACACCGCGTCATGAGGGTGTGTCAGTGCTGCAAAACCCGCGTCACTTCTTGACTTTTACCCTCTGGACGGGGGATTCTCGGGGCCTCTCACACATGGGGTTCCGGTGCAGGCCATGACCTGGCTGGGAACTCCAGCGCCTGATCTGCGGCTGTCTACGGATGGACGATTTGGAGCCGTCGGGGGGCGTCAAGGAAGGCCACGACGCAATGAGCGATGCGCGAGTACTTCACTTCTTCGGCGGCAAGGGTGGTGTTGGCAAGAGCACGCTCGCCGCGTCCTATGCGTTGAATCTGGCTGATGACGCGCCCAAGGAGAAGGTGCTTCTGGTTTCGCTGGATCCGGCGCGCACGCTGTCCGATCTGGTGAAGAAGAAGCTCCCAGCCAAGCCCACGAAGCTGGTGGCTGGCAAGGGCGAAGGTGGGCTGTACGCGGCGGAACTGGAGCCTGCGGCGCTGCTCAAGCCCTTCGCCGCGAATTACGTGCCCGCGCTGGAGAAGGCCGCCGCGAAGGGCTCGGTGCTGTCGGAGGAGGATCTCGGCAAGCTCTTCGCCCAGGCGGTACCGGGGCTCGAGGAGCTGGTGAGCTTCTTCCAGGTGCTGGAGCTGCTCGAGGCCAAGGAGTTCGATCGCATCGTCGTGGACTGCGCGCCCACGAGCCACACCCTGCGCCTTTTCGATCTACCCCAGGGCGTGCGCAAGTTCCTGGGCATCGTGAAGGCCGGGGCGGAGAAGCCGGCCAGCGGCGGCAAGGGCAAGAAGGAGCCCGCTCCCGCCGAGCCGAGCTTCCTGGAAGAGGTGGGCGGCAAGGCGGAGCGGCTCTTGGCGCTGCTCAAGGATCCGGCGCGCACCGCGTTCCACCTGGTGGCGCTGGCCGAGCCGGTGCCCGAGGCGCAGACGCGCATGTACTTCGCGCAGCTGCGCGAGCGCTCCATCCCGGTGACGGAGATTCTCGTCAACCAGGTGGAGGAGCGCGGCGGCTGTCCGGCCTGTCAGGGCCGCCGAGGCCTTCAGGCCCCGCACGTGCGCAAGTTCCAGGGGTTGGACAAGACCGTGCCGGTGCAGCTCATCGGGAAGCGAGAGCTGGCGCCGCGCGGGGTGGACGGGCTCAAGGACTTCGGCAAGGAGTGGCGTGGAGGCAAGGAGACCAAGGCGCTGGAGTTCTCGGCCGCCGAGGGTCCTCCGGCGCTGGTGCGTGCGCCGTCCATGCCGCCCATCGCCGCGCCGCCGCTGCCGCCCACGCGGCTCATCTTCTTCGTGGGGCAGGGCGGGGTGGGCAAGAGCTCGTGCGCGGCGGCCGCCGCGGTGACGCTGACGGAGAAGGAGGGGCCGGTGCTCCTCATCTCCACGGATCCGGCGCACTCGCTGTCGGACGTGCTGCAGAGCCGGCTGACGGACACCGAGACGCAGGTGAAGGGCACCAAGGGCCTCTACGCCCGCGAGCTGGACGTGAACGGCTGGTTCAACGCCCTGCGCAAGCGCCTGAAGGAGAAGGCGGAGAAGGCCTACGAGGGCGCGCCGAAGACGGGGGATGTGCCGGCCGACCTGGTCGCGCTGCGCAACCTGCTGGAGTGCGCCCCGCCGTGCATCGACGAGTTCGCGGCGCTCTCGTGCCTCACGGACGCGCTGGTGCAGGAGCGCTTCAAGCGCATCGTCGTGGATCCGTCGCCGATGATCACCTCCATGCGGGTGGTGGAGCTGGCGGACGCGGCGAAGACGTGGCTGGGCGCGCTGCACGGCATCGTGTCCAAGTACAAGGCCAAGGGCCTGGGCGAGCTGGCCGATGACGTGGCCGCGATGCTCAAGCACGTGAAGCGCTTCGAGGAGGCGCTGGCCTCGCCCACCGAGTCCCGCTTCGTCGTCGTCACGCGCGGCGAGGATCTGGCGGCCTCGCGCACCGAGCGGCTGGTGGAGTACCTGAAGGAGAAGAAGCTCCAGGTGGAGCGGGTGCTCGTCAACCGCGTGGGCCCGAAGTCCACGTGCCCCAAGTGCGAGAACCGCCGCAAGCTGGAGCTCAACGCGGCCAAGGCCATCGAGAAGAAGATTGGCCTGCCGGTGACGATGGCTCCGGCGCTCGGCCGTCACCCGGCGGGCCTGCGCGAGCTGAAGGCGTTCCGCACCGCTTGGTACGCCCTGTCCGCTCCGGTGAAGATCAAGGCGGCCTGAGGGCCAGCCTGAAGCTGGACGTGGCGCCCCCTGTCCGCCGCTCGTGAGCGCGCGGGAGGGGGTGTCGGCTTTTCAGGCGTCGCACTCGGACGGCGCGTCGAAGAAGGGGCCCAGCGTCTTGAAGGTGAGCGTGCCCTGGGCGTCGAGGGTGCCCGTGTCCGGCTTCTGGTTGGGGAAGCGCACCTCCACCTTGCCGGCCTTCACGGAGTAGGTGCCCGTGAGGGTTTCCGGCTTGGGCGGGCCCTCGTCCTGGGGGACCTTCTTCACCATGGACACCTTGCCCCCGTCCTCGAAGCGCAGCGTCACCAGCGTCCCGTAGACGCCCACGCCGGGGCCGTGCCAGCCCACCTTGCGAAGGATCTGCGGCACGTCCGCCGCGCGCGTGGGGGACAGGCCCAGCAGGCGCTGCCACCCCACCGTGTCCCGGATGGGGTCCAGGTCGGCGTCCTCCTTGGCGCGCTTGAGCCGCTTCGCATCCAGCTTCACCGCGGCGGTGAGGTGCTCGACGATGCTGCTCTTGTAGGCGCTGTGCTCGCAGATGAGGCCCTGCTTGCGCAGCACTCCGAGTGTGGCCGCCACGTTGTACTGGGCCAGGGCGTGCTTGGGGTCCGCCTGGACCGCGGCCATGAACTTCTCCAGGGCTTCGGGGTACTTGCCGTCCTGGTAGAGGCGGAAGCCCTCCGTGTTGAGTTGCCTGGCGGACGGTGCGGGCGCGGCGGGCTGGGCGGCGGCCGGCAGGGCCAGGAGCAGGGCGAGCAGCGGGGGGAGCAGGCGCATCATGTCTCTCCGGACGGGAGGCACAGAGTGCTCATTCTACGCACCGCGTAACAGGGGCAGGGGTGCGAAGTGGGTTGCACGTTGAAGCCCTGGGCGCCAGGTGCTAGGTCGGCGCCATGGCGACCGGTACTGGTTACGCGCTCGACTTCGAACGCCCGCTCATCGAACTGGAGAAGAAGATCGAGGAGCTCAAGGCCCTCTCCACCAGCGGCACCGTGGACTTCTCCTCGGAGATTGCCAAGCTGGAGAAGAAGGCCAAGAAGCTCCAGACGGAGATCTTCAGCGATCTGTCGCGCTGGCAGGTGGTGCAGCTGTCGCGCCACAGCGCTCGGCCCTACTTCCTGGACTACGTGCAGCTGCTGTTCACCGACTTCTTCGAGCTGTGTGGCGACCGCCGCTTCGGAGAGGATCCCTCCATCGTGGGAGGCTTCGCGCGGCTGGACGGCAAGCCGGTGATGCTGATCGGCCACCAGAAGGGCCGCAGCACCAAGGAGAACATGGCGCGCAACTTCGGCATGCCGCGCCCCGAGGGCTACCGCAAGGCGCTGCGGCTGATGGAGCTGGCCGAGCGCTTCGAGAAGCCCATCCTCACCTTCGTGGACACCTCTGGCGCCTACCCGGGCATCGGCGCCGAGGAGCGCGGCCAGGCCGAGGCCATCGCCGTCAACCTGGAAGTCATGAGCCGGCTGAAGGTGCCCATCATCTCCACCGTGATTGGAGAGGGTGGCTCGGGTGGCGCGCTGGCCATCGGCGTGGGCAACCGCGTGCTGATGATGCAGAACAGCGTGTACTCGGTCATCTCGCCCGAGGGCTGCGCCTCCATCCTCTTCCGTGACTCCTCGCAGGCGGAGAAGGCCGCGGACGCGCTCAAGCTCACCGCCAAGGATTTGCTGGGCCTCAAGGTCATCGACGAGGTGGTCCCCGAGCCCGCGGGTGGCGCGCACCGGGATCCGCCGAAGACGGCGGAGAACCTGGGCAAGGTGCTGCGCAAGCACCTGAGCGAGCTGGCGGAGCTCACCCCCGACGAGCTGGTGAAGGACCGCTACGACAAGTTCCGCGCGCTCGGCATGTTCTCCGGGCGCTGAGGGAGAGTGCGCGCGTGAGACCATTCATCGTCGCCATCGACGGGCCCGCGGGTGCCGGCAAGTCCACGGTGTCCAAGCTGCTGGCGCGGCGGCTCGGGTTCGATCTGGTGGACACGGGCGCCATCTACCGGTGCGTGGCGCTGATGGCCCGGCGCGAGAGCATCGCGTTCGATGACGACGAGCGGCTGGGCGAGCTGCTCGGGCGCATCCACATCCACTTCCAGGTGGTGGGCGAGGAGAACCACGTCTTCCTGGACGGGCAGGACGTGTCCGGGGAGATCCGCACGCCGGAGAACTCCATGGCGGCCTCGCAGGTGTCGAGCCGCCCGGTGGTGCGCTCGGGGCTGCTGGCGCTGCAGCGGCGGCTGGCGCTGGAGGCCCAGAAGGGCGCCATCCTCGAGGGGCGGGACATCGGCACGGTGGTGTTCCCGGACGCGGACGCCAAGTTCTTTCTGGAGGCCTCGCCCGAGGTGCGCGCCAGGCGCCGCTTCGAGGAGCTGTTCCAGAAGGGCGTGGAGAGCTCGCTCGAGGATGTGCTGGCGGACCAGACCAAGCGGGACCGGGACGACTCGGCCCGGGCCGTGGCGCCGCTGAAGGCCGCCGAGGACGCGGTGCGCATGGACTCCAGCTCGCTGCCCCTGTCCGAGGTGGTCCACAAGATGGAGGACGAGATCCTCCGTCGGCTCGCGAAGCGCGGCGGCTGAGCCCACTGCTCGGCTCTTGAAGGGAGGCCGAAGGCAGGAGGCGTCAGACCTCCTTGAACTTCGTCCCTGTCGCTCCGCTGCGCTCCAGGGCCTCCTTGATCTCCTCGGAGACGAGGAGTGCCCCCATCCAGCCCCAGGGCCGGAAGACCTTGGCATCACCGACCTTCGACGGGTCGATGCGCATGCCATGGACAGCCCGGTACTTGCCGGTCTTCTCGGGGCGCCCGTCCTCTGGCTTCCAATATTGGACCTCTCCAGAGGCCTTGTCGTCGATGCACTTCACCACCCGCGTGACGTTGAGGATGAAGAACTCCTCGGTCTGGCCTTCTATCTCCACGGGCACGAGCTGCACGTCCGTGGGCGCCATGCTCGCGAGGAGAGAGGCCACTCGTGCGTGGACGACGGGGGCTCCGCCCACGGGTGTCATGCTGAAGTCCAGTGACTTGCCAGGACGGTCCACCGGGACCCGGAGTCGTCCCTCCACGTCGATGCGGCTGCCCCGCTCGAACTGCCACACGTCTACTTCAGGTCCTCGTGGATCCACGGGGTCATCCAGAGACCAACGCCCGGGAACGTGGAGATCCTCAAACAGGTCGAAGTACCGCTTGGGCATTCAGCGCTCCTGGCTCTCACTGGCTCGGGGTGATCAGCTTGTTGAGGTAGGAGCTCTCCGTGCAGATCTCCTGTGCCAGCTTCTTGAGCTCCGAGGTCAGGGCCTCGCGGCACTGGTGCGTGCCGCGGCACTCTCTCATGGAGTCGCGCAGACGACGGAAGATCTCGCGGTGGTACTCCTCGGGATGAGGCCCGCGATGGCCTCGGACGCGTACCTTGTTGGCGGGGTCGTTCAACGACATGCCGGCCCGATCAAAGAGCTTCTGGAACTGGGGTGTCCACGGTCCCCCGCTGTGAGTGGCCTCGAGCCACTTATCGGTAGCGATGTGGTGCTCGTGCAGTAGCGGATCCCGGGCCTCCATTGCCACCGCCGCAGGTGCCAGCGTGAGGGTGATGGTGCCCTCGGTGGAAACAGCCACCGCGCTCACCTGTCCCACGTTCGCCAGATTCACGCCCACCTGGGAGGCCCCCAGGACCGCTGCCTCCGAGAAGCCAGGCAGTCTCGACAGCCGTCCAGCCAGCCACGCGGAGCCACCAGCCATTCCGTGGCTCACGACCACCGTCACCGCAAGGACGAAGACACGAGCCACCTCGGGGCCTATCCGGTGCGCGAAGCGTCGACCCGCCTGCTGCAACTCCTCGAAGGTGGTGGCCCGGTCAGAGGCCCGCTTCAGCTCCCTGCTCGCCCTGACCACCTCCAGGAAGGTCTCCACTCCCAGGTAGAGCAACATCACCGCTGAGACGATCGCCGCTGCCTTGGTGAAGACCGGCTCGGGATTGGCGGCCAGGATGGCCCAGGAAATGAGGCCCGTGGCAATCACCGTATAGAAGAGCTGCGGGGCCAGGGTGTTCTCCACCGCCCGAGAGATGCTCTCCTTCATGGGTTCGAGCGACAGGCCCAGGGCCACCCCCAGCTTGTCCCACTCCGTCAGGCCCGCCACATCGTCGAGCAGGGAGAGGCAATCGGCTCTTCGATGGCCTGGTTCGCAGATGCCTGCATAGCTCCTGCTCATGAGGCGCTGCCATCGCGTGTCTCCATCGTTGTGGGGATGGGACGCGCGTACCAGCTGGCCGTGCTGGACGGGTACGAGGGAGAGGGGAGCCTGCAGCACCAGACGCGAGAGTGCGCTCTCGAACGCGGTTGCGGCTATCGGGAAGGGCGCGTTCGAGGCGGGCGGCCGGTGCTCTCGTGGGACACCTTGTCCTGTGTCCAGCCGAACCACGCGCGCCGAGGAGCACGCGGTGGCAAAAGCCATCAGCAAGATCGCGACAGTCAGGCGACATGCCATGTGACGCCCTCCACGCCGAGGAGGGGTCCAGCCTACGGCGAGGGGCCGAAGGACCTCTAGAAATTCACGCCTTCCACGGAGGGGGAGGGGACCGTCAGCGCCAGCGGTGGGAGCGCCGCGCCTCCGCCGTAGAACGCGCGGTAGAGGTAGAGGTCCGCCACCACCTGCTTCACGTAGCCTCGCGTCTCTCGGAAGGGGATCTCCTCCACGAAGAGATCCAGCGGCAGCGAGCCCTTCTCCTGCGCCCACTTCGCCGTGGCCTTCGGGCCCGCGTTGTAGGCCGCTGCCGCCAGCACCGGGTGCGAGAAGCGCTTCATCAGCTGCGACAGGTACCAGGCCCCGTACCGGATGTTGAGGTCCGGCGCGAACAGATCCGCCGGGTTCGGGCGCGGCTCCGCGAGCTTCTCCGCGATCGCCGTCCCCGTCGGCGGGATGATCTGCATCAGCCCGCGAGCATCCGCCGCGCTCGCCACCTCCGGACGGAACGCGCTCTCCCGCCGCATGATCGCCCACACCAGGTACGGCTCCACCTCGTTGCGCGTGGCCGCCGCCTCCACCGCCGAGGCGAACGCCTTCGGGTAGAAGGCCGCCAGCGCCTCCGGAGCCCGCTCACCGAAGGCCCGGCCCCACAGCAGGCGCGCCGCGACCGCGTGCGCATAGCCGTACTCGCCCATCGACAGGAGCGCGTGCACGAACGGCAGGGCCTGCTCGGACGACCGGATGCGCGAGGCTCGTGACTCCACCTCCTCGGACGCGTCCGGGAAGAGCCCCGCCTCCGTGAGCGCCACCGCCAGCTCCAGCTCCTGCGGACGCTGCACGGTGAGCCGCTTCGGCGGCTCCGGGAACACCGGCGGGGGCGTGCGGCCCAGCGCGCGCAGCCGCTCAC
The DNA here is from genome assembly GCF_020103725.1 of Hyalangium gracile. Classification (NCBI taxonomy): domain Bacteria; kingdom Pseudomonadati; phylum Myxococcota; class Myxococcia; order Myxococcales; family Archangiaceae; genus Hyalangium; species Hyalangium gracile. Next base: position 274,239 of record NZ_JAHXBG010000002.1, on the reverse strand, counting down.
CGGCCAGCAGCGAATAGAAGGAGGCAGGAGCGATGCGGATCACCGCCTCGTACTCGGGGCCCGTGACGTCCGCCGACGCGCCGCCCAGCTCCTGGCTCCGCGCCATCCAGTAGCGCGCCTGCGGCACCAGGCTGCTGCGCGGGAAGTTGTCCACCAGCCGGCCCAGCTGCTCCCGGGCCTCGGAGTACTTCTCCAGCCGCAGCAGCGCGAGCGCCCGGAACCACATGCCCTCGTCCCGCCGCCGCGAGCGCGGGTAGCGCTGCTCGAAGCTGGCGAACGCCTTCACCGCGTCCTCGAAGCGCCCGCCCTGCAGATCCAGCCAGCCGGCGAAGAACGCGCCCTCGTTGCCCGCGGGCCACTTCGCCCAGGCCTTGTCCAGGCCCGCCATCAGCGCCCGCGCCTTCTCGTTCTCGTTGGCCCGCAGCGCCCGCCGCGCCGTCACCAGCGCCGCCTCCGAGGCCACCGGCGGCGGACCCTTGCGAGCCTCGGCCAGCGACTTCTCCGCCTCCTCCGCCTTGCCCGTCGCGAACAGCGCCTGCGCCCGCACCAGCGCCACCTCGGCCCGCTCCGGCGCGCTCTTCACCAGCTTGCGCTCCTGCGCCGTGTCCAGCTCCGTCAGCGCTCGCGACGCCTGGCCGCCCTCCATCAGCTCCCGGGCCCGACGCAGGTGCTCGGACAGCGTCAGCCGCACCGGCGGCTTGAGCGCCTCCAGCTGCGCGAGCGCCTCGTCCGCGTACGGGTGCGTGGCGTAGCGCAGCACCACCGTGCGCAGGTCCTCCTTCGCGCCCGCCGCATTGCCCGTGGCGAACCGCGCCTGGGCGCGCTCGTAGAACAGCTCCGCCGAGGGCGTCTGGCTGGCGGCCGTCTCCAGCACCGGCGCGGCCTTCGCGGCCTTCCCGGCCTTCAGCAGCGCCTCGCCCAGCCGGGCCCGCGCCCGGGGCTCCAGCGAGGGCGGAGCCTTCTGCACGGCCTCGGAGAAGGCCGCCGCCGCCCCTGCCGCGTCTCCCGAGTAGAAGGCCGCCTGACCCCGGTAATAAGCGTGGAAGGCCTCCAGCGCGGCCGGAGGCGGGTGGGTCTCGAGGATCCGCCGGGCCTCGGCCGCCTCGCCCTCGGAGAGCACCAGCGTGCCGGCCAGCAGCGCCAGGCGCCCGGAATCCGGGCACTTACGCGCGTCACAGGCCTTCAGCTCCTCGCGGACGAGCGTCGCCGCCTCGGGACGATGCAGTCGCACGGCCTCCAGCGTCGCCGGGGCCTGCGCCAGCGCCGCCCCCGAAAAGAGCCCCGCCACCAATCCACTCCACTTCATGGGTCTTGCCTCTCCGGTCGCACCCTGAGCGCATTTTAACGCAGGGCGTTCCGGGGGCATTCCTCCGAGCAGCTGTTCCGGGGGTCGTTTGACAGCCGCCCCAACAAGTCCTAGATCGGCGCGCGCAAGAGGACCTGGGGAGTGTTCACCAGCAGTCCTCCGGGGTGCACGCCACCCGTTGGAGTGTCATGTAGGGAGACATGTGGCCTCGACCCATTGCGTCACGCCGAGGACCTCATTAGGTTGCGCCGCCACATGAGGTCGCCCGCTACCGGTGGTAGGGGCGGCCGTCAGCAGTCGCAGTACCGAAGCACCGTTTCACCAGAGCTCGGGGGGGATCTGATTACCGTGGGAGGGCTCCATCCTATGAAGCCGTGTCCGTCTGATCTGCCGCAGACCATCAACCCCGAGGCCGGTCCCAAGCGCGCTGGCGTCGAGAGCCACCGCAACCTCAACTGCCATCACTACGACAACTGCCTGGACGAGGCCGTGCGTCGCGGCTGGCAGTCGTTCTCGTGCATGAAGTGCCCGCTGTACCAGCAGGTGGCGCCGCCCCAGATGGGCATCGAGGCCTACGCCACCCAGCGCCGCCCCGTCTGAGGGCGCGTGTCCCGGAGCCCTCCGCCTGTCAGCGGGCTCCACGACCCGGAGAGGCTCCCCCAGGGGGAGCCGCCGGCGAGGCAGGCTCACCGCGGCGTCGTGTAGATGACCACCACCCAGTACCGGTCCTTGCCGAAGGTGAGTGAGTCCCCGCGGATGATGCCCACGCCGACTTGATTGTTGCGGGCATCGAGCAGGCTCTTGGACTCTGGCGCCGCCGTGGGGTCCTCCGCCACGTAGATGTCCACCGCGGCGCTGCGCGCGCTCTGCAGCGCGCGGAAGACGCGCTCGTGCACGTTCGAGTCGGGCAGGTGCGCCTTGGGCGTGTCCTGTCGCAGCGCTCGCTTCACGTGGTCCGTGGCGATCTGCTCGAGCGCCTCGCTGCGCTTGAGCGGCGGCAGCTTGTACTGCTTCCGGATGACCTCCAGCGCCTTGTACGTCTCCACCACCGGGTCCGCCCTGGCGCTCAGCTGGACCGGCGCGGAGAACACCTCGGTGACGATGGCCTGGGGGCGGCCGTCCACCGTCTGGAACGTCACGCCGATGCCCGCGTGCGTGAACTGCGTGGACAGCAGGTTCTTGCGGTGGCCCGGGCTGTGCTCGATGCCGAAGTGCGCCGACAGCGGCCCGGAGGCCATGCCCAGGTTCTCCCCGGCGCTGCGGTACGCGGGGGCCGAGGCCGCCATGCGCCCGCGCAGATCCGTGCCGTCCGGCGCCACGTGGGCGAAGAAGCCCTCGCGGGCCATGCGATCGCTGTACGCCTGGGCCACCGTGTCCAGCGCCGGATCCGGCGTCAGCGCGCTCAGGCCGTAGGCCAGGCGCAGGCTGTTGATGCGCCGGAGGATGGCCTGCCGGGCCTCCTCGACGGTGGTGGGCTCGGCCACGGGCTCCTCACCGCCGCGCTGGCTGGGGCCGCCCACGTCCACCAGGAAGAGCGCCGCCACCTCCGGCCCCTTCGCCGAGCGGCCGAGCACCTCCACGGTGTAGCCCCCCACCTTCGGGAACTTCAGCTGCGCGCAGAACTTCGCCCCCGCGTTGCGCATCAGCGGCACCCGCTCCACGTTGCCGTCCGGCACCGAGACGTAGACGTCCGCCCCCGTCAGCGGCGGGGTGAGCTCGCCGCACAGCACCTGGGTGGCTCCGGCGCGCGGGAAGTTGCGCGGGAAGCGCTGGAGCGTGGCCTTGCGGTCCGCCAGCAGCAGGAAGAGGGCCGCGCGCTCGCCCGCGGTGACGACGCCCACGCCGAAGTGGCTGGCCGGCGCGGTGTTGAAGTCCTTGCGCGCCAGGAAGGTCTCGATGGCGTGGGCGTGCGCCCAGGCGCGGATGACGAAGTGGAAGGGGCTGGGATCGGCGGCGCCCGAGTCGCTGACGGCCAGGGTGAGCGAGTGCAGATCCGGCACGCCCGAGGGGTTGCGCGTGCTCAGCGCCTCCCGGGCCAGCCTCCGCGCCGCCTCCGCGAGCGCCGGATCCTGCGCGGGCGCGCGCCGCCCCACGCGCTCGAACTCGCGCAGCACATGCTGGGCGGCCTGCTGCTCCATGGACTCGGTCGTCAGCGGCGCGGCGGCCAGCAGGACGGTGAGGGCGGCGGTGAGCATCATCCCCCCAGCCGGAACGACAGCGCCTTCACCGTGCCCGCTCCCAGCCGGGCATTCAGCCGCTCACACAGCGAGGCCTCCTCCAGCGACAAGGTCCGCGCCCACTCGGCGCTCGCCACGGTGACCACCAGCGTGCCCCCTTGCAGTGTGTAGGGCGAGGTGTGCTTGGCGATCTGCGGGCCCACCGCCGCGGCCCAGACAGGGGCCAGCGAGTGCCCCTTCCCGGACTCCTCGGCGAGCCGCGCGAGGACACGAGGGAGGAGGGATTCCAGGGACTTGGGCTCATTGCGGGCCATGGGCTGAATCATCAACCGGCGCGGCGGGAAATCCAATGCCGGGCGAGCGGGCGCCAGCGGCCTGGAGCGCCAGGGAGCGTGGGCCCGGGCCGTTCGCGCGTTGTCCCCCTGGCCTGTAAGGTCCGTGGCGTGTGCCCGAGAGAGAACCTGGAGTCCGTCATGAATCCTCTGACCCGCCTGTTGCCGTTGCTGGGCCTGCTCTGCCTGGGCCCCCTGGTGGAGGGCTGCGCGGCGAGTGAAGACACGGACAACCGTCCCCCCCATTCGAGCGACCAGTCCGTGCCCTGTACGGTGGATCAGGACTGCCCGAACCCGTCGCTGTTCTTCTGCAACACGGCGGCCTCCCGCTGCGAGGCGGCCTGCCGCACCCGGGAGGATTGCGGCGCGGCGCGGCGCGGCGAGTACGCGCTGGCCGAGTGCGACAACAACCCGCTGGGCTGCCAGTGCGATACGGGCAAGTGCGCGGTGTCGCTGTGCTCGCGGGACGCGGACTGCCGGGAGGGGCAGGTGTGCCGGGATGGGCGGTGTGGCGTGGCTCCGGCGGCATCGGTCGCGGCGTCCTGCCAGGTGACGCCGGACTTCGTCATCGGCCGAGCGGGGACGCAGGTGCGCTTCGAGGTGACGGTGCGGGACGCCACCGGCAAGCCCGTGGTGCTGACCGAGGGCATCACCTGGACGGCGGCGGAGGTGGCGGTGACGGGTGGTGGGCTGGGGACGAGCGCCACCTTCACGCTGGCGTCGCCGGCCACGGCCTCGGCGGCCGTCGAGGCCCGGGTGGGCATGACGAGCTGCCGCGCCCAGGTGACGGTGCTGGCCGCGCACGAAGAGGCCGAGCAGGTCCGCGTGGTGGTGACGGACGAGCTGACCGGACGTCCGCTGCCCGGAGCGCGCGTGGTGGTGTCCGATGCGGCGGGCGCCATCACCGGCTCTGCGGACACGGACGTGGGGGGCGTGGCGAGGGTGCCGGCCCGGGACGTGGTGAGCCTCACGGTGTTCCACGCGGACTACGGCTACCTCACGCTGGCGCACTACGACACGGCGGCGGGCTCGAGGGATCTGGTGCTGCCGCTGCGGCGCAACCCGCTGGAGCTCTACGGTGGCGCGAAGGGCACCTTCCGCAACCTGCCGGCCACGGCGAACCTGCACCTGGGCTTCGCGGGCCTGTCCATGCCAGGGCTCGGGCTGGAGCTGGCGCCCGAGCAGCTCGCGGGGCCCTCGGAGGAGGTGACCCTGAACCTGGCGGGCCAGCCGCGCGAGCTGGTGCTGCCTGGGGGCGCGTACCTGGCGCTGCCTTCCAGCCCGGTCCGGGCCGAGTACTGGGCGCCCGGCGTGGCGGGCGTGTGTGACGCCGGCCTCGCGGGGATCAGCGATCTCGAGGAGGCCATCCGCTCGGGACGGTGCGGCACGCGCACCGGGTGGGCGATCTCGGGCGACGTGCCGCCCACGGAGCTTCCACCGAGCCTCTTCGGCCCCACGCTGGATGTGAGCCAGATGCTCGCCCAGAGCATCCCGCTGCTGCGGCGCTTCCAGTCCTCCGTCGTCCGCGACGTGCAGTTCCGGCTCCTGCCCACGCCCGGGCTCGCCAACGGCACGCCGGACTTCCAGGACACCACGCACTTCGCCTCGGTGGATCACGACTTCCAGCAGCTCCCCCTGGGCTTCCAGTTCGCCGTCCGAGTGCCTTCCCTGCCGCGCTACCGTGGCGCCTTCCTGGACGGAGCCTTCCTCCTGGGAGCGGCGAGCGTGCCCGGGCAGGGCCAGGTGCCGCTCGGCCTGGGCCTGGCGGTGAACGTGGCCCCCGCGGACCCCAACACGGACGTGCAGGCCGGGCTGCCGGCGCCCGGGCTCGTCAGCGTCCGCATGGCCCCCGCGCACCACGGCCTGGAGGGCAGCGCGTACCGGTTGATCACTCTCGCCACCTCCAACGCGGCGCTCAATGATGCCTCCGCGGGCGCGGCCAGCAGCGCGCTCGTGGAGCCCTTGTCCGGGCTGTCCTTCGATCCGAAGGGGAGCACGCCCGTCACGCTCTCCGGCAGCTTCCTGCCCATCCCCGATGGGGCCCGCTACAACTTCGAGCCCACCCCCTACCGGGGCCTGGAGGGCCGCCAGTTCCGCTTCGTGACGGATCCCGGGCTGGGCGGCGCCTCGCTGCTGAGGATTGTCTTCTCCAACCGCCTGGGCCACCGGTGGACGGTGCTGATGGACCCCTCGCGGGCCCTGTCGGGAGTCCGCCTGCCGGTGCCGCCCGCGCCCTTCGAGGACCGGACCTACTTTGGCGATCTCACGGGGACGCGCGCGCTGCTGCTCGTGCAGGCGCTCTCCGCCCGCGCGCCGGACGGCGGCCGGCTGGGCCCCTCGGCACTGGCCGAGGCGGATGCGCTGAACCTCGATCGGCTCGAGGACTTCACCCGGGCCTGGTCCGCGCTCGACTATCGGCGCCCGGAGCTCACCTGGCTCTTCCCCGCCGCGGAGGGGCAGAGCGTGGTACGCGGAGGCACCGTCCGCGTGCGCGCCACCGGCCTCCGGATTGGCAGCGGCCCCACGGATGACGGCTACATCCAGCTCTCCTTCACGGGCGGCATCGGCTGCGAGGGCCAGCCCGTGCGCGGAGACGTGGACGCCTCCCAGGGACGGGGCGAGGTGGAGCTGAAGCTGCCCTCCGGCTGCTCCGGCCAGGGGCTCGTCCTCACCGCCACCCTGGTGGATCCCTCGGGAGCAACCTTGCGCCCGGCGGTCTCCAGCACGCGCCTGATCCACATCCAGTGAACGAAAGAAGCCCGCGCGCTCAATGACACCTACATCGCCCGCAAGTCCTGCACTCGTTTCTGGATTTGCCGGGTGTTAAAGTTGAGCGGTTATGGCGCAGAACGAGACCGTCGTCACAGCCATCTCGAAGATCTCCGACCGGCCGCTCAACCTGGATGCGGCGCTGGTGGTCATCTACGGCCTGGATCTGGGCCGGAAGTATGACTTGAAGAAGACCGAGGTCATCATCGGCCGCTCGTCCAAGGCGGACATCTGCGTCGATCAGGAGGCGGTGAGCCGCAACCACGCGCAGATCAGCAACACGAAGAAGGGTGTGCGCATCAAGGATCTGGGCTCCACCAACGGGACGTTCATCAACGACGACGCGGTGGAGGGCGAGCGGGAGCTGCGCAACGGGGATCTGGTGAAGATCGGCCGGACGATCTTCAAGTTCATCGCCGGCGGGAACATCGAGGCGGCGTACCACGACGAGATCTACCGGCTCACGACGATGGACGGGCTGACGCAGGTCCACAACCGGCGCTACTTCGACGAGCAGCTCGATCGGGAGCTGTCTCGCAGCCGGCGCTACGAGCGGGTGCTGTCGCTCGTCATGATGGACATCGACCACTTCAAGCAGATCAACGATCAGCACGGGCACCTGGCGGGAGACTACGTCCTCAAGCAGCTGGCCTCGACGGTGCGCACGCGGATCCGGCGCGAGGACGTGTTCGCGCGCTACGGCGGCGAGGAGTTCGCGATCATCCTCCCGGAGATCGACTTGAAGAGCGCGAAGCTGTTCGCGGAGAAGGTGCGCCAGCTGATCTCCAAGCAGCACTTCAGCTTCGACAAGAACCACATCCCGGTGACGGTGTCCGTGGGCGTGGCCATGCTCCAGCCAGGCCATCGCGAGGCTGGAGATCTGGTACGCACGGCGGACGCGAAGCTCTACGAGGCGAAGACGAGCGGCCGCAACCGCGTGTGCTCCTGACGGCCGCTCGATGCTGAAGCCGTGTGGAGTGTCCGGGCCGACCCTGGAGGTCGGAAATGACGCGTCGCCCCCGAGGGTGGGAGCACAACCCGCGTGCGCGTGCCTTCTACTCGCAGTGGGCTCGTGCTCGCGCTGCTCCTCTGGGCTCCTGTGCTAGATCTCCCAGCAGGATGATTGGGGGCGGATCCTCGCCTGGCGGAGTGCAGATGCAGCCCTGGGCCCAACGCGATTTCGAACTGTCGGCGGACCGGCCATGACGGCCGGCCCGCTCGAGCTGTGGGGCATGAGCGATGACCTGTCGCTCGGGCTCTATCTGGTGGAGGCTCGCTCTGGCAGGGTCCTCTATGCCAACCGCCAGTTCTTCCAGCTCTGGCGCCTCGAGGCGCTGGAGGACCGCTTCCGGCGGGGCGAGGGCTTGCACGCGGAGGTGCTCCAGCACTGCCTGTCCGCCGTGACGGAGCCGGAGGCCTTCCCGCGGCTGTACGGCATGCCCGGGGAGGGGGCCTGGCTCGAGCCGAGGGAAGAGCAGGTGGTGCTGAGGGATGGGCGGATCCTGCTGTGGTGCGCCTCTCCCATGCGAGACGCGCGGAGCGAGCGGGTCTTCTGGCTGTCCGTGTTCAAGGACATCACCGAGCGCAAGCGCACCGAGGACGCGCTGCGCCGCTCGGAGCTGAGCTTCCGTCAGCTCATCGAGCGCGCGCCCGAGAGCATCGCCGTCCACCGGGAGGGGCGCTTCGTCTATGTCAACCCGGCCATCCTCTCGGCGCTCCGCTACCAGAAGCCCGAGGATCTGCTGGGCAAGCCCGTGCTGGACGTGATCCATCCCGACGATCGGCCGATGATCACCCAGCGCATGCAGATGATCATCGCGACGGGCCAGCCAGCGCCTCCACAGGAGATGCGCACGCTGCGCAGCGACGGCACCTGGTACGACATCGAGACCATCGGGCTGGCCATCGACTTCGACGGCGCGCCCGCGGTGATGGTGCTGGGGCGAGACATCACCGAGCGCAAGCAGATGCAGGCCCGGCTGCTGCAGAACGACCGGATGGGCGTGATGGGCACGCTCGCGGCCGGCGTGGGCCACGAGATCAACAACCCGCTCACCTTCGTGCTGAGCAACCTGTCGCTGGCCGGGGCCGAGCTGGAGCAACTCCTCCAGGAGCATGAGCAGGGCGGGCTGTCCCCGGAGACCGAGCGGGCCCTGTTCACGCGCCTGGGAGAGCTGCGGGAGATGCTCCAGGAGGCGCACGGGGGCGCCGAGCGGGTGCGCACCATCGTGAGGGATCTGAAGATCTTCTCTCGCCAGGGCGAGGAGCAGCGCGCGCCGGTGGATGTGCGAGAGGTGATCGAGCTCTCCATCAAGATGGCGCTGCCGGAGGTGCGCTCGCGGGCCCGGCTCACGAAGAACTTCGAGGAGGTTCCGCCGGTGGTGGCGGATGCCTCGCGGCTGGGGCAGGTGTTCCTGAACCTGCTGGTGAACGCCGCGCACGCCATCCCCGAGGGCAATGCCCTGGGCAGCGAGATCAGCGTCCGCGTCTACATGGATGCTTCTGGCCGCGTCGCCGTGGACGTGGGGGACACCGGCGAGGGCATCCGCGCCGAGATCCTGCCGCGCATCTTCGAGCCCTTCTTCACCACCAAGCCGGTGGGCTCGGGCACGGGGATGGGGCTCTCCATCTGCCACGGCATCATCCAGAGCCTGGGAGGCGAGATCACCGTGCGCAGCGAGGTGGGGCGCGGCTCCACCTTCACCGTCCTGCTCCCGGCGGCTCCGGTGGTCGCGCCCGCCGTGGAGCCCGCGCCCGCGCCCACCAGCAGCCACGCCAGCCAGGTGCTGATCATCGACGATGAGCCCGGCGTGGGGCGCGCGCTGGCGCGGATGATTGGCGGCAAGCACCGGGTGACGGTGGTCGACAGCGGGCAGGCCGCCCTGGAGCAGCTCCAGTCCGGGACGCCCTTCGACGTCATCTTCTGCGATCTGATGATGGCCGACCTGTCCGGGATGGACCTCTACGAGCGGATGCTGGAGCAGCGGCCGGGGCTGGCCGGGCGCTTCATCTTCATGACGGGCGGCGCCTTCACGCCCCGCGCGCGCTCCTTCCTGGAGAAGGTCCCCAACGGGTGGCTGGAGAAGCCCTTCGAGGTGGAGCAGATCCGCCGGCTGATGGCCCGGGTGCTGCGGGAGCACCAGGGTTCGCGGGCGGGCCCGGGCTCCTCGGCGTAGAGGAGGGCTCAGCCCGCGAAGACGGAGCGGCGCTCGCGCAGCAGGGCCTGGAGCATGCCCTGGATGGCCTCGCGGGTGCGCTCGGTGAGGCGCTGCACCTCGGCCAGATCATCCGCGGCCTCCGGGCCCAGCCCCTCCATGGCCACCGGCTCGCCGAAGCGCAGCGTCCACCGGGCTGGCAGCGGCACGGGGCTCGTCAGCGGCACGTACGGCACGCCCAGGAAGCTGGCGGGGATGCGCCCCAGCAGCGGTGAGGTCTCCTCCGAGCCCACGATGGCCACCGGGATGATGGGGGCCCCCGTGCGCAGCGCCAGCTTCACGAAGCCGCCGCGCCCGAAGCGCTTGAGCTGATAGCGCTGCGCGAACGGCTTGCTCAGCCCCTGGTAGCCCTCGGGGAACACCAGCACCGGGCGCTGCTCGTCCAGCAGCCGCACCGCGTTCTCCGGGCAGGCGCGCACCGCGCCCAGGCGGTTGAAGAGCGTGCCCAGCATGGGCGCGTGGAAGACCTGATCCTCCACCAGCCAGCGCGGCTCGCGCAGCTCCGGGCGCTCGCGCAGCAGCGCCAGCGAGGCCACCAGCCCGTCGAAGGGCAGCGCCCCGGAGTGGTTGGCCACGAGGATGGCGCCGCCCGGTGGCACCTGGTCCGCGCCCTGCACCGAGACGCGCCAGTAGCGCTCGTAGAGGAAGTCCAGCAGCGGCTGGATGCCTCCCACCAGCTCCGCGTCCCGCCCGTACTCGTCCAGAGAGGTGCTGCCGCTGGTGCCCAGGCTCGCGCGCACCACGTCCAGCAGCCCGTGGGCCGTGCCCAGCGCCTTGCCCACCGAGGCGCTCGTCAGCGCCTGCACGGCGATCTCCTTCGCCAGCGAGAAAAATCCCTCCGACGGGGGAGCGGACGCCTCCTGCTCGCGCTGGGCCTGATCGGTGAAGAAAGGCTCCCGGGCGGGCTCCTCGTCCGAGAGGGGCGGCACCAGGGAGATGGGCGCCTGGCGCTCGGCCGGGAGCTCGTCGCGGGTCGTGTCCGGCAGCTCCTGCTCGGGCTCGGCCTGGGCCTCGTCGAGGTCGGCGCTCTCCGAGACCTCCACGGAGTAGGCCCGGTCGATGACCGTCACCTCGGCCGAGACCAGGGGGGAGGGCTCCGCGGACACATCCTCGGTGTCCTCGTCCTCGTCCTCGTCTTCCTCCTCCTCGAACGCGGCCGCGATCGCCGTCCGCTCCTCGAAGCTTCGTACCTCGTCCGTCGCTCCGGCGGGAGTGGTTCCAGCCGCGAGCGCCGCCTCCAGGACGGCCTCGGCGGCGGCCTCGGCGGCCTCGGCGACGACGGCGGTGGCCAGCTCCCGGTTCCAGGTCTCCTCGAGCGAGCCCGGCGGGGCTCCCGCGGCCCCTTGCTGCTGCCGGGTCTGGAGCGTGAGGAGGGTGTCCACCGCGACCTCCGCGGCGACCTCCGCGGCGGCCTCGGTGGCCTCGATGGCGACGGCGGTGGCCAGCACCCGGTCCACCTCCTGCTCCTTCGGCGTGCGCGGCAGGGTCGCTTCGGGCGAACCACCGAGCACTGGAACCCGGGCCGGCGGGCGCTTGCGAGGCGTCACAGGCGCCGCGGGCTCCCTCAGCCGGTGTGTCTCCTCGGTGGAGGGACCCGCGGCCCGACCCTTGCGACCCTTGGAGGGCTTCGCCTCCGCGGCGGGGCTCTCGGCGGCCTTCGAGCGGCCCTTGCCGGAGGCCTTGGCGGGCTCGGCCTTCTTCGCCGCCTTGCCGCCCTTGCCGCTGGCGGGCCTGGCCTTCTTCGCCGCGGCAGCCGGAGCCGCGGTCTCCCCGGGCTCACGGAGCGGAGTGGCCGGAGTGGACGGAGTGTCGCTGGGGCGCTGCGCGGCGCCGCGCTGGAATGGATCGTTCCCGAGCACACCCTTGGTGGCCATGACTCAACTCCTCCTCAGCGCCGCTGCGGCATCCCGGGCGTGATGGATGGGAATGAAACCGAGCTCGCTCTCGGCCCTCTCCCCGTCCGAGACCCAGCTGTAATGGATGTAGTCGAGCAGGGCGATGGGCAATCCCGCCCCCACGGTGCCCAGCGCGTGCAGCGCCGCTCGGAACAGCGGGCCGGGCAGGGGAATCGGCCGGGCGCCCGCCTGACGGATGAGCCCGGAGAGCGGCAGGACGCCCTGGCCGACGATGTTGAACTCGCCCGAGGCCTCCGCGGTGAGCGCCCGGTGCATGGCGCGCGCGGCGTCCTGCTCGTGGATGGCCTGCCACAGCGGATCGAAGCCCAGCAGCGTGGGCACCACCGAGCGCTTGAGCATGCGCGTGGCCGGATTGTCCACCGAGGGGCCGAGCACGGGGGCGAAGCGCAGCACGAGCACGCGCGTGTCCGGGTGGCGCTCGCGGAACGAGCGCACCTGATTCTCCACCTGCACCTTGTCGGTGACGAAGCGGCTGTGGGGGCAGCCCAGCAGGGGGGCCTCCTCGCGCAGCAGGGCGGGGTGCTGGCCCCGGGCGCCATAGACGGCGGTGAGCGAGGGCACCACGAGCCTGGGCAGCCGGGCGCGCGCCACGGCGGCCAGCACGTTGATGGTGCCGACCACCTCCAGCTCGTGCGCCAGCGAACCGTTGCGTACTGGACCGAACAGGAAGGCCAGGTGGTAGAGCGCGTCCACGGGCCTGTCGCTGAGGGCCTCGGTCAGCTCGCTCTCGGCGTCGTGGCGCGTGAGATCCACGCGGTGGTACTCCACCTTGTCGCCCTCGGGCCGGGTGACGTCCAGCACCAGGACGCTCTCCACGGCGGGATCCTTCTCGAGCAGCGGCAGCAGCAGCCTGCCGAAGTCCCCGCTGGCGCCGGTGACGGCGACGCGCAGCCCCCTCTTGCCTGCATGAGTCGCATCCATTCGCGAGGAGGGCGTGTTACTGAAGAACGGAGGGAAAGTCAGCCTTTCCTGTAGGAAAGACAGGACAACGTCCCAGGTGTTGCGTTGGGTGCACTACCCTGAGAGGCTGAAACGCACCCATGGCCCGCATCGCCCGACTCCGTGACGACCTCATCAACAAGATCGCCGCCGGCGAGGTGGTCGAGCGTCCCGCCTCCGTGGTGAAGGAGCTGGTGGAGAACGCGCTCGACGCGGGGGCGCGCACGGTGCAGGTGGCGCTGGAGGGTGGGGGGCTGCAGCGCATCGTCATCTCGGACGACGGGCACGGGATGGGGCGCGAGGACGCGGTGCTGTGTCTGGAGCGTCACGCCACCAGCAAGCTTCGAGAACTGGACGATCTGCACAACCTGGTCAGCAAGGGCTTCCGGGGCGAGGCGCTGCCGGCCATCGCCGCCGTGTCGCGCTTTTCCCTGCACACCGCCGAGCCGGGGGCCGAGGTGGGCACCCGGGTGACTGTGGAGGGTGGGGCGCCGCCGCAGGTGGAGGACGCGCCGCCGCGAGTGGGCACGGTGATGACGGTGGAGGACCTCTTCTACAACACGCCCGCGCGGCTCAAGTTCATGCGCCGGGGCGAGACGGAGCTCAAGCACGTGGAGGAGGCGGTCATCCGGATCGCCCTGCCGCACCCGGAGGTGTCCTTCCTCGTGGAGCACGGAGGGCTGCCGCTCTTCACGAGCCCCGCCTGCCCGGACGATCCCACCGAGCGGATCGCCGCGGCGCTGGGGGCGGACGTGCACCCCCACCTGTTCCCCGTGGAGGAGCGGCGGCTGGGCGTCACCGTCACAGGCTTCGTGGCCTCGCCCGAGTACACCCTGCCCACCGCGCGTGGCATCTACACCTTCGTCAACCACCGCTACGTGAGGGACCGGGGCCTCATCTCCTCCATCCAGCGCGCCTACCAGGAGTACCTGCCGTCCGGGCGCCAGCCGCTGGTGGTGCTCTTCCTGGACGTGGATCCGCACACGGTGGACGTGAACGTGCATCCGCAGAAGCTCGAGGTCCGCTTCTCGGACTCGCGCGGCGTGTACGACGCGGTGCTGGCCGCCATCGTGCGCACGCTCCGGGCCGCGCCGTGGCTGGGCCCCGCGCCGCAGGAGGCCGATCCGAAGCGCCAGGCCGCGCACTACGCCCAGGCCGTGGAGCGCTTCCTCACCCGGGCGCAGGAGGCCACCTGGGGCGCTCCGCTGCCGCTGCCCACCGCCGCGGATGCGCCCGCCACCGCCGGAACACCGCCGCCCCCGGTGCCCATGGGCCGGGCCCCCGCCTTCGGCCAGGCCCTGCCGATGCTCAACGAGGCGCCTCCGCCTGGCTACTTCGCCGCCCTCAAGCCCATGGGGCTGCTCGGCGATCGCTTCCAGGTGTGCGAGGGCTCGGGGGGCACGCTCGTGGTGCTGGACCGGCACGCGGCCCTGGAGCGCGCGCGGCTGATGGACTTCCACCACCTGCTGGAGGAGGGGAAGGGCCCGGCCCCCTCGCTCTTCGGCACCACGGTGGATCTGCCGCTGCCGGTGGCCAAGGCGCTGATGAACGGGCGGGACGCGCTGGCCCGGCTGGCGATCGACGTGGAGCCCTTCGGCGGGACGAGCTTCGCGCTCAAGTCGGTGCCTCCGGGCCTGGAGGGCGTCGATCCCCGGGCGCTGCTGGAGTCGCTCTCCCATGCGCTGCCGCCGCCCGGCACGGCGCTGGACGCGGTGGGGCTGGCCGAGGCGCTCCGGGTGATGGCCTGCCATGCCGCCCAGGCCTCGGCGGACAAGCTCACGGACGCGCAGCTCCGGGCGCTGCTGGGCGAGCTGGACGCGGCCGACTTCCACCCCACGTGCCGGCACGGCACGGTGGTGGTGCTGGAGATGCCCCTGCTGGAGCTGGAGCGGCGCGCGCGCTGAGCCGGTGGGGCGGGGCTCGCGGACGGAAAATTGACGGCCCCAGGGTCGCTGTTACGGTGCGCCACAACCCTGTAGCACCGCGCCGGAAGAGTCCGTGATGCGCCCGAGCCTCCTGCTCACCCTGATCGCCACCTTCACCGCCGTCACGGCCTCTGCCCAGGATGGCGCCCCGGCGCTCGATGGCGTGGGCCGCATCTCCATCCAGGGAGGGTGGCGGCTCGTCACCAACTCCACCTTCTACGACCGTTACTACTCGCAGCGTCCGGAGCTGGAGCGCGGGCCGGGCTCGCACGGAGGTCCGCTGGTCGCGGGCACGTTCGCCTACGGCATGTCGGAGCTGGTGGAGCTCGGCATCGACCTGTTCGTCACGGGCGAGCGGCTCCGGCTCACGGACAAGCCTCGGCTGACGACGGGGGCCTACGGCGCGCTGCTGGGGCTGCGCTTCCGGGGGTGGCTGGACATCGGCCCGGACGGGGTGGTGCCCTTCCTGGGCCTGCTCACCGGTCCGCTGCTGGCGGTGGCCGCCTTCGAAGGGCAGCCCGCGCGAGAGACGTTCTCGCAGGCCTGGGCAGGGACCGTGGGAGCGACCTTCCGCCTGAACCCCACCTGGGGCATCAGCGCCGAGTACCGCATCGTGTTCGCCCGAGGCGCGGTGGGGCAGCAGGCGGAGAATCTCGGCTCGTTCAACGCCGGGGGAAGCTGGTTCTCCCTGGGGGTGAACTACACGTTTCCGAGGGATGCGGGCCCGTCCTCACGGGTTCCCTTCTGATACACGGGCGCTCGTTCCCCTGGTCGCTCCTGAACGGCGGGCGGAAATGAGTGGGTACCGGGACCCTGTTCCCGGTGCCGAAAGTCGTCGAACCGTCCAGGGGAAACTTTACGATGCGCGAGCCGGCCGATGTTGTTTCCGGGCCTACCAGGAAGATGTCCATGGCAGCAGCTGCTGAATCCACCAAGCCAGAAGTCGACAAGGAGCTCACGGAGATCCGCAAGGAGGTGATCGAGGCACGCAACCTCGTCATCAAGACGGACAACCTCCTGAAGAACCTCCACGCCGAGGTGAAGGCGGTGGGCAAGCGCCACGAGGACTTCCAGCGCCGTCAGTGGATCTCCTCGGGCGTGGCCTACGCCCTGTTCGCCGTGCTGGCCGTGGGCGGCGCCGTGATGACCACCCGCGCGAGCACCTCCACCGCGGACGCCGAGCGCGAGCGGCTGGAGAAGTCGGTGGCGGACGTCACCTCGCAGTTGGAGAAGCAGCGCGCGGAGCTGGCCGCCAACCAGAACGCGCAGCGCGCGGCCGCGGACGTGTACAAGCTGATGACCACGCTGCCGGGCGACGAGCGGCTCAAGGGCATCGACGCGCTGGTGAAGCTGGACACCTCGCGGCTGTCGGCGCTGGAGCGCCAGGCGCTCACCGACCGCGCGGCGCTGCTGCGCAAGGAGATCGGTGACTCGGCCTTCGAGCGTGGCAAGGCCGCCTTCCGGCGCAACGACATGAAGGCCGCGGCGGATGATCTGTCGCGCTTCATGGCGATGAACCCCAGCGAGGCCGATGCGCTGGACGCGTCCTTCTTCCTGGGCGCGGCGTACAACAGCATCAACCAGCACGAGAAGGCGGTGCCGCTGCTGGCCCGCTTCGTCGAGGGCGACAAGAAGTCCAAGACGCGTGACTACGCGATGGTGCTGCTGTCCCAGTCCTACCAGGAGACCAACCAGCTGGATCGCGCGCTGGCGACGATCCGCGAGGCGCTGGCGAACTATCCCGCCAGCCAGTACATCGGCGCGATGAAGGCGCGGCTGAACTCGGCCAAGCGTCAGGCCGGTGAGCTGCCGGCGGCGGCTCCTGGCGCCGCGGCTCCGGCTCCGGCCGCAGCGGCTCCGGCCACCGCGGCTCCGGCCCCGGCGGCTCCGGCTCCGGCCGCGCCCACGCCGGCTCCGGCTCAGTAGTCGTCAGTAGCAGAACTTCCGCGCGGGTGAGGGACACGTTCCCCACCCGCGTTTTCTTTTGGGGCGTTCTACCCGGGCATGGGCATGCGGGACTGGCCGGCCTGGAGGCCCCTGGATCAGGCAGAGGTCCGGCGCCGCCAGTGCCTTGGCCACGGCCTCGCGTTGCCCGGGGTTCAGCAGGCGAGTGCCAGGCCTGGCTGTTCTGCAGCCGGTTGATGGCGTGCTCCTGATTGCGCAGTGGTTCCAGGTCTCCCGCGATGGAGGGCACGAGCAGGCCTCGTGTCGGGAGCGGCCCCTCCTTCTGATGGAGGCGCTCCGCCTGCTTCTCCTGCAACCGGATGATGACTTGGCCCGTGGACGCCTTGTCCCGGAGGGCGTTTGCCCAGAACTGGTGCAGGCGCTTGTAGCCTGCGCCGATGGGGGGCACCTGCTCCACCTCACCGAGAGCGAGGGGATCCGGCTCACGCCGCCGTGGCTTCCGGTGTGGATCCTCTGTCGTTTCGTTCTCTTCCCCCTCGGGTGGTAGGGCGCTGAGTTCCTGGTCGGTGAGGCGGCGATTGCCGGGGACCAGGTAGGGGATGAGGAACGCCAAGCGGTGCTCGTCCACCCACTTCCAGGCTAGGTAGAGCACGTTGATCTGCTGCTTCTGCTCACGCGGATTCCAGAGGAGCGGCGCGGAGATCACCCATTCGTGCTCCCGGGCGTACCGCTCGAGGAAGCCATGGGCCTCCTGGGCCTTCTCGAACCCCGGAGAACTCGAGACAGAGACGTGTGAGCACGCGGTGGGATCATGTCGCCTCCGCCCCTGCCGCCGGTGTCACCCCATGCGCAGCCGTTGCCATTTTGTTCCTCCCCCCTTCATGGATGCGATTTCGACCAAACGACCTCGCCCGCCTGCAATCATTTCCAAAAAAAGTCTGAACCCTCTCAGGGGAACCCGGACTGAAAGCGAAGAGGCTCGCACCGGTCGTCACGCTGGGTGGGAACGTACCCGGCGGGGAAAGCTGAACGATCGTGCTGGGTTGCGACGAACTTGTTAATCTCTGGACTGTCTTTGTGAGCCTACGGAGGGGGCCGTTCATGGAAAGAATTCGGGGCATGCCAGCTCTCGAACTGGGAGCCATCGTGGTGGCTCGGACCCGAAGCGAAGGTCCCGGTAAGGCGGCGGAGGTCAACGAAGAGACAGTCACGATCGAGTACTTCGTCGACGCCAGCGAGTCGGCGCGCGAACGCCAGATCGTGCCTCGCGGTGACGTCAGTCTCCATCGCCTCAGTCCGCAGACGCGCTGCTACTTCCGGTTGGATGAGGACGAACCCTGGCAGATCGGCCGCATCCAGCGCCTGGTCGACGGGGAGTACGAAGTGGATCTTCCCAACGCGGAGTCTCGCTATGTTCCCGAGGGGCAGATCTTCGTCCGCTGCAACAAGCCCATCCTGGATCCCATCGAGATCCTCAAGATGAAGGCGCACGAGACGCCTTTCTTCCACGATCGCCGCCACGCCTTCTTCCGCTCCCTCACGGACCAGCGCGCCGCGGCCCGAGGCATGACGGGCTTGCTCTCTGCCTCCATTGCGCTTGTGCCCCATCAGGTCGAGGTCGTGCGCCGGGTTCTGGAGGATCCCGTTCAGCGCTACCTCCTGGCCGATGAAGTGGGGCTGGGCAAGACCATCGAAGCGGGAGTCATCGTGCGGCAGTTTCTCCTCGATGACCCGCGCGGAAGCGTGCGCCTCTTCGTTCCCCCCATGCTCGTTCCTCAATGGAAGGCGGAGCTGCTCGAGAAGTTCGAGGCCTTCGAGCTGGGAGATGTCGAGGTGCTGGGAACGGATGAGCTCGAGGAGCTCAGGGATGCGCCAATTCCGGGTCTGGTTGTGCTCGATGAGGCCCACCACATCGCCGCGCTAGCCTTCTCCGATCAGGCTTCCGAGCGGGCCCGCTTCGAGTCCTTCCGCCGACTCGCTCATGGCGCGGGACGGCTCCTTCTGCTCTCGGCGACTCCCGCGCTCCACAACGAGCGCAGCTTCCTGGCGATGCTGCATCTGCTCGATCCCCGGCTGTACCGCCTGGAGGACGAGGAGCGCTTCCGCGCACGGGTGGTCAAGCGCCAGCAGGTGGGCCAGTTGCTCCTGTCCCTGCGCGAGGGCGTCCATCCGTTCGTCATCCGGCAGAACCTGAAGACCCTGCGTGTCACGTTCGCGGGAGACGAGAAGCTCGAGGCTCTGGCCTCTGCGCTGGAGAAGACCCTGGATCAACCCGAGCGCGCCCTCCGGGACGCGGCCATTCGCGCGCTCCGTGTCCATGTGAGCGAGACGTACCGCCTCTATCGCCGCATGCTCCGCAACCGCCGTCGCGCCGTTGGAGAGGGGCTTCGTGCGCTTCGCTATGTCGAAGCTGCTTCTTCGGCGCACCGGCCTCTCATCGAGGAGTCCGACAGCGACGAGCGGTGGGGAGAGATCCTGGAGTTGTTGGAGAACTGGCGCAGCCTCGCGCACACGAACCTCGTGGAGGATCCGGCCCAGGAGCCGTCCCTGGTGCGGCTCTTCTGCCTCCTCTGGGAAAGTGCGGGCACGTGCTTCGAAGTCCTGGGGGAGGTGGTTCGAAGCCGCATCGACCGCAAACCCCATCCTCAGCTGAAGCATGACTTCACGACAGAGGACTTCGCGCTGCTCTGCCGTCACCCGCTGATGGAGGGAGAGGAGGAGATCCTTTCCGCGATGATCGAGGTCTCCCAGCGGGAGTCCGAGGAGGGAGACCGATGCGACGAACTGCTGGCCATCATCCGGAAACTGCGCAGGAAAGTAGATGAGCCGGCTCCCAAGGTTCTCGTCTTCACCGCGTACACCCGGGCCTGCCAGATTATCGTCGAGCGGCTGCGCGAGGCACTGGGAGAGGAGGAGGTGGCCTGCCATAAGCTCGGGCTAGCGCCGGACAAGGTGGAGGAGGAGGTCAAACGCTTCCTCGAGGTCGACTCGGACTGTGATGTGCTCGTCTGCGATCGGACAGGGGAGGAGGGCCGGAACTTGCAGATGGCCGACGTCGTCATCCACTTCGATCTGCCGCTGTCTCCCAACCGCATCGAGCAGCGCATCGGACGCGTGGACCGGATTGGTCGCAGCCAGCCGATGCGCTCCCGTGTGTTCGTGGGGCCGGACGTGGAGACGTCCTCGCACTCCGCCTGGTTCTCCATGCTGGACACCGGCTTCGGCGTCTTCCGCCAATCCATCGCCGCGCTGCAGTTCTTCGTCGAGGAGCGGATGCCCGTCATCCGCAAGGCCCTCTTCCACCAGGGGGCGCAGGGGTTGAGTGAACTCATCCCGGACATCACCGCGAAGATCGACCAGGAGCATGCTCGCCTGGCCGAGCAGGACGCGCTCGATGCCATCGAGGCCCTGTCTCGGGACACCACGGGGACGTTCGTCCAGTCATTCAAGGCCTTCGACGCCCAGTCGATGCCCATCGAGCAGGCCATGGATGGCTGGGTGGTCGATGCCCTGCAGTTCGCTCGGTCCGCGCATCCGGACTTCGCCAACGTCCATCAGTACGAGGCCACGCGCCGCACGTTGATCCCCACGGACTACCTGGCCGAGCACATCCTTCCGCTCTTCGAGCAGCATGGGGTACGCCGGGCGACGGCCTATGGCACGCATCACCGAGCGACCGCGGTCGAGATCCCCGGCACCGGGCTCTTCCGGCTCGGAGATCGCTTCGTCGACAGCGTAGCCCGCTACATGCGCTGGGATGACCGGGGGCAGTGCTTCGCCCTGTGGCGTTACCAGCCAGGCTGGGCTCCCTCTTCCCAGGAGGATCGCTTCTTCTTCCGCTTCAACTACCTCGTGGAGGCGGATCTGGGGCCTGCGCTGGAGGTGGGGGCCCGGTGGAAGCTCTTTGATGCTGGCGCTCTGCGCCGATGGGCGGATTCCCTCTATCCCCCCTTCGTGGAGACCATCTTCATGGACGACACTTCGGAGGTGCGCAAGCCCGAGTGGCTGTCCCTTCTCGAGCGGCCCTACCTCAGCCATGACAAAGGTGGAAACGACTGGAACCTCGCCAAGATCCACCTGCGCGACATCGATCAGGTCGTTGATCCCAGCGAATGGCCCCATCTCTGCCAGCGCATGAGGGAGTCCTCCGAGGTCCACCTGCGCATGCGCGACAGCTACATCCAGCGCGCGGAGCAGGTGGAGCGCCGGGCGGAGGCCGAGATGGCGGCCCGCCTGGAGCAACTCCGCCTGCGGCTCTACCGGGAGCAGCAGGATGAACCCGACCGCAAGGAGGCACTCGGGCAGGAGCTGGAAGTGGAAGAGACCATCTCCCAGGCCCTGATGTCGGGCATCCGAAGCCCTTCCATCCGACTCGACTCCGTGGGGTTCATCGTCCTCTCCGGTCGCCGTCTGCAGGATGGATGAATGAAAGAGGCCGTGGTCGATCCATTCGAGCACCTGCGTCGCTACCTGGTCGGAGAGGTCACGGCCTCGCCCAAGGACTTCACGGAGCCCTGTCACCGCAGGCTCGTGTCGGCCGTGGAGGCACTTCGTGGCACAGAAGGTCCTCCCGCAGGAGTTCCTGGGCGCGGTGATCTGGCCGTCCTTGTGAGGCACGTCCTTCGGCGCGAGCAGGAGCGGCAGGGGAGTCAGGTGCGTCAGAGCCTGCTCGTGCCAGCGGCGCCTCCCTGGCTCGAGCCTTCGCAGTGGGAGTCGTTCGGTCTGGATGCCTTCCCCACACGTACGGGCTTCGTTCGGGTGCAGGCCTCGGAGTGGCATCCCTCGTGGCTGCCCGAGACCCAGGACATTGAGAAGGCCGCGTTCGCCGAAACGCCGCGCCGCACGTACGAGCCCGCCCCGGGAGATCCCGTCATCGCCATTGCGAAGCGGTCCTCCTATCGCTCCGTGGCGCAACGGGAGGCCTTGCGATGTGCACTGTCCAGCCCTCCGGATTCCACGCTCGTCGCGGTGTTGCCCACGGGGGCTGGCAAGAGCCTGCTCGCGCAGGTGCCGGCGCTGTGGCTCTCTCAGCCCTCTGGCATCGCCGTGGTGGTCGTCCCCACGACGGCGCTCGGCATCGATCAGGAACGTGCCCTGGGGACCCTGGTGGCCCATCCGACGGCCTACTTCTCGGCCACGGACGCGGAGGCACGCGCACGCAATCAGGGGATCCGCCAGCGTATCCGGCAGGGGACCCAGCGGATGGTCTTCACCTCTCCGGAGAGCCTCCTCGGCTCACTCAGCAGCGCCCTCTATGACGCCGCCAGCGCCGGTCTGCTCCGGCTCCTCGTGGTCGACGAAGCCCACATGATCGAGCAGTGGGGCGAGGAGTTCCGCTCCGCCTTCCAGGAGCTGGCGGGCATCCGGCGGGGCCTGCTGCGGGCCTGCCCGAAGGGCTCGTCGTTTCGGACCCTGCTCCTGACCGCCACCCTCACCGAGTCCTGCCTGGACACGCTGGAGACGCTCTTCAAGGAGCCGGGTGAGTTTGGAATCATCGCAGCGGTGCAACTGCGCCCCGAGCCTTCCTTCCATTTTGCGAGGTGCGCATCGCCTTCCGAGAAGCAGGATCGCATCCTCGAGGCGCTGCGCCACCTGCCCAGGCCCCTCATTCTCTACACCACGGAGGTGGCGGACGCGCAGTCATGGACGAGGCTTCTGCGCGACCAGGGATTCCTGCGCTGCGAGGAGGTCACGGGCCAGACCAGCACCCCCGAGCGTCAGCGAGTTCTCCGGCAATGGCAGGCCGGGGCCACGGACATGGTGGTGGCGACTTCCGCCTTCGGATTGGGGGTGGACAAGGAGGACGTGCGAGCGGTGGTGCACGCCTGTGTCCCAGAGACCGTGGACCGGTACTACCAGGAGGTGGGGCGGGGAGGGCGGGATGGCCGGGCTAGCATCTCGCTCGTCGTCTACACAGGGCAGGATGTCAAGGTAGCTCAGGACATGAGCCAGCACAGGATCATCAGCATCGCGCTGGGGCAGCCGCGCTGGGACTCGATGTTCAAGCAAGCGGAACCGTTGGGGAACGGGCGCTACCGCGTTCCGCTCGATGTGAGCAGGACCCTGCAAGGCGACGGCATCGACATGGCCGAGCGCTCCTACAACGTCCTGTGGAACATCCGCACGCTCACCCTCATGACCCGGGCCGGTTTGCTGAGGCTCTCCTCGGAGGCTCCGCCCCGGTTGGCCCCCGAGGCAGAGGGCTCCCAGGACGCGGAGGCGTGGTACGCCCAGGAGTTCGAGCGATATTCCCGGCGGCGCGTGGTGGAGATCCTCGACGAGGCACACAACCTGCCCGAGACGTGGACCCACGTCATCGAACCCGAGCGTCAGCGCGGCTTCGCCCGGCGTGGCCACGAGCTGATGATGGAGTGCCTGAGAGGGGCCCGCTGCATCGCTGAGATCCTGGCCGAGGTGTATCGGATTCCAGGGCGTCCCCCACGTCAGGCCATCGACGTCGCCCCGGCCTGTGGCGGATGCGCCGCATGCTGGAGAGCAGGCCGCCACCGCACCACGATGCCCGCGCCTCCTCCTCGTTCGCCGTGGCGCCCGAGCCGGACGGTGGAGCCGGGACTTCGTGTCTTGATGGGGGGAGGGGAGATGCTCGTCATCTACTATCAGGGGGCTGCGGAGGATGCCTCCTGGCCTCGACACCGCCGGAGGGCTTTTCGCTGGTTCGTCGGGCAGGGACTCCAGGACCTCGTCGCTCCTCGTGAGGTCCTGGAGGACTACCGTATGGAGTTCGAGCGCGCGCCCCATCTTGTTTTCTTCCACGAGGAGTTGCGGTTTCCCGACTCCGAGCTGCTGGGGCCGCTCCTTGTCTTCCACCCGCGTGAGCGCCCCGTGCCTTCCAGGATGTATGTGCCGGCCCGGACGGCGGAGGGTCTGCCGACCCCTCCCCGGGTGGTCTTCCTCCCTCAGGATGCCGTGGACCCCACCGCTCCCCATCGCAGGTTGAGGGATGTCCTCGATTGTCGCAGCCTCACCTTTGACGAGTTCCGAGTAAGAGTCTCCCTATGAGCGTCTTCAGCATTCCGGACGCGGTGCCGAGCCGGGTTCTGGCCGTCTACCGGTATCTCCTTCGTGCGCGAAAACAACGTGAATCACGCGAGACCCTGGAGCGTGTGCTGATGCCCCAGGGCCTGGCCGACCTCTCCTCCAAGAAAGGGGAGCCGGAGGAGGCCGAAGCAGAGCCACCGGTGCAGGACAGCGCCGCGGCACAGCCCTCTGCGCCGGAGGGAGAGGAGAAGGGTGGACGCGGGATGATCAAGCGCGTGCTGGCGGCGTGTGAGAGCATGCGCTTGCTCGAGAAGGACGGAGACGGCGTGGTCCTCTCTCCCGACTTGCCGAAGGCGGCTCGAGACCCGAAGCATGCCGAGGACCTGGCTCCGCTCACGCTCTGTGATCTCTTCCTGAAGCCCGAGAACCCGATCAACCACGACCTGGCGCGCACCATCGCCTGGTACCTCGATTTCGACCCCCAACGACCGCCAGCGGACTGGAACTTCCTGGATAGGGAACACCGAGAGCAGGTCAGGTCCCTGCACATGAACAACCTGGCTCGCTACGGGCAACTGCGAGAGTGGGGTTGCTACCTGGGCTTCACCTGGACGTTCTCGAGCAAGAAAAGCACCCAGTTCCTCATTCCGGATCCCACCAAGCACCTGCGTCTGCGCCTTCCCCAGCTCTTCCCCAAGCCCCGCGCGTCCCGGGCCTTCACGGAGGTTCTGGCCGACCTGGCCGGACTCTGCGGCATCTTCGAGGAAGGCGTGTTCCGGCGTGAGAATGAGCAGGCGGGCCGCTCGAAGCCGCTGGATGGTCGCACCCTGACCCGGGCCAGCGCCCATGCGTGGCTCCGTCTCCAGGAGGAGGGCGTGGTGGAAATGTCCCACGCGTCCGATGCGGACGCGGTCCAACTGCCAGACGACGATCAGGTGGTGCTCTACTCGCAGGTCCGGTGGCGGGGGGAGGCACGCGGATGAAGCGGTACGACTGCTGGAAGCGGGAGCGCGTGGAGCAGGTAATGGACACCGAGGCGCTTCAGGTGCCTCAGGAGGTCTTCCTCGCCACGCACCATCCCGTGTTGATGACCCGCCAGGACCTGCAGGACGGCACCGCTTCGCGGGCCTACAGCGAGCAGGAACTCCTGAAGGACTTCCTGAGTCCTTCGTCCTTTGCCTTTGTTCCCGTCCTGGGGGACGCGGGCACGGGCAAGTCCCACCTCATTCGGTGGTTACATACCCAGATCCCCGAGACGGAGAAGCGCCGTCCCCTCCTCATTCCCAAGGTGGGAACCAACCTGCGCTCCGTTATCGAGCGGATCGTCGGAGACCTGGAGGGCGAGCGGTTCGACACCTTCCGCAAGCGCCTGCATGAGGAGACGGACTCCCTCACCGAGGGCCGGGCGCGCGAACTGCTGCTCAACAACATCGCTACTGAGATCGGCCCCAACGGGGCTCATGGGATGGTGGGCCTCACGGAGGGGCAGGAGTACTGCGTCCAGACCTTGCCCGCCCTGTTGTACGACCCGGTCTTCCGGAAGCACTTCCTGTCGGATGGCGGCATCATCGATCGGCTGGCGACCCACGTGCTGGGTCGCTCTGATCGGGTGGAGCGCCTGACGGAGCGAAGGAAGTTCACGGAGGCCGATCTCAGCTTCAGGCTGGATGAAGTGAATCAGGCTGGCGCCGCCGCTCGGGAAGTGTACTTCCAGCTCAGCGACCCTAGCGTGCTCCAGGAAGCGGTCCGCTGGCTCAACTTCAACCTGGATGCGTCCATTTCCTCATTGTTGCATCTGCGAGGAGAGGGGCTGCTGAAGCTGATGACCGAGGTGCGCGAAGTCCTCGCGGAGAAGGGCGTCGAGCTCATCCTCCTCATCGAGGATTTCGCCAAGCTCCAGGGAATCGAGCACCAGCTGCTCGAGGCACTCCTGGTCCGCAGCGCTCAGGAAGGCCATCGCCCTCTCTGTGGCATCCGCACGGCCCTGGCGTGTACCAGCGGCTACTTCCGCGACTTCAGGGAGACGGTGAAGCACCGGACGTCCTTCACCGTCAACCTAGACATCGACTCACATGCGACAACGGAGATGGAGCAGAGTGGGGAGATCCAGCAGTTCGTCGCGCGCTACCTCAACGCGTCCCGCGTACCCGCAAACGAGCTCAAGGGTTGGTTCGAAGGCGTGCACCAGGGCAGCGAGCAGGCCGCGAAGCCGCCCAATGCCTGCGAGGAGTGTCCTTTTCAGGAGAAATGCCACCACGCCTTCGGCCAGCGCGATGGCGTTGGGCTCTATCCGTTCAACGCCCTGGCGCTCCAGCGCATGCAGGAGCGCGTCAGCCCGGGACGGTTCGTGCCACGGCTCCTCATCAAGGATGTTCTCAAGCACACCCTGGAGACGTACACCGACGATCTGAAGGCCGGACACTTCCCATCCCCTGCCTTGCGAGCCCACTTCGGCACCGGCAAGGCCGGTCTGCCCATCGCGGTCACCGACAAGATCCACCGGAGGGACCCGAACCACGGCGACAGGCGCGAGGTGCTGCTGGAGTTCTGGTCCTCGAGCCGTGAGCTCGTCGACCTCGATCCGGTCATCCACGAGGCCTTCGATCTTCCGCCGCTGGGTGTGGAGAGAGAGGAACCCGTCGCGATCGCGCCTACGCCTGCTCCTCTCATCCCCACGGGTCCGAAGGCGACCCCGGGCGTTCCGCCTGTGGCCCCGGAATCCCGGCAGGATCCCAAGGACGCGAAGCTCGACGAGCAACTGGAGCAACTCAATGCCTGGCTGAAGGGAGGGACGCTCGCCAGTGCCCTCACGCAGACGCTCCGGGAGCATCTGCACGCCGCCATCACGGGACACCACCTCTGGGATCCGTCCCTGCTCCTCATCAAGCACTTCGTGAGCGAGACTGGTGGGTTTCAGGTCAAGAGCATCAACTTCCATCGGCAGAGCCTCCAGTTTCACTCGACGGCGATATCCCTCCGCATCCCCGAGCACGAGACCGCCGAGGAGTTCCGCGCCACCGCGCTCGCCCTGGAGGGACTGCTTCGCTTCCATCGGCATGGACACTGGGGATTCCCGGGCGGGGCGAGGTACCTCAGGGCCTTCACTTCCCGGCTCGACCGGTGGACCAGTCTCGTGCTCGCGCGCATCCAGGCTCCCACCGAGTCTGAAACTGCCTTCGATCCCGTGCCGGCCGCTGTCGAGCTCCTGACCTTGGGAGCACGGCTGGCCGGGCGCCCCGCCTATACGAAGGCAGGTTCGATCGAGGAGGTGGTGGATGTCCTGTTCTCGGAATGGGCTCCTGCCTCGGAGGCGCGCGGAGCCAGTTGGAAGGCGCTCACGAAGGTGCTCTCCAGCAACCGGCAGAAGCTCCAGCAGATCGTCGTGAGCCGGACCGGGTGCACCAAGGGTGGGCGTCGTGCCGTCCAGATCGTCGATGGCGTGCGGATCGTCGAGCCGCTCGAGCGGCTCTTGAAGGACTGGCGTCCGCACGAAGTCCTCCCGCAAGACCTGAAGGGCATCGAGCTCGAGCCGATCACGAAGGTGCGCCAGAAGGTGGACGAACTCCTCGACAAGGCCCTGGCCGAGGAGCAGGAGCGCCATCTGGACTGGGAGTCTCGGGTGACACAGGTGATCGAGCCATCCACGGATTGGAAGGAACTCCTCGCCGGGTTGCGCACAACCATGACGAAGGCCCGTGACGCGGGCGCCTTCGTGGGGATCAACCTGAATGATCTCGAGGAGGCCATCAAGCGCGTCGAGACGCTGACCCCCAGCGCAGGGACGACGCTGGCCGCCATCGCGCGCCTCCGGGAGCAGAAGAACTCGGACAAACGGATCGTGGATCTCTCGCGCGACCACCACGCGGGAATGTCTTCGATCGAGACCTTCATCGAGCGGGCGCAGCGGTTCCTGAACGCTTCGAGCAACCGAGTGAACTCCGACCTCACCCAACTCCGGACCGAGGGCGGGCAGGAGCTGGAAGTGGCACGTGAGGCCATCACCACGGCGCTGGCCACCATGGAGAAGCTGGCCGAGGAGCTCAAAAGGAGTGAAGGATGAGGATGCAGGAGCAGATCCAGCAGTTGCCCCAGCTGATCGACACGAAGCTCCAGCTCCAGCGGCAGCTCGACCAGCTCAATCGCTTCACGACGCGCCGAGAGCAGATCGAGAAGCTCCAGGTCCGGCTCCAGCAGTTCTCCGCGACGGCCGCGCTGCTGCGCTCCGAGGGCATGTCCACGGTCCCTCCCGGGCTGGCGGAGTCGATCAGCAAGCTGGTGGGAGAGTTCCGGGCCGCCTACATCACGTCGCCCGATCAGGCGCTGGACAAGCCGTTCTCCCAGCTGAAGGACAAGGTGGAGAAGATCCTCGAGCCCCTCGAGCGCGCGCAGGTGGAGGCATGGACGAGCCATGTCGTCGGAAAGCTGCGGGGGTTCTCCGATGAGCTCCTCATCATCCTCCAGAAGATCCCAGCCTTCACCCCTACGGTGAACGCGGTGCGCGGGCGCGTCCTGGCGCTCCAGCAGAGGAACCGGACGCCTCCTCGGAGCGCCGCTGAACTCGAGGCCTTCAAGCAGGCGCTCCAGGACATCGACGCGGAGTGGCGCAAGCTCGGCAGCGACAACGTGCCCAAGGAAGTGGTGAGCTTCCTCCGTGAGGCCGTCTCACAGCAGGGAGCTCCGCTCGATCTGTGGACGGACTCCGTGCGTGCCTGGCTCGTCTCCAACCGGCTCACTTCCACCTTCCGCATCCGCCTAGCCTGACGGGAGCCTTATGACGTTCGAACTGCTCCGCGACTTTCTCGACACCCTGGAACGCGAAGAGGCCCGACAGCTCAGCTGGGGCCTGTGTGATGGCGGCTTCTCCGACGATGAGGTGCGCCAGTTCGCCGCCGACTTTCTCTCCGAGCGCGACGAGCAGGTGGCCGCCGGCCAACTCTGCGAGGAGCTCATCGAGCGAGGACTCCTGTTCGAGTTCCACATCGCGGGGCGCTCCCTGTACCGGACGCGCATGGCCGAGACGACGCGCCTCATGGCGCGCCTGCGGCAGCTCTTCCCGAAGAAGCGGTGGGAGAACGCGCCCACCCTGGTGAGCGACTACCGCTTCGCGTTGCGCCCTCGCCGGTATCCGGCCCGGCACATCCAGCCAGCCGAAGCGCTGAACCGGATGCGGCCGGAGGTCCGTCTCCCGGCTACGGGTTGGCAGGCCTTCGAGGCGCTGCTCAACGCGGGGGGAAAGCCCCTCCATCTCGCGGACTTCCAGCTTCGTGCCACTCAGCGGATGCTCGGTGACCTCGAGGAAAGCCGGCCCCGGGGAATGATCGTCTGCGCGGGCACGGGGACTGGCAAGACCCTGGCCTTCTACCTTCCCGCGCTCTCGTACCTCGCGGGGCTCATTCGCCCCGGGCAGTACTTCACCAAGGCGCTCGCGGTGTACCCGCGGACGGAGTTGCTCAAGGATCAGCTCTCCGAGACCTTCCTGCAGGCTCGCCGCCTGGATGGAGTGCTCCCGGCGGGCCGCAAGCTGATCGTGGCCGCCTTCTCGGGCCTCACTCCGCAACAGGCCTCGGCCGACTCGCTGCGGAGCAACAAAGCCTGGGTGGAGAGGAGTGGGAGCTTCGCCTGCCCCGTCCTGCGATGCCCCGTGTGCGAGGGGGTTCTCCAGTGGAGGAAGGAGGATCTGGCAGCAGGCAGGGAACGTCTGCGCTGCGAATCTCCCGACTGTCCAGGCAAGGTCGAGGAGGACGAGATCGTCCTCACGCGCGACCGGCTGGTGCACGTGCCGCCGGACATCCTCTTCACCACTACCGAGATGCTCAACCGTCAGCTGAGCAGTTCTCAGTTCGGTCATCTCTTCGGTCTGGGGACCTCGTATCGTCCCCGCATCGTCCTGCTGGACGAGGTGCACACATACCACGGCGTCCATGGCGCGCAGGTCGCGCACGTCCTGCGGCGCTATCGCCATGCGCTGGGCAGTCCGCTTCACTTCACGGGACTGTCGGCCACGCTGCGGGATGCCACGGACTTCTTCTCCCGGCTCGTGGGTCTGCCCCCTTCCTCCGTGGAGGAGATCTCTCCCAGCGGCCCGATGGTGGAGGAGGGCATGGAGTACCAGCTGGCGCTCCGGGGCGATCCCGCCTCAGGCACGAGCCTCCTGTCCACGAGCATCCAGACGGCCATGCTGCTGCGGCGGACGCTGGATCCCCAGAACGGGCTCAGCGAGGGCGCCTATGGCAAGCGAGTGTATTGCTTCACCGACGACCTGGACGTGACCAACCGGCTCTACCACGACCTGCGCAGCGCCGAGGGTTATGGGCCCTTTGGACGTCACATCAAGGAGCCGCTGGCCGCCCTCCGCGTGCCTCCAGAGAGCCCGAACTTCTCGCAGTTCCAGGCCGGGCAGGCGTGGGTCCTGCCCCAGGAACTGGGGCACGATCTCAAGCATCCGCTCCAGATCAGCCGTACCTCCTCGCAGGACGTGGGCGTCGACCGTGACAGCGACGTGGTGGTGGCCACGGCCTCGTTGGAGGTGGGCTACAACGATCCCGAGGTCGGCGCGGTGATGCAGCACAAGGCCCCGCGCGACGTGGCCTCGTTTCTCCAGCGCAAGGGGCGCGCCGGGCGCCGGCGGACGATGCGCCCGTGGACGGTGGTGGTGTTGTCCGACTACGGCCGGGATCGGCTGGCCTACCAGGGGTACGATCAACTCTTCGATCCCCAACTGGAAGGGCGTTCGCTGCCCACGCTCAACAGGCACGTGTTGCGGATGCAAGCCACGTACGCGCTGATGGACTGGGTGGCGACGAAGCTGCCCGCGAACGCGGGCAGGGGCAGTGTCTGGTACGACTTCACCAAGCCAGCCTCGGACAGGTACCTCCCGGCGGTTCAGCGGCAGCAGTTGGAGGCCCGGCTCCTGGAGGAGTTACTGACCGAGGAAGGACTTCGACGAGAGCTCGAGTCCTACCTCTCCAAGGCCCTGCAGATTCCGCCAGAAGAGGTGATCGCCGTCCTGTGGGAGCCACCACGAGCGCTGCTGGCCTCGGTCGTTCCCACCATGCTCCGGCGGCTGCGCTCGAAGTGGGCTCGCCTCCAGGTTCAGGCAGGGGAGGGGAGCCAGGATCTCCAGGCGCGCAACGCCCCGTTGCCCGACTTCGTCCCCGAGAACCTCTTCAGTGACCTCAACCTGCCCGAGGTCACCATCATCAACCCGCCGGAGACCAGCCGCGACGAGGAGGGCAAGGACGTCATGCCCATCGTCCAGGCCATGCGGGTGCTGACTCCTGGCAATGTCACCCGTCGATTCGCCATCAGCCGCGGGGACATCAAACACTGGATCCCCCCGCCCAACCTGGTGGACGAGAACCAGGACATGCCCGTTACGTCCTGGTGCGCGGAGTTCGAGGAGGCGGGGATCTTCCAGATGATCCAGGACGGGAAGGTGGTGCCCGTCCGGTGCATCCGCCCCTGGGTTCTGAAGACCCAGGTGACGGAGCGGGCCGTCCAGGCCAGCTCGCGAGGTACGCTGGAGTGGCGCAGCCAGATCTTCTCCGAGGACGACGGGGTGGCCATCCGGCCTCCCGCGGGGACTCCCTGGGCGCGCCTCTTCGAGGACGTGCGCTACTTCACCCACAACCTCGACTCACGCATCCACGTCCGCCGGTTCGCGATTGGCTGCGAGGCGGAGCTCAAGGTTCAGTACGAGGAGCGGTGCCTCTCCCTCCGGTTTTGCGAGTCACCCGGTGGACCTCCCGCAGCAGTGGGTTTCGTCAAGGACGTGGATGGCATCCGCTTCCGTTTTCGGATGCCGGAGAACCTGCGCATGGAGGCGGGAGCCGGCAGCGAGCGCAAGCTCCGAGCCTTCCGCTCCGCGTACTTCCGCCACCGAGTCCAGCAGGACGAGCTGCTGGGCTCCCTGGCCAATACCTTCCAGCTGGACTGGCTGGGTCAGGTGTACCTGGCGGCGCTGGTGACACAGGCCTCTGGCGCCCAGTCGACGTTGAAGGAAGCCGCGGCTGAACTGCGCGAGGCGGAGCTGGACGAAGAGCTCTCCTCCGTCCTCGACGTGATCTTCCAGGTGGTCGACGTGGAAGCGCAGGAGGACGCCGAGCCAGCGGGCAAGGCCCGTGTCCACAAGAACATCGAGGAACTCTGCCGCAACCCCGAGGTCCAGGCCCGGCTCCACGAGCTGGCGCGCAGCCTCTGGGAGCCTCCCGATGGCGGGTGGCACCGGTGGGCCCAGGAGCGCTTCTGCGCCACCCTGGGAGGGGCCCTGCTGGAGGCCTGTCAACGCCTCTGCCCTCAGTTCGATGCGGGGGATCTCACGCTCGATCTCGACCCGGGGCCCTCTCCGCAAGGGGCGCTTCCCTCGGAGGAGTGGCGGGAGATCTGGATCACCGAGGACTCCATGGGAGGGGGCGGCATCGTCGAGGAGATCCTCCGGCGCACGGCGGAGGATCCACGCCTGTTCTATCTCCTCGCGGAGAGCGCGCTGGCGCCGTCGGACTTCGAGCTGGTGGACTCGGAGCTCACCCGCTTGCTGAAGCTGCTGGAGACAGAGCAGGAACTCTCCGACGCGCTCGCCGAGGTCCGCGGTGCCTATGGGATGCGCAGCCTATCCCGGGCCGCGGAGCACCTGCGCGCAGTCATGGCATCACGGGGACTGCTCACCTCGCACTCCGTCATCTGCGCCCTCCACGCCCGGGTGCTCCGTCCCGGTAGCAGCCAGGAGACGGATGAGGTGCTCCGCGTGCTCCTGCGCTTATGGGAGCAGGAGGAGGCCCGTTTGGGCATCGAGATCGAGGCGCGTCCCTTTGCCTTCGTGGCCAGTCAGGACGAGGCGCTTGCGGCGGGATTCACCAGCGTGGGGCAGGGGATGCATGAGGAGGCGTCCTGGCGCTACCAGGCCATCTACGGCCTGCTGTGGCCTCGGGGGAGCATCATTCGGGCCCGGGCGCTGTCGTCCTACAACCCGTTCGCCAGCCTTCCCGAGGCGGATCGGGAGATTGTCCTGGATTGCATCGGGCCCACGGAGCGGACGATCGAGCTCTCCAGTCAGGACTGGCGGAATCAGGTGCAGACGACGCTCGCGGAGGGAGGCTCGGTGAGGCTGGTAGCGGCCGAGGCTGAGCGCGATGCGCTCAAGAGCGCACTTCTCCAACTGGTGGCCGATCCCATCGAGGTGGGGTTCCTCCATCTCTTCCCGCGAGTCGAAGCCGTGGTACGTGAACTCACGGGCTTCTCCGTGAAGCTGCGCTGCCCGGAGGTCATCCCTTGATGTTGCGCGAAGCCCGTCACCTGTCCACCTCGGCGAGGGCTCCCAATGTCCCCGCGTTGCTCCAGGCCCTCTTCGCCTCGGAGCTCGTGTCGCCCAGCCGGTGCATCTGGTTGGTGTCCCCGTGGATCTCCGACATCGCCGTCCTGGAGAACCGCGCCTATTCCTTCTTCACCCTGGCGCCAGAGTGGGGCACTGCACCCATCCGCCTCTCCGCCGTGCTGCGCCGGCTCCTGGAGAGCGGGACGACCCTCCACATCGCCACGCGGCCCGATTCCCGGAATGAGGCCTTCCTGGATGTCATGCGCGCGGGCAATCACCCGCGCCTGAAGCTACACGAGCAGAAGGCCCTGCACGAGAAGGGGCTTCTCGGGGATGGGTATTACCTGAGCGGCTCGATGAACTTCACCTACAGCGGGATCACCCTCAACGAGGAGTTCATCCACTTCTTCACCGCGCAGGATGTGGTGGCCGAGAAGCGGGTGCTGCTCGCGGAGCGTTGGGGAGCGGAGCTGCCATGAGCTTGGACATTCCCTCGTTCCTCCAGCGCTTCTTCGGCGCCGGCAATGACTTCTCCCTGGGAGAGATCGAGAAGGGAGGGAACACCCCCGCAGGCAAGCTTCGCCCGTGGGTGGAGCGGCTGCGCACCCACTCGCCTCAGCGGACCGTGCTGCCCTACTGGCGGAAGGGCCAGAAGATCGATTGGTATGGAATGGCGTTCACCGACGCGGAACTCCGGATCCTCGGTGAGGAACTCACCGCGTTCATCGGCCCGAGCTACTCGGACTTTCGTGGGCTGCCCGCCGTGCTGGACGAGTCCCATCCCATCGAGCGCGCCGTGCGCGAGCTCACGGGAGGGCGGGCCTTTCACTTCCGCGGGCGGAATTCCAGTGGGGACAAGGACATCTTCAATGGGCTGACCCTGCTGCGCACCAGCTGGGAGTACCGCAAGGGGCGTGCCCGGGCGCTCCCCCGAGCCACCAGCGCCGTCCTTCGGGATCTCTACCTGGCGATCCAGGCGGGGCACCGCGCCTCCGCCGAGGAGCATCTGCGCTTCCTTCAGGAAAACTTTCGGCTGGACGCGCTGAACCTCTTGTTCCTCCGGGTGCAGATCCTCTCCGCGCTTGCCAGCCCCGAGGAGCTCCTGCGCCTGCCGGATCTGGGGAGCCTGCTGCAGGTTCGTCGGCCGCTGCCCGTCACCTGGGCCCTCATGACGGCCGTCTACCAGCAGGAACTCGCCCCGCTGGAGGCCGCGGGTGATGCGGTCCGGGCGGTGGCGCGTTTCCGGGAGGAAGTCCTCCCCGTCTACGGCAACCTCTATGAGAAGCGGGCGGGCGCTCTCCGGCCGGAGATCGTCAAAAGCTTCATGCTGCTCGCGGTGGCTCAGGAGCGGCCCGCACTGCGCGACGAATTGCTGTCGCTGCCTCTGCCTCCATCCGAGAAGACCTTCCTCCTCCAGATCGCGGCGCTCTTGCCGGCCGCCGCGCCAGCTCCGGCGGCCAACCCGCTGGAAGGAGCACGTCAAGCGGCCTTGCTGGCGGACTTCGATCGAGCTTTCTCCCTCTCACGTCAGGCCAGCCCTTCGCTCGAGCGGACACGGCTCCTGTTCGAGTGCGCGTACGAGCTGGGCACCCTCGAGGCCGAGCATGAGGCGGATCGTGCCTTCCATGCGCTCGCTCCCGGCGAACAGGAGACGCTCCTGCGCTCCCGCAGCAACCGGGACTTCTATGCGGCCATTGCCGGAAGAGCGACCGCTCGCGTTCAGGGAAGTGCGATCCCCACGGACTGGATCGAATGGCTTCGGCGCCTCCGCGAGGATGCCCGATGGGAACGAGCGCAGGAGACGGCGCGGCAGGGCGCATTCGAGTGGTCCATCGAGGCACTGCTCTCTCCGCAACCGCGCACGGAGGAGCTGGCCCTGCTCATCCAGGAAGTGGGCATGGGGGATGCCTTCCAGGATGCACTTCCCCATCTGCTTGCTTTCTTCCAGCGGGACGAGGCGTTTCCCCGGGCCGAGTTTCGGGGTGTCTACCTCCGGCTCGTCGAGGCGCTCGTCTATGGCACCCAGGGTGGCGTGGATGCCGTGCGGATCTTCAATGAGCTGGCCGAGGCACTTCTCCGCATCGGCCTGCGCTCCGAGCTCTACTCGGAACTGGTCGGTCAGGCCGAGGAACTCTGGAAGAGCTGGTGCTCCCCCGTCCTGCTGGATGGGATGATCGACTTCCTGGATCTGTTGATGGTCTACCCGTGCTCGGGCGAAACAGTGCGCCAGCGCATGCTCGGTACCCTCACGAGCCAGTTGGGGAAGATCCGCGAGCGGGTCGATGCGTCGCAGTGGCATCTGCTGCGGAAGCTGAGCATCGAATTGTCCATGTCGGGCCTGCTCGGCTCCCAGGAGGGCGGCGCTTCAGCCTCCGAGGCGCTGAAGGGGCTTCAAGAAGACGCCAAGGCCTTGGCGAACAAGAAGGTCGTCATCTACACGCTGACCGAGGCGGCGGGCCGGCGTGTCCGCGACGTTCTGGAGGAGACGTTTCCCAAGGTTCAGGTCCAGCTCAGTCACGACAAGGTGGGCAACGATCGGCTCAAGCAACTGGCGCGGGACTCGGACCTTTTCGTCATGGTGACGGCCAGTGCCAAGCACGCGGCGACGCTTTTCATCGAGAGTCACAGGCCCAAGGACCGGCCGTTGCTGCGGCCGAGCGGCAAGGGGAGCGCGAGCGCGCTGCGGGTCATTTTTGATTACCTGAAGTCCACGATTTCGGTGAATCCCTGAGCGGGATTGATGCCTGGACGGCCGTTTGCCCTTTGTTCACCTGTCCACGAGGAGCACGGCATCCAGGGATCGGTGATGATACGCATCTGTCATGCCGCTCCCTCGGGTGGAACCTGAAACAAGCCGCGCGAGCTTGGTTTCGGGGCTCGCGTCAGGGGGAAATGGATGCCTGGAGTTACCCCGATGCGCCGGCGGCACGGCCCGCCACCTTCGAGCGCGAACAGAAGGACGACGAAACCTCGGGAGCCAGCAGCAGATCGGCAGTCCTATGCAGTCGAAGTCGCAGGGGCTACGCCCCTGCGCCCCGTTGCTCCTCGGCCAGTGCTGCCCCAAGCGCAGCTGTGTCCGCAGAGCGTTGGGGTACGTGTTGCCGCAAGACGACAAGGACGAACCAACGCAGGTGCTTGACCCGGGGTGCCGCTTCACAGAAGGGTCCGGTGTTGTTGCAGTTCGCCGTTGCGGCAGGTGCAGCAGGCACCACTTCGGCTTGTCTGGCCGCGCGAGCAACCTACGGAGAGCAAGGAAAGGAGGGCAGCCACTCCGACGGCTCTGATCCGGGCTTGCCCGCTAGAACCGTTACCTTCTGCATGGAACATGCGTTGGGCTCCTTGCGCAGGAGGCTACCCAAAGCGCTTTCTCGGCGCGCTCGGCCCATTGTGGGCTCCATCGCTTCACGCCGGCTGCAGGAAGCGCCCGTCCACGAGATGCTCGATGACCTCGAGCGCTGAGTCCGGGTCGAGCCTCACCTTGGCTCCCAGCTGCGCCACCGCGCTGGACACCGTCGTCGGACGCTCGAAGGCGGCCAGGGTGCTCAGGAGGATCTTCCCGTCCTCGCCCTGGTCGAGCGTCGGATCGGTGAACCTTCGAGGGCTGACCGAAGGTGCGCAGGCCATGCCCGTTCCGTCCACCGAGCGCACGACGGTCACCTGCTCCTGGGCCACCTTGGCGGGGACCCGGTGCTGGCCCAACCAATCTCCGAGCTTGAACTGGAGCGTCGAGGGGGCGGTATTCAGCAAGCGCGTGCGTCCGTTGATGGCGATCCTTCGCCTCGCGGCGCGGTGCTCCCACATGAGGGAGTCCACGTGATCGGAGGTGCGCTGCACCGCCGCCTCGAGTGCCGCGTCACGGAAGCGGATCATCGGCACCGTTACCTCGCCCGGCTCACGCTGCTCGAAGTACTCGAGGAACTCCGCGAACGTTCGCGCCTCGGTCTCCATGTCGAACCGCGCGGGGTGCTCGGTGACGAGCGCCCCCGGCTGCGCTTCGAGCCGCTGGTAGCCCACCACGCAGTCCATGCCGATCACGCGCTTCACCAGACGGACTTCCTCTTCGAGCGTGGCGGCGCTGGCGAAGGGCAGGCCCGCGATGCCAGAGACCTCGACGTCCAGATTGGGATGGCGGTGGCACTGTTCGATCAGCTCCATGAGCTGCCAGTCCGTGGCACATGGTTTGAGGAGGCCGCGACGCATCTGCTCGAGCCGCTGCTGCTCCGAGAAGCAGCCGATGTCGAGCACCATGTAGACCTTCTCGAAGGTCTGGGCCAGAGCGTCGATGAGCTCCATCCGCGCCACACCCCACAAGAAATACGTGCAGGAGTGGCGTGAGAGATCGACCCCGGCCCAGGTGCTCTGCAGAAACTCCGCCGAGCTTCCCGAGAAGTCGTAGCGGTACTGCCACGTCCGGTGAGCGGTCTCCTGATGATCGCGGCGCACGTTCTCCTCGGGCCGCAGGAATGGCTTCGCGCGTCCGAAGTCCGCCTTCTGGTTGCCGCGGGCCCCACCGCAATAGAGGCAGTTCTCACCGCACCCCTTACCGGGCGCGACCCAGCCCGAGTAGGCGTGGAGATCCTGGCGGCTGAGGAAGATGTCGTTGAAGTGCGAGTAGTAGACGTCCTCGCTGTTCTTGGTGCCTTGCACGTACGCCAGGGGCAGCCGTCGCGGACTGCCGTCCGGAGCCCGGGTGATGCAGTTCGGAGGGGAGGGGGCACCCTGGCAGAGCGCGAGCAGCGGCAGCTCGCCGTCGCCCAGGATGACGTGATCGATGCAGTCGAACCCGCTCAGCTCCCGCCACCAGTACGACGCGGAGTTTCCGCCCACGACGATCCGGATCTCGGGATCGATCCGGCGCAGCGTCCGGGCCAGGAGCAGCGCTCGGTGGACGTGGTGGAACCACTTGAGGCTGATGCCGACCAGCCGAGGGCGTACGCGCGCCACCATGGCTTCGAGCGAGCGTGCGACCGCTTCTTCGGTCTCATCCCCGTCATAGAGCCGGACGAAGGCCTCGATGCCGCCGCGTCGCAGATAGCCCGCGAGGTAGAGGATCCCGCAAGTAGCCTCGCCGGTACCGGCGCCGAGCAGGAGGACTGGAGAGAGGACACGACGGCCATGCATGAGGCGGAACCCAACCTTCCGAAGGTGGCGACTATACCAACGGGCAACCGCCAGGGGGCTGTCGCCCATCCGCTCCTGGCTGGGAGCCCGCGCTCAGTAGTTCTCCTCGCGGCTGCTGTTGGCGACGCTCCACAGCAGCAGGCCCCAGAGGACCGTCATGACGGTTCCCAGGACGATGCCGACGATAGCCTGGCCCTTGCGCCCGATGGGGGGCTGGGCGTGCGGATCCACCCGCTGCAGGGCTACCACTCCG
This sequence comes from Hyalangium gracile, assembly GCF_020103725.1. Classification (NCBI taxonomy): domain Bacteria; kingdom Pseudomonadati; phylum Myxococcota; class Myxococcia; order Myxococcales; family Archangiaceae; genus Hyalangium; species Hyalangium gracile. The sequence goes on along the minus strand of NZ_JAHXBG010000002.1, from coordinate 236,072 downwards.
AGGAGGAGGGCCATCGGTGCGAAGAGCGGAAAGAAGAGGGACGCGAGGCCCAGGTTCATCGCATCGCGGGCTCTCGGGTTGTTCTCCAGCACGTTCCACAGGCGCTGGAGTCGGGCGGTTGAGACCTGCTCCTGGAAGAAAAGCCGGTTGCGCGTATTGAGGTAGAGCAGGCTCACGCTGCAGCCGGCGACCAGGAAGACGACCGCGCTGGCCCGGGGGCCGACCGCCAGGAACGCCATGGCGCAGCTCAGGGACGTGACGATGAGTGCCTCTCGCGCCCACTTCCTGCCCAGGAAGAAGGTGATGCTGGCCACCGCGCAGGCCGCCATGAGCAGCTGGAGCAGCCAGGACATCCGCCGCTGCAACACCGACAGGATCGTGATGAGCGCGAGCAGCAGCCCGAAGGCACCGAACACCCAGGCCGCGGCGTCTCGGCGTCCCCACAGCTTGAGGCGCAGGCGCTCCAGGTAGTCGACCTCCGGGCGGGCCGCGCACGCCGAGCACCAGTCCTGGTTGGAGATCCGCTTCACGCACCTGGGACAGAAGAAGGTGCCGCAGCGCGCGCACGTGCCGCTGGAGGCCTCCGTCGGGTGGGTGGCACAGCGGGCAGAGGTGGGGCCAAGCGGAACGTCGAGGGTGGACACGCTCCCAGTCTTCCACGGGCAGAGCAGGTGTGGCGAAGGCCTGCGGGAAACAACTGTTATCAGGAGCAGCCCTCCGCCTGGACACTCCCGTTATCAGGGCCAGGGTAGGGGAGACCGCCGCTCGAGCTCCCAGTGCTGGCAAGCCCCGAGAACGATTGGGACCGCCGGGAAATCGAGAACGCCCGCTCCGTTGGCTTGCCGGATGCACATGGCTCCGCGCGAACGAGCACTGGCCTGGGCCCGAAGCGCCCATGCGCCGGAGGAATGGACCATGAGGCAAGAGATGAAGGGCATGCACCTGTGGGCGGTCCTGGCGGGAGTGGCGTGGCTGGCCTGCGGAGTGCCCCCGGAAGCACAGGCGCCGGGTGCCGAGCAGGTGCTGAGCACCCAGGAGCAGGCGCTGTGCGCGGGGCTGGACGTGAGCGAGCTGACGCTGGACGGGATCAGCTCGTTCGAAGGGGAGCTGGCGGGCGCCGGGACCTATGCGGTGTCGGGCATGGCGGACGGGGTCCTCGTGGAGTACCGCGTGGACGGCACGCTGGCGATGAAGCAAGAGATTCCGACGACCGGGGGCGACTGGTTCTACAGCCAGTCCGGGATGAACTGTGGCGTGCACTCGGTGGAGGTGACGGCCTACCCGATGGTGCTCGACAGCAATGGCGTGCGCGCGCCGTGCTTGAGCGTCTCCCGGTCGCTCTTCCAGAACGTGCAGCAGGCCTGCCCCGGCGTCTCCGCGGGCTACCAGCACACGCTGGAGCTGAAGGCGGACGGAACCGTGTGGTCCTGGGGCTACAACTTCAATGGTCAGCTGGGGATCGGCCACCGAGCCCCTCGCTCCACGCCTCAGAAGGTGAGGGGGTTGAGCAACATCGTCGCCGTGGCCACGGGCTCCTACCACTCGGTGGCGCTGAAGGAGGACGGCACCGTGTGGACCTGGGGCAACAACGGCAACGGTCAGCTGGGAGATGGGACGACCACGCTGCGCTCGTTCCCCGTGCAGGTGCCGAACCTGAGCGATGTCGTCGCGGTGGGCGCCGGCTCCTTCCACACGCTGGCGCTGAAGAAGGACGGCACTGTCTGGGCGTGGGGCCACAACTCCTACGGGCAGATCGGAGACGGGACGACGATCCAGCGCAACTCACCGGTGCGGGTGACGAGCCTGAGCGGCATGGGCTCCCTCTCGGCGGGCCAGTTCCACTCGGTGGCGTGGAAGAAGGACAACACCGTGTTCGCCTGGGGGGCCAACGACTACGGCCAGCTCGGAGACGGGACGACGACGTACCGGCCGACGCCCGTGCGCGTCATGGGTCTGTCCAACGCCGCCGCGGTGACGGCGGGCTTCTATCACACGCTGGCGCTGAAGAAGGACGGCAGCGTCGCCACGTGGGGCAACAACTTCTACGGACAGCTCGGCGATGGGACGACCACCAACCGCTCGGTCCCGTCGGAGGTGCCTGGGCTCAACGGCGTCACTCGCCTGGCCGCTGGCTTCTACTTCTCCGCGGTCCTCCTGGAGGACGGGACCGTCTGGGGCTGGGGTGATAACGGCTCTGGCCAGCTCGGGGACGGGACGACCGCCCGCAGCTTCACCCCCGTCCAGGTGAGCGGCCTGTCGGACGTGATGGGGCTCGACTCCGGGGACAACCACACGGTGGCGATGACGACGGATGGCTCCGTGTATGCCTGGGGCTCGAACGTCTCCGGTCAGCTCGGAGACGGCACCATCACCCAGCGCAACACGCCCGTGGTGCCGGTGCTGCCTCCCATCAAGAAGGTGTCCGCGGGCGACTCGTACACGGTGGTGATGAAGCAGGATGGCAAGGTCTACACCTGGGGCCGCAACTCCGAGCGGCAGCTCTGCGACGGCTCGACCGTGAGCCGCTCCGAGCCGGATGAGCCGGTATGGGACATCGATGGCGTCGTCGACATCAGCGCGGGCGGATACCACGTCATGGCGCTGAAGGAGGACGGCACCGTGTGGACGTGGGGCTACAACGGCTATGGCTCGCTCGGGGATGGGTCCACCACCGAGCGGCTGACCGCCGTGCAGGTGTCGGGACTCAGCAACGTCGTCGCCATCTCCGCGGGGTGGTACCACTCGTTGGCGCTGAAGGCGGATGGCACCGTCTGGGCGTGGGGCTACAACGGCTATGGCCTGCTCGGGGATGGGACGACCACCCAGCGGCTGATCCCCGTGCGAGTGACGGGCCTCACCGGCGTCATCGCCGTGAGCGCCGGTGGGTACCACTCCGTGGCGCTGAAGGCGGATGGCACCGTGTGGGCGTGGGGCTACAACGCCCATGGACAGCTCGGGGATGGGACCACGACCCAGCGGTGGACGCCGGTGAAGACGTCTTCACTCACCGACGCCGTCGACATCTCCGCGGGGGGCTACCACACCATGGCCGTGCGCCAGTACGGCTATGTCTCGGCCTGGGGCTACAACGGCTACGGCCAGCTGGGAGACCAGACGACGACCAACCGCTCCACGCCCGTGTTGGTGAATTCCCTGAGCGGTGTCAGCGGCATCGCAACTCGGGGCTATTCGACCGTCGCGGTGAAGCTGGACGGCACCGTGTGGACGTGGGGTTACAACTTCCATGGCCAGCTCGGGGATGGAACGACCAACAACCGCCTGATGCGGGTGCAGGTGCCCGGTCTCACCGCTACCACCACGGTCGCCTCGGGCTTCTACCATTCAGCGGCGGTGGCGTCGGATGGCACCCTCTGGACGTGGGGCTCGAACGGCGAGGGGGAACTCGGTGATGGGACGACCATGCGCCGGGTGACGCCCGTGATGTTGACGCACTTCATGCAGTGACGTTCGTTGCTCTCCACGAGCGAGCAGGGGAGACACGTCCACGCCGGTCTTGGCATTCGAGCCCCGGAACCGCCGTCACCCCAAGATTCCTTGCACGGTGCAGAGGGCTCCAAAGTTGTGATGAGCAGGGACTGAGGGGCCAGTCGCTGCCTTCTTTACGACGGTGGCGTGTACCCGTGGGACGAATGTGACCTCGACTCCAGTCACCTATGTCCGCGCCCCCGGCCTCCAGCCGGGAGAAAGCGAAGCAACGGATGCGCGACTTCAAGTTGGGAAGCTGGGTGGTGCTCGGCCTCGCGGTGGCTGCTCCGATGGGGGGCATGGAGTGCGGCGATGAGGAGCTCGCGCGCGCGGAACGGAAGCGGATCGAGCAGGGGCTGGCCCTCTCACCTGTGCCCCTCGACCTGGCCGGGAAGGACCGCGACCTGGTGGGGCTCGGCAGCTACATCGTCAACGCGCAGGGGGCCTGCAACGACTGCCACACCTACCCATCCTTCGTCGAGGGAGGCGACCCGTTCCTGGGCGAGCCGGAGCAGATCAACTCGGCGCACTTCCTTTCGGGCGGGAGGCCCTTCGGGCCCGACATCGTCTCGACCAACCTCACCCCGGATGGCGCGGGCAATCCGGGCGGGCTGTCCTACGACGCCTTCGTGCACCTCATCCGCACTGGCAGGGACGAGGATGGCTCGATCCTTCAGGTCATGCCGTGGCCCGTCTACAAGAACATGACCGAACGCGATCTGCGCGCCATCTACGAGTACCTGCGAGCCATTCCCCACGCCGAGCCCGGTCCTTGAGACGTCCGTCCGGGCCCTGCGACCGCTCGGCTCCGAGGTTCGACCGGTCGTCCCAACCGGACCGCCGTCATCGCGCGGGCGTGCCACCTTGGTGCGCACCGTGGCCTTCGAGTGGTTGACCGGGCGTCACACTCCCCCGCGGATCCGACAAGCAGCAGAGCCCCGCTGGCGGCGGAGCTGGACCGAACTGGTATGACAAGCAGACCAGTTGGCTCAGACCGCGCCCGGCGGGGCTCCTCCTGCGCGAAGGGCGGTGAGGCCTCGGGCAACGGGGATCAGAAGAGGCTGCTCAGGTTCGCGGCCGCCTGGTTCACGGAGGCAGCAACGTTCCCCACCGAGTTCAGGACCCCGCCCACGGCCTGCTGCGCGGGGGCGGTCACCTGCGCCACGGTGTTCTGGATCCCGCCGATGGCCTGCTGCACGGGAGCCGTCAGCTGCGCCACGGCGTTCTGGAGCAGGGAGGCAGGGCCGGTCACGCCGCTCTGCGCGCCATAACCGCCATCCACCGGGGCGGCGCTGGCCTGGGCCGCGTACGGATCCAGCGCGGCGGCATACGGATCCACCGGGGCGCCCGCAGCGGCATACGGATCCAGCGCGGCGGCATACGGATCCGCCGGGGCACCCGCAGCGGCATACGGGTCCGCCGGAGCGCCGCCCGCGGCATACGGATCCAGCGTCGGGGGCATCATGCCCAGCGCGCCCGGCAGCGCGGTCACCGCGCTGAGCCCGGCTCCCGCCAGCGAGGCCGCGCCGCCCACCAGGCCGCCCGCCAGCTCGGCCGCGCCACCCACGATGCCGCCCACCGCCTGGGCCGCGCCACCGGCAAGGCCGCCGAAGAGGTTGCCCACTCCGCCCAGGGCGTTGCCGAGCCCGTGCGGCTTGAGGCCATCCAGCCCTCCCAGCTTGGGCTTGAGCCCGTCGAGCAGGTTCGGCTTGCCGAGGCTCGGCTTGAACCCATCGAGGAGGTTCGGCTTGCTGAACCCGGGCTTGAACCCGCCAGGCTTGAACCCATCGAGGAAGTTCGGCTTGGCGCCGGGCAGCTTGCCGTTGATGTCCGGCCGCGGCGAGAAGGTGGGCTTGGACGTCGGGAGGTTGGGCTTCGGCAGCTTGCCACCGATGCCCTTGAAGCCGTTGCCAAGGTTCTTGAGACCGCCGAGTCCGCCGAGCTTCATGGGAGTAACTCCTGAGAGGAAGAGTGAGGGAGGGAGGCTGCCGTGACGGGAAGGCTCTACTGCACCGCATGTGCCATCCTGTGCGACTCAGGAGGAGGATGTGTTCTCGCGGGTTTGCGCGGACCAGGTGGCTCGGTGGCGCGCCCGCTGGTGACTGCGCTCATCGGCCACGGTGGTTTCGGGGGGAGACAGCAGTCACCAGGAGAGGGAGTGCCGTCACCAGGTGGGCCATCGCGTGGATCCGGGGCCTTTTGTTCTTGTATTACGGGTTATCTTGGTTTCGCACCGGAGGTGACCCGTGGAGCAGAGGCAAGGAGCAGGACGGTGGATCGGAGTGGCCGCGGCAGGACTCGGCGCGCTCCTGTGTATGTCCGCCTGCAGTGGTGAGGAGTCGGCGGAGCCCACGACGGAGGCGCCCACGCTCCAGCAGCGGGAGCGCTCGCTCCTGCCTCTGGGGCTCACGGGCGCCACGGGCTGCGCCTGGGGGAGTCTGGACTGCAACCTCTGTGTCTCGGGCGTCGTCTCGGCGTTCAACAGCCTGCGCGATCATGGCGAGGTGCTGGGGTTCAACACCGGCGGGTACAACTTCAACGTCGGGTATCCGAGCAGCGACCACTGGCAGGGCATCCAGCGGCTGACGAGCGGCTCCGCCCGCTACTTCGTGGTCTCCAAGCGGGACGGCCGTGACTCCGGCGCCAACGTCGCCCACACCGTGGCCATGGAGTCGCGCAACACCTCGGGGCTGCGCTTCCGCTCCAACCGTCTGGCGACCACCATCTCCGAGCCGGAGGACACGACTCCCCACTTCATGGATCGGGCGGTGGGCGCGCTCCCCGTCGACGATGGGTACAACCATGGAGGAGGGATGCAGGCCTCCGGGAACATCGTCGCCATCCCCATGGAGGAGGGCGCTGGCAACGGCAAGATCGTCCTCTATGACTTCAGCGCGCCCACCGCTCCCATCAAGCTGAGCACCGTCTACGGCACCAGCAGCAACGCGGGCACCGCCTCCCTGACGAAGCTGGCGGATGGCCGGTTCATGCTCGTGCTCGGGCAGTGGGATGCCAGGAAGCTCGAGTTCTTCCTCTCGACCGGCACCGACATCAGCACCACGGGCTGGACTCCGTATGATCAGTGGTCCGACTCGGAGATCGCCTCGGGCGAATGGGGCGCGTTCCAGAACATCAACTTCCTCACCGACTGCTCGGATGGACGCCTCTACCTGGTCGGCACGATGCTCGGCGGGCTGCGCTGGGGCGGGGGAGACGAGGACCACGCCCACCTGTACGAGGTGTCGCTCACCGGCAACGTCGCCATCCAGCACGTCGCGTCCAAGCACTTCTACTGCAGCAACGATGGCGACCGGCAGTGCAACTTCAGGGCCGCGGGCGGCGTCTTCGTCGACAGCGAGCGCCACCTGCTCCTCTACTCCGTCGAGCACGCCGACGATGGCCCCAGCGGCTCGGTGAAGCTGATGGAGTTCCGCAGCGTCTTTCCCAACACGCGCTGCGGCAGCGACATCAACGAGGCCTTCGTGGACTTCTACGATGACTCCAACTTCACCGATCGGGGCTTCATCTACGACTACCCGGATCGCTCGCTGAAGAACTGGGCCAGCTTCGCCTCCGTGGATGGGCTCAACGACAAGATCTCGTCCGTCCGGTACTGCATCCCTCCGGGGTACCGCCTGCGGCTCTTCCAGGACTCGAACTACCTCGGCACGAGCAAGGATCTGATCGGCACGGGCTCGCCCGTGTCCGTCAACCTCAACAACTGGAGCTTCGGGGACAAGATCTCCTCGGCCCTCTGGTTCGGGTACTGAGCGGTTGCCTCAGCCCAGGCGTGTTCTCGACGTCAGGAGGAAGCACGGCACAGGTGTCCGCGTGCGCATCGACGGCCCCTATATACCCTGGAATTTTTTATTGCGACGGTCCCACGGCGACACGTGTCCCTCCCGCAGTGCTCGAGGTGATGAGCCCTCCATAGGAGACATGGATGTCGTTCAAGGCACAGCTGACAGTAGTTCTCGCCCTCGTACTCGCCGCGTGCGGTCCAGACCTGGAGGGGGCGAGCTGGTCCGGCCTCGACCCGGGCGCCGAGGAGCACGCCCTGGCCGTGGGCCCTCCGGTGAGGGGCGGGGTGGCGATGATGACCACCGCTCGGGGCAACCACACGGCGACACGGCTGGCCGATGGCCGGGTGCTCGTGGTGGGCGGCAACACCACCACCAACACCGGCGGCGCCGTGCCGCTCGCCAGCGCCGAGGTGTATGACCCGGCCACCGGTGCCTGGTCCCCCACCGGTTCGCTTGCCCAGGCACGCCACAGTCACACGGCGACGCTGATGCCCGATGGCCGGGTGCTCGTCGTGGGCGGTCAAACCGCCGACCTCGTCCGCGTCGCCACCGCGGAGCTGTATGACCCAGGCACCGGCACCTGGTCTCCCGCCGGCTCGATGGCGAACGCCCGCTTCATCCACACGGCGACGCTCCTTCCCAACGGCAAGGTGCTCGTCGCCGGCGGGGTGGGCACCAGCGCAACCCTGGCCACCGCGGAGCTGTATGATCCGGCCACCGGCACCTGGGCCACCACCGGCTCGATGGCGCAGGCCCGCTATTCCCACTCGGCGACGCTGCTGGCCACCGGCAAGGTGCTCGTGGCCGGCGGGAGTGGATCGGGCATCCTCGCCACGGCCCAGCTCTACAACCCGGCCACTGGCACCTGGGCCGCCACCGGCTCGATGCCTCAGGTCCGCGCCAGCCATCCGGCCACGGTGATGCCCGATGGCAAGGTGCTCGTCACCGGAGGCTCCACCGGCACCGGCGCCCTCGCCACGGCCGTGACGTACAACCCGGCCACCGGCACCTGGGCCGCTGCCTCCTCGATCGGCTCGGTCCGCCGGGGCCATACGGCGACGCTGCTGTCCAACGGCAGGGTGCTCCTCGCCGGAGGGAGCGACGTCAGCACCAACCTCTCCAGCGCCCTGGAATACGGGCCGACCTCCGGTGCCCTCACCACCGGCTCGCTCTCCCTGATTCGCTCCGGACATACGGCCACGGCGCTCCTCGATGGGCGCGTGCTCGTCACCGGCGGGTACGGTGCCACCGGCATCCTTCAGTCCTCCGAGGTGTATGACCCGGCCAATGCCTCCTGGGGCTCGACCCTCTGGCAGGGCCGCGCCTTCCACACGGCGACGCTGCTGGCAGATGGCAAGGTGCTCGTCACGGGCGGATACACCACCTCCGTGTCCACCCAATACGAAGCCAGCGCCGAGCTCTATGACCCGGCCACCGGGGGTTGGACCCCCACCGGTTCGCTCGCGCTGGGCCGCATCCGCCACACGGCGACGCGACTGGCCGATGGCCGGGTGCTCGTCGTGGGCGGGTGGACCTCCCTCGATCTCACGGCCACCGCCGAGCTGTACGATCCGGCCACCGGCACCTGGACTCCCACCGGCTCCATGACGGAGGCCCGCCAGTTCCACACGGCGACACTGATGCCTGATGGCAAGGTGCTCGTCGCGGGGGGATGGGCCGGCTCTTTCGCCCTGATGAGCGCCGAGCTGTACGATCCGGCCACCGGCGCCTGGACTCCCGCCGGCTCCATGACAGAGCACCGCTATGCTCACACGGCGACGCTGCTGCCCGATGGCAAGGTGCTCGTCGTAGGTGGGGCTTTCGTCGGGAGCGCCTTGCAGAGCGCCGAGGTTTATGACCCGACCACCGACACCTGGTCCGCGACGGCTTCACCAGCGGAGGGCCGCGGCTCCCACACGGCGACGCTGCTTCCCAATGGCAAGGTGCTCGTCGCGGGGGGATGGGTTGGCACTTTCGCCCTGAAGACCGCCGAGCTGTATGACCCGACCACCGGCGCCTGGTCCGCTACAGGCTCGATGACGCAGGGCCGCTCCGGACACTCGGCCGTTCTGCTGGCCGATGGCCGGGTGCTCGTGCTGGCAGGGTTGCTCGATAGCAGCGCTCCCCACCTGGCCAGCGTGGAGATCTATACCCCCACCGGGGTCTGGGCCACCGCGCCATCGATCGGGATCGCTCGCCACGACCACACGGCGACGCTGCTGCCCACGGGCAAGGTGCTCGTCACGGGCGGCTCCAGTCGCAACCTCGACAAGACCTCCAGCATCGTCCTCTCCCAGTCGGAGGTTTACGAGCTCCCCGCGGCGCTCTGGAGCCGCACCGGCTCGATGGCTCAGGCGCGGCGCCTCCACACGGCGACGCTGTTGGCCGATGGCCGGGTGCTCGTGGCGGGCGGACAGGGCTCCAGCGGCTACCTCGCGACAGCCGAGCTCTATGATCCGGCTACCGGCACCTGGACGCCGACGGGATCGCTCGGGACGGCGCGGAGCCATCACACGGCGACGCTGCTGGCGGATGGCCGCGTGCTGGTCGCCGGTGGGACCAACGCCAGCGGCCGGCTGGCCACCGCCCAGCTGTATGACCCGACGACCGGCACCTGGACGGCGACAGGCTCGCTCGCGGGGGCCCGCTACTTCCATACGGCGACGCGGCAGCCCGATGGCAAGGTGCTCGTGGTGGGCGGCTCGGGCGCCAGCGGGGCCCTGGCCACCACCCAGCTGTATGACCCGGCCACGGGGACCTGGACCGCCGGTGGCTCGCTCGCGTGGGCTCGCCAGTCCCACACGGCGACGCTGATGCCCGATGGCCGCATCATGGTGGTGGGCGGTGTCGGCACCAGCGGCGCGGCCGTCACCAGCGGCGAGTTCTCCCCCATGGGAGGCATTGCCTGGAGATCCACGGGAACGAGCGTGCAGGCCCGCCAGTCCCATAGCGCCACGCTGGTGTCGGGAGGGAGGATCCTCGTGGCCGGAGGGACGGGGACCGGAGGCCCCTTCCGGAGTTCCGAGCTCTCCGTCAATGGCGCCGCCTGGATCGCCTCGGGCGCGCTGCTCGAGGCCCGCTACCTCCACACGGCGACGGTGCTGCCGGATGGTCGGGTGCTCGTGGTCGGCGGGAGGAGCGCCACCGTCTCGCTGGCCAGCAGCGAGGTGTATACCCCGGCCACCGGCATGTGGACCGCCAGCGGTTCGCTCACGCAAGCCCGCCGGTATCACACGACCACCTTGCTCCCGGGGGGCAGGCTGCTCGTGGTGGGCGGAGAGGGCGCCGACAACGTCTTCCTCGCCACCGCCGAGGTGAACTGACCTCCGTGGGAACCTCAGGCGGGGGCCCTCTCGAACCCCCGCCTGACGGATGCTCCCGCGCTACCTGGCTACAACGTGGGCGCCAGGAGCTTTGCCTGTTGCCGCGCTAGTAGTTCCGGTAGTCGTAGACATCCAGCACATACGAGGTGCCGTTGCGGCACTGCACGAGGAACTTGGCGCTTCCTCCCCGGGTGACGGACCATCGAATGACAATCACTTGATTGTGCACCATCGCCGGAACGGTGACGGGACCTCCAGTCGCAGGGGTTGGGCCGAAGACGGCGCCTTCCTGGCTATACCCGGTCGACTCCTGCAAGGCGCAATTGGCGCTCGACGGAGCCGCGGGACCCACCGGGCCGGGATCGCCCTTGTCGCCCTTGTCGCCCTTGTCGCCCTTGTCGCCCTGAGGACCGATGGGCCCTGTGGCCCCCGTGTCACCCTTGGGACCCTGGATGCCCTGGAGGCCTTGAGGACCGGCCGGACCCGTGGCGCCTGTGTCGCCCTTGTCACCCTTGATGCCCTGAGGACCGATGGGCCCTGTGTCTCCCGTGTCGCCCTTGGGACCCGCAGGACCCTGGAGGCCTTGAGGACCGGCCGGACCCGTGGCGCCTGTGTCGCCCTTGGGGCCCTGCGGGCCCTGCGGCCCCGTGTCGCCCGTGAGACCTCGTGCTCCTCGGGCGCCCGTGTCGCCCTTGGGGCCCTGTGGGCCCTGGATGCCCTGAGGACCGGCCGGCCCCGTGTCACCCTTGTCGCCCTTGGGGCCTTGCTGGCCCACCGCCACGCCCAGCGTGGAGTTGTCCTCCGGATTCGGTCCCCGGGACAGCGTGACGAGATAGGTCCCCGGATTGTTGAGCAGACCGTAGGGGATGGAGAGCGTCGCGGTCGTATCCGTATTCGCGATGACCGTGACGGGCAGACCCGCGAAGGTCGCCGAGGGAGCCGTCGTACCAAAGCCCTCGCCATACACGTACAGCCTCCCGGTGGAGGCCTCCGGATGCGAGGAGGTGAGAAGAAGGCGCGGAGTCGCCGCGGCGCTCATCCCCGGCAGGAGCGCCAGGAACGCCACCGCGACCAGTGCGCATGCACGGCCACTAGATCCACTACGAAATGCCATTGAATTCCCCGATGAGTCGGACACCACGTGAAGTACGTGGAACGCGCAGTGTAGGGGCGGGGCACACGTATAGCGAGAACTACCCTCACGCCCGGAGTGTCACTTCCGCGTGAATCACTTCGGCGCGAGGAGGTCGGGTAGGGGACGGATACCCGGGCCGTCCTACCCAGGGCATCAGTCCGTCATTGCCACACGGGGGGCTCGGTCGTAAGACGGGGCTCCGTGTCCGACGTCGATCCCCGGAAAGACCCCCGCTTCCGCTCGTTCCGAGCCGCCGCCTACGGGGTCCACATCCTCGTCTCCACCCTCTTCTGCCTGTGGCTCATCGTCAACGTGAGCCGCTCCGTGGCGGCGATGACGCCGGAGAAGCGGACGCGCGCCATGGGCGACCCCGGCGTCTCCTTCCGCGAGTGCGTGGACGGCGCCCAGTCGCTGTGGACCGAGCTGGAGAGCCAGCGCGAGGGCCTGGTGCGCAAGGCGCCCGCGCGCAGCGTGGATCAAGAGTGGATGCGCTTCCGCACCGCCTGGCTGGAGCGCCTGCGCGAGCGCGAGAGCCGGTGCCCCAAGAGCCCGGAGCTGCGCACGCTCTTCCTGCGGCTCGAGGAGGTGTCGGACCTCTACACCATCCACGCCGTGCAGTACGCCGGCGAGGTGGGCGGGGCCGTGGACGCGCTCCAGGCCGCCTTTGACGCCGCGCGCAGAAGCCCGGCCTCCGACCAGGCACCCTGATCCGCCCGCCGCTGCTCCTCCCCTGACCACCTTGGAGCGTGTCGGGTGCTGGCGGCGCGTGTGCGGAGCGACTCAAGCCTCGCGAAAAACTTTCGCTCCTACCGGACGGAGGTGCGGTGCTCTCAGGGCTGCTGGTTGAGCGCGGAGAGAGGTTGCTAACCTTTTGCTTGGAACCTGCTGGCGCTCTCCCCCCCGCGCGTCGCAGGTTCCAAGAAACCAATATTGTTTGCTCGAGAAAGGCGTGATGCATGAGTACCTCCGTGGCGGCTGCGGAAAAGGCGATGACGGGTCTCTGGGACAAGCACCTGGAGGCGGAGTTCGCCCACAAGAGTCCCGCCGAAGCGCTGGCGACGATGACGAGCAACCCGCGCGTCACCATCGTGCCGACGATGATCGGAGGCAGGGGGACCGAGGAGCTCGAGAACTTCTACGCCCGGCACTTCCTCAACCAGCTCCCGCCGGACATCGAGGTGGTGCAGGTGTCGCGCACCGTGGGCGTCTCCCGGGTGGTGGACGAGCTGGTCATCCGGTTCACGCACACCGTGCAGATGGACTGGGTGCTGCCCGGCATTCCTCCGACGGGCAAGCGCATCGAGTTCGCGATGGTGGTGGTCGTCTACACCGAGGGCGATCGGATCTCGGCGGAGAACCTCTACTGGGACAGCGCGACGATCATGCGCCAGGCGGGGCTGCTCAATGATCCGAAGCTGCCGGTGCTGGGCGCCGAGAGCGCGCGCAACATGCTCAGCCACAGCGCGCCGCTCAACGAGCTGATCCGCCGCACCCAGCGCTGAGTCGGCAAGAGGCCCCGCGGCCCGCCCAGGCCTCAGCGCGTGGGCAGGCTGGCGGCGTAGTGGCCGGTGCTGTCGGACACCGTCTCGGCCAGCAGCACCGAGGTGGGTCTGCCCTCCACGTTCACCACGCGGAAGAAGCGGATGGAGGCGTAGGCGACGCCCGGGATGGGGCTGTCGTACGCCGGCTCGGCGAGCGTCACCGTCCCGTTGATGCGGCGGCCCTTGGAGAGCGTGAAGGGCGCCAGCTCCGCGTTCGTCGAGGGCAGAACCGTGACGAAGCGGCTGACGCGCGGCAGGTTCTCCGCGGGGATGAAGTCGAAGCGGTACTCGCCGGGATCCAGCCGGAGGCGGTAGATGCCGTCCTCGTCGGTGGCCTCCGCCTCGGTGCCCACCGCGGGCCGGGGCCAGCCCGTCACCTCTCCCACGGGCTCGGCGATCACGCGCACTCCGGCGGCCGGGAGCCCCTCGGGGCGCAGCAGCGAGCCCTGGATGACGACCTTGTCCGGGCAGGTGACGTCCTTCAGCGTGACGCCGCCGCGCGGAATGGCGGTGGCCTGCAGGGTGAGGCCGGCGGTGGAGCTCGGGGGCGGCACGGCGTAGAGCGTCAGCGGCGTGTCCGGGTGGCTGGGCAGGGAGAGCAGCTCGAAGCGCCCGTCGGTGCCGGTGGTGACGGCGCGGCTGCGGAACTGGCCTCCGCCGCCCACCTTGCCCTGGAGGTAGACGGAGGCGTTCGCCACGGGCTGGCCCTCCAGGCTCACCACGCGGCCCTTCACCGTCACCGGCTCGCCGTAGTCGCCCAGCTCCAGCGGCGGGGTGAGGCCCGGGCGCGGATCCACGGTGAACGTCTTCTGCGGCACCAGCGGATCGCCACGCGGCACGGTCACCTGCACGAGCACGTGCTCCAGCTTCGCGGCGGACGGAGGCAGCGCGAGCTGGAAGCCGCCCGTGGCGCGCGACACGGGGACGCGCTGGGACAGGGGGCGCAGGCTCTCGTCCAGGGCCTGCACCTCCAGGTCCGCGTCCACCCGCGTGCTCCCCTGGCGCACCACCTGGCCGGACAGGCGGGTGACGGCGGCGGACGCGGGCAGCAGGAAGTCGAGCGGCACCGTCCTGCCGGGCTCCACCACGCGCGTCTCCGTCAGCGGTGGCACCTCGGGATCCTCGGCGAGCAGGGTGATGCTGTAGCTGCCCGAGCCCACGTAGAGCGCGTACTGGCCATTGTCGGGCACGAGCGAGCTGTCGTAGCGGCGCGTCAGGCCGGGGATGAGCAGGCTCTCGCCCGTCACGCGCAGGGAGACGGGCCTGAAGTAGGCGGTGGTGCTGGGGCTGGACTGCAGCGTCTCGCGGAGCACCTGGCCCGCGAGCGAGGCGGGCCCGAAGAGCTCCAGCTGCTGCTGGGGCCGCAGGTTCTCCACCGGGAAGTCCTGGGCGTGCAGGCCCGTCTTCGGGTTGGGCGTCACCTCCACGATGATGTGCTCGCCCGGATCGCCGCAGCCGTCCAGGAAGCACACCTCGCCCTCGGCGCACTCGGAGTCGTTGCGGCAGACGAGCGTGCTCTCCCCGGGATCGTCCGGCAGGTAGGCGCACCCGGCGCTCGTCAGGGCCAGCGCCAGCAGGGCCGCGCGCAGGGTTCTCATAGGCAGTCTCCGCGCACCGTGGTGACGAACCAGGCCTGGGTCACCGCGTAGCCAGGGTTGACGATGACGGTGCCCCCGTCCAGGGTGACGGTGCTCACCGGCTCGGGCTCGCGGCCCGTCAGGCGCGTGTCGCTCACCAGCGCCTCCACCAGGTGCACGCCGGGGGTGCTCAGCGCGCTGTTGGCCGCGCGCAGGTTGATGCGCAGCGTGGCCCGATCTCCGCGCTGGGGCTCGCCATTGTTGGCCAGCTTGAACTCCCGGAAGAAGCCGGTGGGGTTCTGGTTGTCGTAGTCCAGGTACCAGCGCACCGTGAGGAGATCATCCACGTCCGGGTCCTCCACGAGGACCGAGAAGTCCAGCTCGCACAGGCCTCCCGCGCCAAAGTCCTGGATGATGGGGTTGGGGGGCTGCACCTGCGTCTCCACGATGCGAGGGGGGCGATTGCGGCGCTGGGGGATGCTCTCCAGGAGCGTGTCGTCCTGGGGAACGAGGCACCCGCCCGCCATGCCCGCCACCCACGCCAGCCCCAGCCACCACAGCGGAAGCGCAAGCAATCCCTTGGCCATAGGCGGAGGAGAGGATTCCATAGGAAGGATGGGGATTTAGCAGAGGACCGAGGCCGTGCGCGCGCGCCGACCACGACAGTCGCGTCGCACGGAGGCTAGAGCAGCTCCTCCTCCTCGGGAGGCAAGGGCTTGCCTGTCTTCTCGGCCTCCATCTTCTCCAGGTGGCGGAAGATGGTGCGCGGGTCCACGCCGAGATCCTTGGCCGTCTTGGTGCGGTTGCCGTTGTTCCGGGCGAGCACCTCGTTGATGTAGCGCTTCTGGAACTCCTCCTTGGCCTGGAGCAGGGGCATGATCGGATCCAGGTTCTCGGGCTTGAGATCCAGATCGTCGGCGCCCAGCAGCGGCTTGTCGGCCAGCACCACGGCCTTCTTGAGGCGGTTCTCCAGCTCGCGGATGTTGCCCGGCCAGGCGTACTTTTTCATGGCCACGGTGGCCGCCGGCGTGAAGCCCTTCACCTTGGAGCCGAACTCCTTGGCGTACTTCTGGAGGAAGAAGCGGCCCAGGACGATGACGTCCTCGCCGCGCTCGCGCAGCGGGGGCAGCTTCAGGGTGACGACGTTGAGCCGGTAGTACAGGTCCTCGCGGAAGGTGTTCTTCTTCACCTCCTCCTCGAGGATCTTGTTGGTGGCGGCCACCACGCGGATGTCCACCGCCTCGCCGCGGTTGTCGCCGACCTTGTAGACGACCTTCTCCTGGAGCGCGCGCAACAGCTTCACCTGGAGCTGGAGCGGCATCTCGCCGATCTCGTCCAGGAAGAGCGTGCCGCCGATGGCCGCCTGGAACTTGCCGGGCCGGGTGACGACGGCGCCGGTGAAGGCGCCCTTCACGTGGCCGAACAGCTCGCTCTCCAGCAGGTTCTCCGGGATGGCGCCGCAGTTGATGGTGATGAAGGGGCCCTTGGCGCGCGGCGAGTGCCGGTGGATCTCCCGGGCGATCAGCTCCTTGCCGGTGCCCGTCTCGCCGGTAATGAGCACGGAGATGTCCGTGAGCGCGATCTTGTCGATGCGCTTGTACACGTCCTTCATGCCCTGGCAGGCGCCGACGATGTCGCCGTAGCGCTGGTCCTCCAGCTTCTTGCGCAGCTCGGTGTTGTCCAGCTTGAGCTCGTTCACCAGCAGCGCGTTGTGCAGGATGAGCGAGGCCTGCGCCGCGAAGATGGTGAGCATGTCCAGGCTCTTGGGCTCGAAGCGGTTCACCAGCCTGTCGTTGCCCACGTAGATGAGGCCGAACAGCTCGCCCTTGTGCATGAGCGGCACGCACATGACGGAGTGGACCTTGAGGTTCACCACCGACTCGCTGGCCTTGAACTCGGGCGCGTCGATGGCGTCCGCGATGATGATGGGCTTCTGGTCCTTGACCACCTTGGAGATGATGGAGTCCGACAGCTTCTCCACCGCGTCCTCGATGTTCTCCCGCGAGAGGTTGCGCGCCACCTTCACCCGGGGCTCGTTGCTCTCCATGAGGATGAGGAAGCCCTTGTCCGCGCGCGTCACCTCGATCACCTCGTCCATGAGGCTCTCGAGGAGCTTGTCCAGATCGTAGCTGCCCAGCAGCCGCTCGCTGAAGGTGGTGAGCCGGCGCAGCATCGCCAGCTCGCGGCCGGGCACGCCGGGGATCTCGGCGGTGTGGGACTCGTCCGAGATGCCCCCGTCCGGCGAGGGGGTGTGTGAGGGCGGCGGCGGGCCGCGCGGGGCCGGGGCGTCCTCGCGGGCGAAGGTCAGCTCGGTGCCGCCCACGCGGATGACGTCGCTGGAGGCCAGCACGTGCGAGTCGCGCTTCTTGCCGTTGATCTGGAACGTGGCCCCCAGGCTGCCCACCTGGTAGCGGCTGCCGTCGAAGAGCACGTGGATGGCGCTGTCCGGCACGCCCGGATCGTCGAGCTGCACGTCGTTGTCCGGCCCACGCCCGATGCTGGTGATGCGCTTGAGCAGCGGGACCGATCGGACCTTTCCATCAGGGGTGCGGACGCTGAGGCTGGCCATGGAGGCTCCAGGGGGATGCGGAGCTAGAAGGTGAGGGTGAGTCCGGCGCCGAGCCCGCCGGAGGTGGGAAACAGCCTGAGGTGGGCCGAGGGGGCGCCGCTGCGCGTCGGAGCGGTGCTCGGAGGCGGAGCGGGGCGCTCCTCGATGGTGGTCGTCACCACCTGGTCCTCATGATGGTAGAGCGCGTCGGACACACCCAGCGCATACACGGTGTAGAAGCCCGCCGCCGAGCCAATCTTGAGCAGCCGCCACGCGTCCGCCTGTCTCGAGCGGCTGGTGGGGATGTAGCGCACGGTGAGGGTGGCCTTGCCCGTCTCGGTGAGCACGTCCTCGATCTCGACGGTGTCCGTCTCGAAGAGGGCCTCGTAGGCGAAGTAGGCGATGATGCTCGTCACCGCGAGCGCTCCCTCGGAGGCGGCGAAGACGACGCCGAGGCTGGTGCGGCCCTGCTGGAACTGGCCCGCGCCGAAGGGGACGAAGTTCACCAGGAAGTTGCGCTTCTCCACCGTGCGGATCGTCACCTGGCGGGCGAGCGACTCGACGCGGCGGCGCTGCTCCTCGGCGGCCAGGCGCTCTCGCTCGCGGCGCTCGGCCTCCACGCGGGCGCGCTCCTGGCGCAGGCGGCGCTCCTGGCGCAGGAAGTCCAGCTCCGAGTCCATGCGCTGCTTGAGCCTGTCGAAGTACGCCACGGCGGGAGGCGGCACCACGAAGGGATCCAGGCTGTGGTCCGGCTCCAGCCGGAGCAGCGCGCTGAAGTGGCGCTCCGCGTCGCTCATGCGCTGGAGGTTGAAGGCGGCCAGGCCCGACAGCTCGTGCAGATCCACGAGCTGCTCGTCGCTCAGCCCGCCGCGATCGATCCGCGTGCCCGAGCGCTCGAGGACCTCGGCATACTTGCCGTACTCGAAGGCGGCGCGGATGCCGGCCAGCTCCGTGTCCGCGTCCTGAGCGCGCGCCGCCACCGGTGCCAGCAGCGCTGACAGCAGGCAGAACAGGAGCGTCAGGCGGACACTCATTCGGCGACGAGGCTCCCGCGCAGGGTGAGGGGCTTGCCCGGCTCCACAAGCACCTCGCGCTTCTCCGTCCGATAGCCCGGGTGGCTCACCTCGTACTCCACGCGGTGCTTGAAGATGGCCGGCCCGCGCGGCGAGGTGATGTCGAACGGGTGCTCCAGGCTCTCGCGCGCGGTGCGGGACTCCTTGCCCACGCGCACCTGCGCCTCGGCGGGCGCGTAGTCGAACGAGAGCCGCGAGGGCTTGAGCGAGGCGCGCAGCCGGAAGACGTTCTCCGCGCCCGCGGCCACGTCGATGGTCTCCACAGCGTCCTCGCACCACTCGCACCGCACCGTGATGGTGTGGCGCCCGGGCGCGAGCTGCAGATCGTGCTGGGCCAGCGGCTGGGGGCTGGGCGCCTCGTCGTCGACCTGGATGGCGCCGTAGGGGCGCACCAGGATGGAGACGCGCACCCTGGCCGGGCGGGCGGTGTCGGGCTTGGACGGCTCGGGGCGCGTGGGGGGCTTCTTCGCGCTGGCCGGCTCCTCGCCCTGGGCCTCTCCCGGTGGGATGGGCAGCGGGGTGGGCGGCTGGAGCGGTGCGTTGAGGCCCGGCTCCGTCGGCTGGGCCTGGGTGGGCGGCTCGGCGGGCCTGGTCGGGGCGGGCTCGGCCGGCTTCGTGACGGTGCCGGGGGGTGGCGTGTCCGTGCCGGGAGGCGAACCCGTCGTGGGGGGCGAGCGCAGGAGGAAGTACCCTCCCGCGCCGAGCACCGTGAGGATGACGAGCGCCACGCCCGCCTGGGCGCCGCGCTTCAGCCACAGCCGGCGACGCCTGGCCCGGTTGAGCCCGTCGAGCATCGCCAGGGCGCGGGTGTTCTGCCCGTCCAGGGCGAGCACCTGGTTCAGGCTGGCCAGGGCGCGCGGGGTGCGCTTCTCGGCCAGGAAGCGCTCGCTGCGCTCCAGCAGGGTGGCGACGATGCGCTGGCGGGCGGTCTTCTTGTAGGAGTCCGGATCCGTGAAGAAGGAGGCCAGCTCCTCGTTCACGCGAGGGAAGCCCAGGCCGGTGAGGTAGTCGGCCAGCGCGTCGCGTAGCCCGGCGGCGTTCGGGTAGCGGTGGTGCCGGTCGCGCTGCAGGCACCGGGTGATGATGTCCGCCAGCTCGTCCGAGAGCGCGCCCACGCGCCGGCGCGGGTCCTCGTAGGAGCCGTCGAGGATGCGCTTGAGGGTGGCCGTCGTGTTGGACGCGGTGAAGGGCAGCCGGCCGGTGACGAAGGCGTAGAGCATGATGCCCAGCGAGAAGACGTCCGCCTCGGGGCCGGCCTCCAGGCCTTCGATGATCTCCGGGGCCATGTGCGCGGGCGAGCCCACCAGCGCGCCGGTGAGCGTCATCCGCTCCTCGGTCTCCAGGAGCTTGGCGATCCCGAAGTCCATCAGCTTGAGCACGCCGTCCTCGCGGACCATGACGTTCTCTGGCTTGAGGTCGCGGTGGATGACGCCTTCCTCGTGCGCGTGGGCGAGCGCCGCGGCCAGCTCGTGGATGATCATCGCGGCGATCTCGGGCGGATCGATGCCGCCCTCGTCCAGGTACTGCCGCAGCGTGCGGCCGCGGATGTACTCGGTGACGATGTACGCGTTCTGCGAGTCGGCCGCGGAGAAGTCGAACACCTCGAGGATGTTGGGGTGGTGCAGCCGCGCCACGGCCCTGGCCTCGCGAGCCAGCCGGCGGCGGGACTCGTCCTTGCCGGCCAGGTGCGGGTGGAGCACCTTCACCGCCACCTCGCGGTCCAGCGCGGTGTCGAGCCCCTTGTACACGACGCTCATGCCCCCCGAGCCGAGCTGCTCGAGGATGCGATAGCGACCGATCTGGCGGCCAACGAGCGTCATCGTGTCCAAAGCCCTCCCGGCCCTCAGTCCCCGAAGCTGATGCCCATGCTCTTGGCGAAGCGGACGGGCTCGCCGTTCGGATCCACGCGCCGCTCCTTGCGAGACTCGCTCAGCGGCGCGGTGACGATCTTCCCATTGCGCAGCGCGACCATGGAGTCCCACTGCCCGTCGCGCACCAGGTCGAGCGCCTTGCAGCCGTACATGGTGGCGAGCACCCGGTCGGCCGCGGTGGGAGTGCCGCCGCGCTGCAGGTGGCCGAGCACGGTGACGCGGATCTCCGCCTCGATGTGGCGCGCCAGCAGGTCGGCGCACACCTTGCCCGCGCCGCCCAGGCGGACCACGCCGCGGCCGGGGATGTCGCTGGCCTTGTCGAGCACGGCCAGGGTGCCGCCCTCCGGGTAGGCGCCCTCGGCGATGGCGATGATGGAGAAGCTGCGCTTGCGGCGGCCCCGGCGGCGGATCTTCTCGACGATGGCCTCCACTCGGTAGGGGATCTCCGGGATGAGGATGACGTCCGCGCCCCCGGCGATGCCGCTGTCCAGGGTGAGGAAGCCGGAGTTGCGACCCATGATCTCCACCACCATGACGCGGTCATGCGCCTCGGCGGTGGAGTGCAGCCGGTCGATGGCCTCCGTGCAGATGGCGCGCGCGGTGTCGAAGCCGAAGGTCTGGTCGGTGCCGGACAGATCGTTGTCGATCGTCTTCGGGCAGCCGACCACGCGCAGCCCCTTCTCGGTGAACTTGTGGCCGATCGTCAGCGTGCCGTCGCCGCCGATGGCGATGATTCCATCCAGCTTGAGCTCCTCGGCGCGGCGCAGGGCGATGTCGGAGACGTCCTTCTCCACCCACGTGTCGCCCTCGCGGACGGCGTACTGGAAGGGGTTGGCCTTGTTGGAGGTGCCGAGGATGGTGCCACCCTTGGGGAGGATGCCGCGGGTGTCCTCTTCGGTGAGGGGGCGGGTGAGCTCGGGCTCGACGAGCCCCATGTAGCCGTTCTCGATGCCCACGAACTCGTGGCCAAACTCGTGGATGCCACGCTTGACCAGCCCTCGGATGAGGGCGTTGAGGCCGGGGCAGTCACCGCCGCCGGTGAGGACTCCGAGTCGCAGGGGTCTGGGCATAGAAAGTCGGACGCGGGTGTCAGGGACCAGGGGAGCGCCTATGACAGCGGCGTCTGGGCGGGATTGTAGGACCCACCCCCCGGGGGTGCAACGCACGAATCGCGCGGTGCGTCGGCTGGGGACCCGGAACTTCCAGTCCTTATAAGGATGCGGGGGTATGACAGGTCAACCGCGCTTGAGGCGGCGCCTGGCGGCCAGGCGGTCGAGCAGGGCCTGGAGGCGGTGCTCGGGCTCCTTGGGGAGCGCCCGGTCGGTGGGGGAGTGGTGGGGGGTGGTGGTAGCCAGGCGGTAGAGCTCGACGAGGCGCTCCTGGATGAGCTCGTTGTCGGGGCGCTCCTGGAGGGCGCGGCGGTAGGCGGCGGCGGCGCCGGGATAGTCGCCGAGGGCGAAGAGGCGCTCGCCCTCCTGGACGGGGGAGGAGGGGCCTTGGGGGACGGGCTCGGGGATGGCGGGGGGACGAGCCTTGGTGGCCTGGAGCTCCATGGGCTGGAGGGACTCGCGGAGGAGGGAGAGCTTCTGGGACAGCGCCTCGTCCTGGGGGAAGTGCTGGACGAGCGTCTCGTAGAGGCCCACCGCCTCGGCCAGTTCTCCGCGCCGCAGGGCACGTTCGGCGCGCGCCTGCATCTCGGCCCGGGCTTCAGGGGTCATCGCGGCGGCAGGTTAACGTGCGGGGCCCACGTCACGCACGGGGTTATCCTCGTCCAGGCCCATGCTTCTCTCCTCGCTCACACTCAGCCTGTGGCTGGCCCAGGGCGCGCTCGGCTCCGAGCTGCGCAAGGACGGCTACAGCTTCCGTCCGCCCGCGGGGTTCCGGATGGTGCGGCAGGAGCCCTATGCGGGGACGCGAGCGGGCGCGGTGGCGCTGGACCCGGGGGCGACGCGGACATTGTCGGCGGCGCTGTCGGAGGGGGAGGGGCCCGAGGCGGCGATGCTGCTGGTGGCGGTGGTGGAGGGGACGTTCTCCGCGAGCCCTTCGGAGCGGGACGACTTCGGGGCGGCGGTGGTGCGGCACTTCGAGCGGGAGCTGGGGCTGACGCTGGTGCCGGAGCGGGTGGAGCGGCTCGGCGGCCCGGTGCCGAGGGTGGAGGTGCTGGGGACGTTGAAGGAGGCGGGGCAGGTGAGGACGGTGCTGGTGGCGGGGCTGGCGTCCGAGGGGCGGCACGCGGTGGTGATGGTCAGCGCGCCGGCGGTCCGGTGGGAGGCGCTGGCGCCGAAGGTGGAGGCCTCGCTGGAGACGTTCCGGATGGAGGCGCCGACGCACGGAGGCCTGTCACGCCGGGCCGCGGGAGCGCTGGCGGGGGCGCTGGCGGGGGCGCTGGTGGCCTCCTACGCGGCGTGGCGGCGGCAGCGGCGGGGGGGAAGTCCGTAGCTCTCCCCGGTACGTGCCTCTACATCTGGTTCGTTCGCCGGATCTCCGCGTCCAGCCAGTCCAGATAGTGGTAGGTGCTCGTGAAGGTCGCTCTCTTTCCAGGGGCTGACCTCGAGTTGATGCCGACGAGCGACAGGCCCTCGGGCTGCTCGCGGAAACAAGGTCCTCCGCTGTCACCTGGCAGCGCCAGCGAGCCCGGTGGCTCGATCATGAACCGCTCATCGCCAGGTTGGGCAATGAAGTTCTTGCCGAAGCGACGGGTCGGCTGCTCGTCGTTGAATGCAGCGAGACCGTTCTCGACGGCGTCTGCTCCGTAGCCGACCACGACGACGGGAGCGTGGGCCGTGGGGTGGGTTCTTGCCAGGGGGACAGGGGGGAAAAGGCCCTCGGCGGCTGAGTCGAGAAGGATCAGGGCGAGGTCCGCCTTGCTCTCCGACACGGTGTTCACGACCACATAGGGTGTTCCGGCATCGGATTGGTTGCCCTGCGATCCCACGGCGGCAGGTACGGACAGCCGCTTCTTCTTGAGGACGGCTCTGAAGCCGCGGTGGGGACGGACCGTGCCTGTGTAGCGCCTGAAGTTGGGACGTCCGGTGGATGCATCATAGGCAACGGCGATGGCCGTTGCGGTCTTCTCACAGGCTGAGCTGTCCAGGGTGATGGTGTTCTGATCCTCGCGTCCTCGACATACGCAGTGACCTGCCGTGAGGACGAGTCGAGGATGGATGATCACGCCACTGCACTCTGGAACGCCTCCAATCGCAACCAGGACGACGGAGGCGTAGCGATTGCCGAAGTCCTTGCTGCCGTTGGAGACATTGAAGACTTCGTCCGAGGATTCCATCTCGGGAAGGCTCTGCGTGGAGAGCGAATCCTCATGGAGGCGGGAACTCCCAACGCATCCACTCCCTACCAGCAGCAGCGCCATCACGAGTGCGTACGAGGCGGGTGACGTCCGCGTTCCAGTCATGGGCTGGACTCCTCGGCACCCACGTGGGTTGCCCGGTGGATTTCGGAGAGCAGCCACTCCCTATGCGGGTACACGCTGGTGAAGGTCGGCTTGTCTCCCGAGTGGCTGTTGGCGATGCCTACCAGGACTTCCTGCGCCCCTTCCTGGCGTAGGCAGGGCTCTCCGCTGCCGCTGTTCAGCGCGATCAAGCCATGTGGCTCGAGGAAGCCCCCTCCTTCACGCACGCTCGTGATTTTCTTCACGCCGAAGCGGCGAACTCCCAGAACCCGGTCGGAGGCATCCTGCCGGCCGTAGCCCACCAAGGTGATGGATTCACCTGCTCTGGCCTCCGCATTCGCCAACGGAACCGCCGGAAAGGTGGAGCCTAACGGCTGGTTCAGGAAGATGAGCGCGAGGTCCGCGCGGGTCGAGCTGGATGCCGCGTTGTCGCCGTGCCGAAGCTCGAGGCTGGGATGAGGACGAACCGTACCTCTGCGTTCTTCGTAGCGAGCGCCCATGACCAGATCGAGTGAGCCTCTCGCGGGTGGATAGGTGACGGTGGTCACGGTGGCGTTCTCGGCACAGTCCCTGCTGCGGCAGACGCAATGGCCCGCGGTCAGGACCAGCCGAGGAGCAAGGATGACTCCGTTGCACTTCGACTTCCCCGCGGCCGTCGAGGCATTAACCATCACTGTCGAGGAATATCGATTCGTCGAATCTCCCAGCCCGTCACCGGGCAGCATGCGCTCGTCCCGAGGAAAGGTGTCGAAGTCCGTTATGGATCCCTCCGTCGTCTCGGCTTTCTTCTCGGTACCTTGTGGCTGAGAAGGGGGCTGGGGTGCTTCGAGGCGGTTGCCCCAACATCCGCCGCAGCTCATCACCAGGCTCAGCGGCAGCAGCAGCCACGGCCACCAAGGAGGACGAGGCATCTGGCTACGGAGGCGTCACATTGAGGGTGAACGTCCGCTCGATCGGTGGCACCGAGGTGGAGGTGCCCGGCGGGATGGCCTGCACCCGGAGGGTCACCTGCGTCACCTCCTGGGACGGCAGGAGCCGGGCGACAACCCGGCCCTGAGCGTCGAGCTCGGTCTGATCCGGCCAGAGGGCGACCTGCGCCCTGGCGGGCTCGATGCCCTCCACCTGGAACACCACCCGTGTGCCTTGCGTCGGCAGGCCCTCGTTCGTGGCGCGCACCTGCACCTGCAGCTGTGACTCCTGTCCCCCCCGCGGCTGCAGCGGCCCGGGGATCAGCTCCACCGCCTCGAGCGCCGCCGGCTGCAGGGGAATCTCGAGGAACCGCCGCACGCCCTTCAGCTCCGCGTCCACTCGGAGCGTCCTCAGCTCCGTGCTCGTCACCAGCGTCGGCCGGAAACACGGGTCCGTCCTGATCGACGCGCTCACCGTTCGCGTCGCGCCATCCAGCCCCTCCCAGCTCCCGGCCGACAGCGTCAGGGTCACCTGGGCGTCGGCCCTCGGCGTGCGCACACTCTCCGGTACGCACGCCTCCACCGTGATGCGGGAGCGCCCATCCGCCACCCGCTCGCAGCGCGAACCCTCGGGGCAGGCGGAGAGCACGAGCACCTCCTCCGGAGGCACGAAGGCCAGCTCCGTCCCGCAGCCCGCCAGCGTCCCCAGCCCCAGGACTCCCAACAGCCACGCGCCTCTCATGGGAGCACCTCGAAGCTGTGAGCGTCCGGCTCGTAATACGTGCCCGTCGTGTCCCGAGCCGTCGCCTTGAGGCACGCCATGGGGCTGGGGCCCGCGAAGGTCATCTGGAACGTGACGAAGGCCACTCCCGTCGTGTCCACCGTGCCCTTCAGGGTCTGCGGCCCCCAGAACGGCTGCTTGCCCTGGACCTGCGTCAGGGTGACATCCACCTGGCCACCGGGAGTGGCGCCTTCCACCTTCACGGCGGCGGACTCCGCTTGTCCGGTGTGGATGGGCTCGGAGAGGAAGATCTGCAACGTCCCCATGATGCGCGCTCCTCGGATCAGAGCTTCTTGGTGAGGATGTCGACGAGATCGGCATCCAGTGAGGCTCCAGCGAACGGCGCCGCGTGCAGCCGCTTGTCCGCGGAGGCGGGGTTCGGGTCGTTCACGTTGTAGAAGACGCTGCCCGCCACCAGCCGCGTGTACCCACCGACGCGGAAGCCCACCGCCAGCAGCGGATAGCGCCCCATGAACGGAGCCTCGAGCGCTCGGCCCGCGCTCGAGGGCGCCGTGAGCGTGGCGCCAATCGTCAACGAGATGCGCTGCCGGACCTGATCCAGCGTGCTGCCGGTCAGCTCTCCCGGAGCGATCGTCCGATCCACCGGCACGGAGTACACGTTCAGCCCCACGTACGGCAGCACCCAGGTGTCGAACCCCGGGAAGGCGAACACCGCGCCGATGTCCAGCGCGGCGAAGCTCGCCTTGGAGGGCGTCTCGCCGATGCCCGACTTCGGAGTCAGGACGCTCCGGGTGCCGCTCACCACGAGCGCCCTGCGGACGTCCTCCTGTGAGAAGGCCTGGAGCACGAGCTCTCGCAGCGCCTTGGTCTGCGTGGCCAGCCGGGCCTGGTAGTCCGCTGGGGCCTTCTGCGCGGCGTCCCGGTTCTGGCGGGCGGCGCGCAGCTCCGTCACCGCGGCGATCCACTGGTTGCGCTCGGCGCTGGCCGGGAGCAGCTGCAGCGAGGCGAGGGTGGCCTCCAGCTCCGTGCCGGGCTCCTTCACGAACTGCGCCGTCGGCACGAAGCCCCGCCCGCTCCACACCTCGAAGGCCGGGGGCCTGGGGAGCTGCCCGCCGGAGAGCTGCTGCTGGAGCTGCGCCGTGGCCTGGGTCTTGTCCTGCGCGGCGGCCACCGTCCCGAACGCCGTGGCCCAGGCGCTCAGCGTGGCGGTCCACTCCGCGAACTCGTTCTGCCGGGCGTCGAGCTGGGTCGCGGCGGCCTCGATGTCCGCCTGCTTGCCGCTCGTGGCGATCGTCCGGGCTTCGACGATCACCCCGGACGGGAGCCTCACCAGGGGAGAGCGCAGGGCTGGCAGCTGCGGGGGAAGCTTCGAGAGCTGCTGCTCCGCGGCCAGCACGCGTTGCTGGGCCCTGGCCATCTCCAGTCCCGAGGGCTCGGTGTTCAGGGCGCTGGTGAACTCGCTGCACGGGTTGGCCTGACCGGGGGCGCCCGCCTGCTGCAGCGCCGTGAGGTAGCGGCGCTGGGCCAGCTGCGCCGCCTGCGTCACGTTGAAGACGTTGCCCTGGTACTTCTGTGACTTCAGCGCGCTCACCAGCGCCGCCTGGAAGGGCGCATCATCCCGCCCGTCGCAGCTCACCCGCTGGCCGGGCGAGGCCATGAAGGCGGTGACGAGCTCCATCGTCGCGGCCACCGCCAGCGCCTGCGCCTGCGAGCTCGTCAGCGAGAAGCTGGGCGTCACCCGGAAGCAGAACTTCTGTCCCACCTGAAGCGCGGGGACCTTGGCCTCGAGGAACTTCCTGCCCCCGTCCTCCTTCAGCACCATGCCGAGCAGGTACGTCTGCTTGCCGTCCACCCGGGGCTGGGTGCACCGGGCACCTCCCAGCTGGACGTCACGCGTGGTGGCCAGCTCCGCCTCCGCCGCGACGGCGTCCCCGCTGGCATCCTCCGCCTCGGGCCACACCTCCAGCGAGCCGACGCCCTGCTCCACGTCGCTGGAGGCCGGGTAGCGCAGGAAGAACTCCTGGCTGGCTGGCAACTGTCGGTCGGTCAACGAACCCACGCTGCCCTGGGCCTCCGGGCCTGGCACCTCCATGGTGGCCGGTTCCTGGGCCGGGTAGCGGGGGATGATGGTGACGATGGGAGGAGCGTCCGCCGCCTGGCTCCCAGGAGCCACCAGCAGCACTCCCATCACCCACAACCACGGAGCTCGCCACGGAGTGAGCGGACGCCTGTCCGGGTTCATGGTGTTCCCCCTCGCAGCAAGTGCATGACGTGAGTTGAGCAGGATGTGCCCCCGGACGACAATCCTATCGGAGGGGGCCATCAACGGATCGATGCCGACATCCCCCCGGAGCTCTCCGCCGGGGCCTCCGCCGGCGCGAGCGGCAGCATCAGGGTGAAAGTAGCGCCCTGTCCAACCCCGGGGCTGGCGCAGGTGAGCCGCCCGTTCATCTCCGCCGCGGACAGGGCGCTGACGTGCAGGCCGAACCCGTGCCCCTCCTTCTTCGTGGTGAAGCCCTGGGTGAACAGGCGCGGCAGGTGCTCCGGGGCAATGCCCTGGCCGTTGTCGCTCACCTCGATGAAGAGCTGCCCGCCTGCCTCGGCCAGCCCCACCCGCAGGCGCAGGCGCTTGTCCTTCGGCTCACTGCCCGCCAGCGCCTGCCGCGCGTTGTTCAGCAGGTTCAGCAGGATCTGCAGCAGCCTGTGGCGATCCGTGACGATGAGCGGCACGGCGGCGAAGTCGCGCTCGATGCGGATGCTCATTCGCTCGAACGAGACGGCGTGCAGGCGCAGCGCCTCGTCGATGAGCTGGGGCACCGACACCGTCTCCATGGCCCCGACGGTCCGCGCATGCTTCTGCTGCATGTTGATGATGGCCTTGATGTGATCGATGCCCTCCGTGAGCGAGACCGTCTCCTTCATGAGCGCCTCCTGCTCCTCGCGCAGCTCGCGCGAGAGGGCCTGGAGGTAGGGCAGCAGCTGCTGGCCTCGTGGATCCTGGGTGAAGAAAGGCCCCAGCTCGCGGGAGTGCTCATGGAGCAGCCTGGTGGTCCGGCCGATGCCCGACAGCCGCAGCTTGCGCAGCCCGTCCGAGATGAGATGGGCCGAGATGTTCACGCTGTTGAGCGTGTTGCCCACGTTGTGGAGCACCCCGGTGGCGATCTCCGCCATGCCGGCCTGGCGGGAGACATCCACCAGCGTGCGGTGCATCTCGCCCAGCCGGGTCTCCGCCTCCTTCCGCGCGGTGATGTCCCTCCCGAGCAGGACGATGCCCTGGGGGACGCCGTCCTCTCCGCGGATGGGGCTCAGCGACGTCTCCAGCACGACCCGCGTCTCTCCCTCGCGATACTCCACCTCCAGCTTCAGGCGCTCGCCCTGGAGCACCTGTCGGAAGCGCGCGGCCCACAGCTCCTGGGTGGCGGGGGGCGCGGGCGCGAAGAGCCGCTGGCCGATGACGGGCTCCTGGCCGAAGCGCTGGGCGAAGGCCTGCTTCATGGCCGTGTTGGCGATGAGCAGGCGCCCCTCCGCGTCCAGCGAGCACAGCATGTCGTCCGTGTTCTCGAAGAGGCTGGTGAGCTTGCGCTCGGTGTCGCGGAGCTCCTTCAGGGTCCGCTCCAGCGCTTCCTGCGCCCCGCTCTGCGCGGTGCTGTGCAGCGCGCCCAGCAGCCAGATGCTCAGCAAGGCCATCGAGGACGCGACGTGCAGCATCCTCAGGAACGCGGGGCTCGTTGGCGGGGCGGTGAGCCCGAAGTGGAGGTGGAGGAACGGCGCCACGATGCCCATCAGCAGGATGGTCAGCAGCGTCAGGAGCAGGCCCTTGCGCGGGCCCAGCAGATACACGCCGAACGCGGGCAGCAGCATGAGCGTGGCGTGCGTGCTGATGTAGGAGTTCCAATAGAGGACCAGGGTGAAGCCAATCCCCCACAGCATGCTCGCGCAGAGCAGGAGCGCCGGAGCGGTGGTCGACCTGACGCGACGCAGCAGCAGCAGCGCCCCGAGCATTCCCAGGGAGCCGAAACCTCCTGGGGCTCTCCAGATCCACTCGTCCGAAGGCGGCTGGAGCGAGAGGGTGTACAGCACATTGAGCAGGAGCAGGACACAGGTGGCGGCGGCCAGCACCCGGGCGCGAGTCAGCGCCGAGAGGGGTGCTCGCCGGAGCGACTCCGAGAGCAGCCCGTCGAGCCGCCGCAGAAGCCAGGCGCGAGACGTCTCGAGCGAGCCCATCGGGCCCTTCGACGCGAGCTGTCCAGGGATGTCGGGAGGGACATGAGGCATGGTGAGGCCTCCCTGTTCGGAACGAGTGGCTGGGGTGAATCTCTTCTCCCCAGCCCGCTGATAGCACCCGACGAGGAGCCTGCACCCGCTCGCCTGCCGCATCCTGGCCAAAGGGGAACCCTGGGAGCACCAGGGGAAAACCCCAGGAGCCCTCCGGGCTCGCTGCTCGCCTGTCGGAGCGCGCATCCATCGGAGGAAGTGCCTGGCTCCCTCCTTCCTCCCTGGAGCCGCGCGCGTGCATACCTGTGCGGCAGTGAATCCCACGAGGGGAGGACGCCATGGATGTGAGCGAGCTGCTCGACAAGACCCGCGGAGAGATCAACCCCAGGCGCGTGTTTGGTGAGCCCGTCCTGCAGGGCGATGCCATCATCATCCCGGCTGCCCGGGTGAGCGGGGGCGCGGGAGGAGGCGAGGGCAAGGGGCCCTCGGAGCAGGGGAGTGGAGCAGGCAGCGGGTTCGGCCTGTCGGCCCGGCCCGTGGGCGCCTTCGTCATCCGGCAGGGCGATGTCGAGTGGAGGCCCGCCATCGACGTGAACCGCATCATTCTTGGCGGGCAGATCGTCGCGGCCGTCGGACTGCTGGTGCTCGGCACGGTGCTCCGGGCGCGGCACCGAACACCGGGGCTGCGCAGCGCGAGCCGGGGCCTCCGCCGGATCCTCCCGATCCTGCGTGCCGTGGGATGAGCACTCGCGGGCCCTTCCCATGGGCGCTCGGTGCGAGGCTCGCGACGCGACGCGGCCTCAGCCGAGCGCCGCCCGGTGCTGCGGGTCCTTCCTGCAGATCCCCATCACCTGGGACAGGTCCGTGCCCGCCGCCTTCCGGGCGAACGGACAGACGATGTCCTCGTGTCCCTTCTTGAAGAAGGGACAGAGCGAGGCGGACTCCGCTCCGGCCGGGCGCGGCTGGGGCTTGCGGACGATCTCGGGGATGCGCCCGGTGCGCTGGAGATCCGCCAGGTTGGCCTGGGTCCCGTCATCGAGGACATTCTGGGGACTGGCGACCTGCCGCAGCGTCTGGAAGCAGCCATCGGCGATGGAGCGCCTGACGCGATCCCCTTCCAGGCCCATCGAGCGGGAGAACGCGAAGGTGCCGTTCAGGTGCGCGTGACTCGCCGGGAACACCGGCAGCACGAGCGGATCCACGATCTCGTCGATGAAGTCCTGCTGGCCCGCCGAGAGCTCGCGGGGTGGAGCCTTCAGCAGCCGCCCCACCTGCCCACGCACGCGCAGGCTCGCGCCCTCGAAGGCGCGGATCTTCACGTTGTCCTTGAGCGAGCCGGCGCGGCTCGAGGTGGCCAGCAGGTGGTCCTTGCCATGCTCAGGGAAGGAGCTGGCCTCGGGGTTGACGTTGAGAGCCCCCACCAGGAAGAGGTGCCGGGCCTTCGAGCGCTTCTCGAGGAACGCCAGGGGAGTCGTCTCGGGGTGCGCCTGGCGCCAGGCGCGCTGCTTCCGCTCCAGGACGTTGATGCCGTGGGAGAAGGGCAGGTTGTCGAACAGCCCGCCATCCGCCAGCCGCACCTCGCGCCGTCCCGAGCCCGGGAAGACATCGCTCTCCCGGCGCGGCGCGAAGACGCTCGGGAAGGCGCTCGAGGCCAGGCACGCCTCCACGAAGTCATAGGGCCGGCCCGCGTACTTCTGCTCGGTCCCCAGGATGAGGGACTCGTAGGTGCTGAGGTCCGTGGCCGTGCAGTAGAACTCGATGCCCGCCTCGAGGAAGGGCTGGCGCTGATCCAGGGCGATGGGCCAGCCCTGCCCGGAGAGGATGTCACGCACCGCTCGCTCCAGCAGCGACGCGCCCATCACCGCGTGGGAGATGCCCAGGCGAACGAGCGTCTCCTTGCGCACCTTGCGCGCCAGCAGGTCCACCGACTCCGTGACGTGCCCGGCCAGGAACTCCGCGGCGATGTCCCGCGTGTCCTGGTGCGGCAGCAGGAAGACGTTGGAGATGGCCTCGATGAGCTGCGGCGGAGCCCCGAGGATGGTGTACCCCAGGTCCGAGCGGATGCCCTGCCGCACCAGGTGGGTGATCCGGGCGGGCGACAGCTTCACCCGCGCCAGGCGGCTCTTCACCTCGCGCACCGTGGACAGCAGCGGCTGGGTGAGCGCCACGCGCTCGTCCACGCGCAGGAACAGGCCCACCATGTCCCCCAGAAGCCGGGTGACGGCGGCGTCATCGCCCTTGTGCTGGTTGTAGAACATCTTGGCCAGCGCGGCGCCGATGAGCGAGCCCACCGACGCCCCGACGATGATGTCGGGCTTGATGCGCACCTCCGTGAGCGCCGCCGCCATGCCGATGTGGAAGGCCCCCCGGAACACGCCGCCGCTGGCCAC
The DNA here is from genome assembly GCF_020103725.1 of Hyalangium gracile. NCBI lineage: Bacteria > Pseudomonadati > Myxococcota > Myxococcia > Myxococcales > Archangiaceae > Hyalangium > Hyalangium gracile. The sequence goes on along the minus strand of NZ_JAHXBG010000002.1, from coordinate 204,054 downwards.
GAAGACGATCCGGGGCTTCCACTCGCCCGAGGACTCGGCCGCGGGGACGAGCGCCGCGGGAGGAGCGGGAGGCTGGGGGCTCGGGGCGGCAGCCGCCACGCTCGGTGTCACCGGCTCCGGGATGCCGAGCGGCTCCGTGCGATCGCGTGGCCGCAGCATCCGCGTGCAGCGCCCGCAGACCTCCGGGAGGCCCGGGGCCGCCGGATCCACGCTGCCCAGGTCGCGCCGGGTCTTCAGCGTGCCGAGGAAGGCATTGCAGGGGATGGCGGAGGCGGCGCCCACCTGCTCGCGGAGCTCCCGCGAGTAGAGCGTCTCCAGGGTGCGCTGGCATCCCCCCGCGATGGCCTGGAGGACCTCCGGCTTGCTCGGGCTCAGGGGATTCTCGAAGGTGATGTGCTGGGGCGCCGGGGCGATCTCGTCCACGAACACCGGGACGGTCCCGCGCGAGGGCTCGCTCGAGGGCGGGATGAGCGTCTCCAGGTTGCTGATGAAGTTGGTGAGCCCCACCTCCAGGCGCGTGTCCAGCCGCTGCGCGAGGCGCAGGCTGAGGAGCCCCACGTCCACGATGTTGTCCGTCTGATCGTCGACGGGCCTCGCGTTGGTGCCGTCCGCCGACTCGATCGGGACGGAGTAGACGACATGGATGCCGGGCCGCTCGCTGCTCGTCGAGAGGGGGGAGCGCGTCTCCGGGTTGCGCTGGATGAACTTGAGCAGCGCCGGCAGCGGGTTCTGCCGGATCACCGAGCCATCCACCAGATCGAGCGGGCCGCCGTTGTCCGGGGTGGCGCCCTTGTCCAGCCAGTGCGCCTTGAGATCATCGGACTCGAGGCGAACCGGCGCGAAGAGCGGCGGGCTGGCGAGCGCCGCGCGCAAGGCATCGACGATGGGGCCCTGCGTCGCCCAGAGCTGCTGGGCGACCAGCGAGCGGGAGGTGGCGCTGCGCTTCAGCGTCTGGAGCGGCGCCGCCACGAGCAGCGGCCGCGGGGCGTGCGTGAGCTGCACGTCCGGCACCTCGTCCTCCCGCTCCGGCTCGGTGAAGAGGCGGTGCAGCGCCAGGCGCAGGTGGAAGTCGTCGAGCAGGCTCCGGGTGAGGTTGGAGCCCTCGAGGAAGGAGTTGAGGAAGGGGCTGGGCCCGGACTCCTCCTTCGAGGAGGGGCCGAAGGCGAGCCCGCGCAGCAGCAGGGTGGAGCCCAGGAGCAGGATCCCCAGCAGGGACGTGCCCCCGATGAGCAGCCCGCCCGCGAGTCCGGGCGAGGCCCAGGGCTGGTGGAAGGCCCCCGCCGCCACGCCCAGGAGCACCCCCGAGGCCACGCCGAACAGCCCCGCGGCGATCAGCGCCACCACGAGCGAGATCGCCAGATAGGGCAGCCAGCCGATGAGGGGCGGCCGGCGGGGAGCGGGTGGGCTCGCGTCGGCCGGGGAGGGTGGGGGGCCTGAGGCCTCCGCCGAGGAGGTCCACAGCGTCGCGTCCGCCGGGAAGCGCATGGGGTGGAAGGCCGCGTAGAAGAGGACGGGCAGCACGTCCCGGATGCAGCGCAGCGACCAGCGGAGCTGCGCGAGCCGTGACGGCGCCTTCTGCTCCTTCAGGTGGACGTAGCCCTCCATCAGGTCCGCCAGGTGATCCCCGCGCAGCGGCAGCCCCGCCAGCCAGCGGCCGAGCAGCACATGGTGGTGGCGGCTTCGCGCGGCCCGGCGCTCGTCCTGCCGCAGCCGCTTCGGCACCGTGCGATCCTCCAGGGGAGGCAGATCGATGAAGAAGTCGGACTGGTTCGGCAGGGCGTTCCAGAGGACGCGGTAGGGGTCCTCGCTGAGCAGCGTCACGTACTGCCTCAGACGGGACCAGCGCCGAGGCTCGCCCCTGGCGAAGCGCGCGTGCGCCTGCGTCTCGCGGTAGCTCAGCCACATGACGGCGGCGGTCAGCGCTCCGGTGGAGATGCCCGCGACGGCCTGGGGAGGAGGCCTGTCGGCGGTGAGATAGGCGTGGATGACGCCCGCTCCGAAGGGGGTTCCCGTCATGCCCGCGGCGAAGCACAGGGCATCATCACCGCCGGGCTCCACGGGCGTGGTGTCCCGCGGTGCTTCTTCAGGGGTCGCGGGGGACTCAGCCGAGACAGGCTCTGGGGAAGACATTCCCAGCCTCGGAGCAAGCACTGTGCCCGGCTGGGCGCGGGTTCGGCGCGGGCCTGGGGCCGAACGATTTGCGCTTCCGCCGAGGCCCACGAAAAGTCTGCGCGGGATGGCGCCAGCCGTTGCCCCTCCCGAGGCTTTGCCTCTAGCGTCTGGGGCACGACGCAAGCCGGGAGGGGCATGTGGGACAGAGCAACGACAACGAGCGCACGGAACTGGCGGTCAATCCGCTCTACATGATGGAGGGCATGGAGGCGCTGAAGGCCTCCTCCCTGTTCGGGCAGCTGAACGGCACGGAGCTCAAGCAGCTGTTCCAGGCCGGTGAGCGGCACCCCTTCCAGGACGGGGAGCAGCTGCTCAAGCAGGGAGATCCCCTCGACGCATTCTGGGTGGTCGTCACCGGCCGCGTCGAGGTCACCAAGGACGGCAGCAGCATCGAGCAGGGCCCGTCCACCTTCTTCGGAGATCGCGCGCTGGTGAGCACCGTCCCCGCGCCCCTGTCCTGTCGGGCCGTCTCCGAGGGCGAGGCGCTGCGCTTCAGCCGGGCCTCGCTCGTGAAGCTCTCCCGGCAGCAGCCCGCCCTGGGCGTGAAGCTCCTGTGGGCCCTGCTGGAGCAGGCCCACAAGGGCCAGGAAGCCGACGCGGAGGACTGAGCCCGCGGCGCGGCGGGTGCCTGCCGTGTGTGCTCCCTGACAGCAGGCATCCGTCCAGCCGGTGACGTCCTTGTCCGCGCCAGCAGATGGCCATCCGCGCGAGCCGGCAACACCTCCGCTGCCCTGGTCCACCTCTCCGTTGCTTCGGAGGAAAGCGCGGGGTTGCCTCGCCGGGCAGTCGCGGCCCGGTGGGGGATGTCCTATCCCCACGGCGTTCCTTCACGTCCCGGGAGACCGGGAGGAGCCGAGCCGAGCCATGATGACCGCGAACGCCATGCCCATGAACATGCCCCAGCAGCAGATGCCGATGATGGGCATGAACCCGATGATGAACATGGGCATGCCGATGATGGGCATGAACCCGATGATGAACATGGGCATGGGCATGAACCCCATGATGATGGGCGGCATGATGCCCATGAACCCGATGATGAACATGGGCATGGGCATGAACCCCATGATGATGCCCATGGGCATGGGCATGCCGATGATGATGCCCATGATGATGCGTCAGATGGCGCCGATGATGGCCCGCATGACGTGCGAGATGGGCAAGGACGGCATGATGTGCAAGATGATGCCGATGGACGGCCAGGACATGGCGATGATGAAGGAGTGCTGCGACGCCATGAACTCCATGATGGCCATGGGCGCGCCGGTGATGATGATGTGCAACGGCATGCCCATGATGATGGGCATGGCGAAGTAACGCCGGCTCAGCCCACCTCTTCGGCGTACGTCATCACCAGGTACATGGTGACGTCCTCGGGCCCCACGTTGCGGTAGACGTGGGGCTTGTCGGCCTCGAAGAGGATGGCGTCACCGGTGGCCAGCAGGTGGCGCTCGGTGCCCACCTCCATCTCGATGGTGCCCCGCGTGACGATGAGGTTCTCCAGCGTGCCCGGCGGGTGAGGCTCGGCCTTCTCCTCGCTGTGGCCCTTGAGGTGCAGCTCGTAGAACTCCACCCGCCGTGGCTCGTCGAACGGGAAGAGCGCTCGCGACGCGAAGCTCCCGTCGTGCGACGTCAGCCGCTTGGCCTGCGAGGCGCGCATCAGCCGTGTCCCGGCGCCGCCCGTGGTGCTGATCAGCGCCGAGAACGGCAGATCCAGCGCTCGGGCGATCTTCCACAGCACGTTGATGGTGGGCGCGCTCTGCCCCAGCTCGATCTGCCCCAGCATGGCCCGGCTCACGCCCGAGGCCTTGGACATCCGCTCGAGCGACAGCCCGCGCTGCACGCGCAGCCGCCGCAGGTTCCGCCCCACGATGGGGGCGAGATCCTGATCGGCATCCGGGTGCGCCACCTCGTACGTCCATGCCTCTTCTCCCTTGGGAGGAGAGGCAGCGGGGGATGGATCGTCTGGTGGCTCGCTCTCAGGGGGAGGCACGGGCGCCACGGCCTTCGGGACGGGCTCCGCCTCCTTTCGGCGCTGAGCAGCCCCTCGACCCTTACGCCCGGAGTTCTCCCGTACGGACTTCATGCGGGCCAGACCATTACCCACACCCATACCGGCAGCCAAGGCCGGACCGGTGCGGGACGTGCCGCCATCTGACACTGCTCGGCCTCTCGCTTCTTGCGGAAGTCCTGCAGGTCGATCACGGCAGCGCTCATGGAACATCCCTCTTTGTTACCGGACAGTCGTCCGTGAAAGCGGATGATCTATATATCCGCTATAGCGGATACACTGTCAAGGGGCGCCGGGCGGGCGGCCGCCGTGCGCTCCGCCCGGTTCCGGACGGTGGGATCAGCCCTCGAAGGAGGAGCCCATGCCGCCGGTGCCGGGGCCGGCCAGCGGCTTGTAGGGGAAGTAGAGGTTGCGCACGAAGCGGGTGAAGAGGTGCTCCTCGTTCCAGCGCTGGCGCGCCATGCCGTAGACGCCGGGGGCGCGCAGATCGTGCGAGGTGACGTTGGGGACGAACTCGCGCTCGCTGTAGAGCGCGAACACCTCGTCCACCATGGCGCGCTGGCGGTAGGTGCGCAGCATGACGCGGTAGACGAGATCGTTCTCCTCCTGGGTGAAGGCCAGGCCCTGGATGGCGTGCGCCATCTCGTGGAAGACCAGGTGCGGCTCGGAGCCCAGCTTGTCCTGGCGCAGCGCGATGCGTGCCCGCTCCCAGTCCGGGTGATCCCAGAACAGGCCCGCCGCCAGCGGCGAGACGGAGCGCGGGTAGCCGTACTTCGCCATGGGCTGACCGGCAGGGATGAGATCGATCGTCACCGGTCGGGAGGCCTCCATGCGCCCGATGAGCTGGAGGTTCCCGGAGAGCTGCCGGACGATGTCCGCCTCCACGCGCTGGAGCTGCTCGGCTGGCGCGCCATGGGGCACCAGCGTCACCTTGGCCTTGAGGTACGCGCGAGCGCGGGCGGGGCCGTCCGCAGGAGGCTTGCCGCCGCGGGACTCGAAGGCGTCTCCCCCGGCCAGCAGGGTGAAGGCGGACAGCGGCAGCCGCCGCCCGTGCTCCGCGCCCAGCGGGGTGATCTCCGGCGTCGAGCCATCCACCGTCTCATAGTTCGGCAGCGACATGTTCGATCTCCATCGGCTGAGGTGAGGCCTCAGAGTGGCTTGAGCGCGGCGCCGGACCAGCCCAGCACGCCGAGCAGCCGCAGCGACTTGCGGCCCCCGCTCATGTTGCCCACGCGCTCGTAGGCCAGCACGACGACGGTTGAACCCGAGGGCGACAGCCACACCCGGTCCAGGCCCGTCCTCAGGTACCCGGCCATGGCCGTCGAGTACTCGAAGGAGGACTTGCGGCCGAGCACCCTCTGCCGAGCCTCGCCCTTGCGGACGTACAGTTGCTGCTCCAGGGCGCCCCGCTGCATCTCGGACGGGGCCTTCGAGGCCTGAGGGGTGGCACGCTCCTCGTACTCGAGCGTGTAGGGCGCCTGGGCGCCCTGGCTCACGTCGATGCTGGAGGTGTTGACGTGGGCGAGGATCTCCCGGCCCGGGGCGTCCAGCTGGATGCCCAGCGAGCCCAGCTTCTTCTTCGCGGCCTCGGTGCGCTTCTGGGCCTCCTGCTCCGGGGTGCACGTCTTCACGTCGAGGATGGGCAGGGCGGAGATCAGGCGGCTCCGCTCGTACACGAGCCAGACGAGCCCGCCCTGGAAGGCGTTGCCCTCGTGGCTCACGTAGCCCGGGCAGAGCGGTTTCTCACCGAGGGCCGGACGCGGAGTGAAGGGGTCGAGCTGGTAGAGGCGCACGACGAAGCGCTTGCCGTCCGCGGACCAGCCGAGGACCTGGGCCTCGTGATTCTCCGTGCCCTTCGCCAGGGGATCCTCGGGGGCCGCCTGGGCGGGCAGGGCGACGAGGAGGGCACAGAGACCGAGAGAGGGCAGGAGCAGGTTCATGGGTGGCATCCTCCAGTCAGGGGGCGCATTCAAGCTCAGGAGAAGACCCGGATCACGATTAGTGTGTGGCTCTCATGGTTGCTCTTCTCGTCCTCACCCTCCTCACCCAGGCTCCGGTGCCCGCGCAGCCTCCCGCGCCCGCTCCGGGCCCGGAGGAGCCGCTCCCTCCAGGCTCGGATGAGCCGGCGGCCGTGCCGCAGCTCCCCGTGGCCACGCTGCCGCCCGCCACCCACGAGCTGTTCGAGCGCATCAAGCGCCGGGTGGCCCAGGTGCGCATCATCGAGCGCCGCTCGGGGACCAAGTCCTCGATTGGCTCGGCCTTCTTCGTGACGGCGGACGGGCATGCGATCACCAACTACCACGTCGTGTCGGATCTGGTGGTCCACCCGGAGGACTACACCGCCGAGCTGATGCGCGACGGGCAGGAGCCGGTGCCGGTGAAGCTGCTCGACGTGGACGTGGTGGACGATCTGGCCGTCATCCGGATGGAGCAGCCGGTGGCGGACTTCTTCCAGCTGCTGGAGAAGCCGCCGCCGCAGGGCACGCGCCTGTTCGCCATGGGCAACCCGCGCGATCTGGGTACCACCATCGTCGAGGGCACCTACAACGGGCTCATCCAGGACGCGCTGTACGATCGGGTCCACTTCAGCGGCGCGATCAACCCGGGCATGAGCGGCGGCCCCACGCTCACCGGCGAGGGCCGCGTGGTGGGCGTCAACGTGGCCACCATGGGCAACCAGGTGGGCTTCCTCGTGCCGGTGGAGCACGCCCGGGCGCTGCTGATGCGCGCGCTCGCGGCGAAGCCGGAGGACTCCGAGCCCGCCGCGCTGCTGGCCTCGGTGCGCACGCAGCTGCTCGATCACCAGCAGCGCACCACCGAGCGCATGCTGGCCACGCCCCTGCCGCAGCAGTCCCTGGGGCCCTACCGGGTGCCCGGCCGGTGGCTCCCGTTCCTCAAGTGCTGGGGCGACACGCCGCATGATCCGGAGGCGCAGTACACGGTGACCAACTACCAGTGCTCCTCCGAGGAGGACGTGTTCCTGTCCTCGGAGCACCGCACCGGGGCGGTGGCCTACAGCCACCAGCACCTGTCCTCCACGAAGCTGGGGGCGCTGCGCTTCTCGGCGCTCTACAGCGCCTTCTTCGCGTCGGATCCGTCGGTGGTGGAGGCCACCCGCGAGGACGTGACGAACTTCCGGTGCCACTCGGAGTTCGTGAGCACGGGAGGGCTGACGCTGCGTGCCGCGCTGTGCCTGCGCGCCTACAAGCGGTTCCCGGGGCTGTACGATCTGGTGCTCCGCGCCGCCGCGCTGCCCACGAACAACCAGGGGGTGGACACCAGCCTCACCCTGGCGGGGTTCTCGCGGGAGAACGCCCAGAAGCTGGCCCGCCACTATCTGGAGGCGCTGTCGTGGACGAAGTGATCTTCCTGGAGGTGCTGGAGGGGGACGGAGTCCACGCACGCCACCGGCTGGAGCGCTTCCCCGTCACGGTGGGGCGCGGCTACTCCAACGACGTCATCCTGGACGATCCCAAGGTCTCCCCGGTGCACCTGCGCATCGAGCGCACCGAGGAGGGCGGGCTGGTGGTGCGCGATCTGGGCAGCCGCAACGGCACCTTCCGGCTGGAGCCGTGGGCGCGGCTGGCCGAGATGGTGCTCGTACAGGACGCGCGGGTGATGGTGGGCGACACGGTGCTGCGCTTCCGGGGGCGTGGCTACGCGGTGCCGGAGGCGCTGGAGGCCGAGGCGCCCGTGGGGCCCCGGCAGCGCCTCTTCGAGCGTCCGCGGACCTTCCTGGCCGCGCTGGGAGCGGCGATGCTGGCCTCGCTCCTGGCCAGCTACCTGACGAGCTACGACAAGCCGGACTGGGGCGAGCTGCTGTTCTCCATGCTGCTGCCGACGGCGCTCACGCTGGCCTGGGCCGGTGGCTGGTCCATCGCGAGCCGGATCGCGCGCCGGCAGTTCCACTTCCGCGCCCACGGGGCCATCGGCAGCCTGGTGCTGCTGGGGTTCATCGGCATCCCGGGCTTCTTGATGATCCTGAGCTTCACCCTGGCGTGGGACTCGACGCACCCGCTGCTCGGGCTGAGCCTCTACCTGATGCTGGTCGGCTGGGGCTTGTTCTGGCACCTGCGCTACGTGACGCGCTGGGAGTCGAGGCGGCTGGGCGCGATGGTCACCGCGATCGTCCTGGGCTTCGGCACGTTGGTCCAGGCGCAGGAGCTGCTGGGCAACGAGGAGTTCAGCACGGCGCTGCAGTTCCCGCGCTCGATGCTGCCGGCCTCCTTCCGGCTGGTTCCGGCCTCCTCGATGGACGAGTTCTTCCAGGAGGCGGATGAGCTCCAGAAGCAGGTGGATGAGCTCGCCAAGGAGAAGTGAGGCGCGCGCGAGCGGAGGTGCGTCTTACTTCTGCGCGGCGACTCCGGTCGTCGCCACGGGAGGGGCAGGGGAGGTGGGAGCAGCGAGCGCGTCCACCAGGCCCTGCGCCACCGCCGCGGAGAAGGACTCCAGGGTCCGGGCCTCCTTCCAGCGGGCGGCCTCCTCGAAGTCGAGCGCGTGGTGCGTCTCGATGATGACCGAGGGGACCTTCGGACGGCGCAGCATCATGATGCGCTGACCCTGCTCGTGCCGGTCCACGAAGACGCCCGGGTGCTCGGGGTCTCCGGCGTACAGGTTGACGTAGTCCACGCCGTCGTAGGGCAGGAAGCCCGCCTGGGCCATGTTCCGGGCCAGCGCCCGGGCCAGCGTCACGCGGCGAACCTTCATGGGCTCGGAGGTGTCATCGGCCCAGAGCACGCTGAAGCCGGGCGTCGCGTCCTGGCGCAGGCACTGCCTGCCCGGAGCCCCCTCCCACCAGGTGGCCATGCCACGCGCATCCGAGTGGAGGCTCACGAACGCATCCGCCTTCCAGGCCTCCGCGTCGGCGATGCGGGCGCGATAGGCCACGTCCTGCCCCGCCTTGTGGCTGAGGCGCACCCGGAAGCGCCCCGTGGCCTCCAGCCGCCGCGCCAGCTCCTCGGCGACGCGCAGCGTGAAGTCCGCCTCGTCCTCGCACGTGACGGACGAGTTGCCCCGGTTGCCGCGGTAGCCATGGCCCGCGTCCAGGTAGATGCGCTTCTTGCGGAAGTCCTTGGGCGCCTGAAGCGGCTGCACCTTCAGCGGAGCACCCGGCGCGGGCCAGGAGAGCACGCCCGCTGGGTGGGGCACCGAGGGGACCTGCGCTCGGGCCGCCTGGACACTTCCCAGCAGCACGAGGGGGCCCAGCAGCAGCGTGAGGACTCTCGACATGGCCATTCCGACGCCCGGGGGACTCGCGGCGTTCCCGCATTCTCTCACCCGATGACAGGCACCCACCAAAGGCCTTGACGTTTCGGGCAGTCTCCAGGCACCATGAATTTGATTTTGAGAATCGTTATCGATTGAATGGAGAGGTCATCATGCCCGCTGCCGCAGTCGTGAGCCTCGCGTCGCCCCGGGATCGGATCCCGCTGTCGGTGCGCCTGGAGGAGGGGACCGCGGCCACGCGCCGTGAGACGGAGCAGACCCCGTTCCTGCGCAGCCTCTTCCGGGGGACGTGGGGCACCAGCGTGTACGGGCAGCTCGTGCGCGGGCGCCACTACGTCACCTATCTCCAGTGTCTCCTGGAGGTGTACGGGGCGCTGGAGGTGTCGCTGGAGGCCCTCTGCTCCCACCCCGTGGTGGGCGGGTTCCTCCTGCCGGAGCTCTGGCGCTCCCAGTCCCTCGAGGCCGATCTGCGCTGCTTCCTGGGGCCGTCCTGGATCGAGGCCCCTCGGCCCGAGCACCTCTCGAGCCTTCACGTGGAGCGGATCCGCCAGATCGCCCTGGTGTCTCCGCACCTGCTCGTGGCGCATGCCTACGTGCGCTACACCCGGGACATCCTCTCCGGCCCGCTCCTGGGCGAGCAGGTGGCGCGGGCCTTCGACTTGAGCGAAGGGGATGGGACGGCCTTCTACCAGGCGACGACGGCCGAGTCGCTGGAGGCCCTGCGCCTCCGGGCGAATCGGAGCCTGGACAGCCTCCCGCTCTCCGCCGAAGCCATGCGCGAGGTGGTGCAGGAGGCGCGGCTCGCCTTCCGGCTCGACACCCTCCTGTCCGATGCGCTGGCGCGGGAGTCTCTCGGGGTGAGCTCCTCCACCGCGGGGCTCTGAGCCGGCCCGACTACATCCCCCGGACCCAAAAGAAAACGGGCGGGCTCCTCGGAAGGAACCCGCCCGTCTCATGGGACTACGGACTGCGAGGGCGGAACGTTAGTTCCGGGCCCCCACGGCCTCGGCCCGGATCTCCGGAGAGGCGTCCGTGCTGGCCCCCGGCAGCGGCGTCTGCGGCTGCTCGCCACCGGCGGGCGGGCCCGCCGGCGTCTTGAAGGGCGTGCTCTCCAGCGCCGCCATCAGCACCTCGTCCATCTTGGTGGCGAAGATGAACTCCAGCTCCTTCTTCGCCTGATCCGGCACGTCCACCAGATCCTTGCGGCAGCGCTCGGGCAGGATGACGCGCTTGATGCCGGCGCGGTGAGCCGCGAGCACCTTCTCCTTGATGCCGCCCACCGGCAGCACCAGGCCGCGGAGGGTGGCCTCGCCCGTCATCGCCGTGTCGCTGCGCACCCGGATGCCCGTCAGCAGGCTGGTGAGCGCGGTGAGGATGGTGACGCCGGCCGAGGGGCCGTCCTTCGGGATGGAGCCCGCGGGGAAGTGCAGGTGCAGGTCCGTCTTCTCGAGGAAGTTCGGGTTGATGCCCAGCGCCTCCGCCTTGCTGCGCAGGTAGCTGAGGGCCGCCGTGGCGCTCTCCTTCATCACGTCGCCGAGCTGGCCGGTGAGCGTCATGCCGCCCTTGCCCGCCATCTTCGTCGCCTCGATGAAGAGCAGATCGCCGCCGGCCGCCGTCCACGCCAGACCCGTGGCCACGCCCGGAACCTCGGTGCGCTCGGCCACCTCGGAGTAGAACGTCTCGGGCCCGAGGATCTCCTTGACGCGCTCGCCGTTGATGACCTGCTTCTCGGTCTTCCCGCCGGCCACCTCCACCGCCACCGCGCGGCAGATGTCCGCGATGCGGCGCTCGAGGTTACGCACGCCGGCCTCGCGGGTGTACGAGGTGGTCAGCGTCAGCAGCGCCTCGTCGGTGACCTCGATGTGGTCGCCGCTCAGGCCGTGCTCCTTGAGCTGCTTGGGCACCAGGTGGATGCGAGCGATGCTCTGCTTCTCCTCGAAGGTGTAGCCGGACAGCTCGATGATCTCCATACGGTCACGGAGCGGCCCAGGGATGGGATCCAGCTGGTTCGCCGTGGCGATGAACATCACCTTGGACAGATCGAACGGCACGTCCAGGTAGTGGTCGCTGAACGTGTTGTTCTGCTCGGGGTCCAGCACCTCGAGGAGCGCCGCGCTCGGGTCGCCCCTGAAGTCCGCACCCAGCTTGTCGATCTCGTCGAGCATCATGACCGGGTTCTTGGTGCCGGCCTTCTTCATGCTCTGGATGAAGCGGCCGGGCAGGGCGCCGACGTAGGTGCGGCGGTGGCCACGGATCTCGGCCTCGTCGCGCACGCCGCCCAGCGACAGGCGGACGAACTTGCGGCCGGTGGCCTTGGCCACGCTCTGGCCGAGCGACGTCTTACCGACACCCGGCGGGCCCACCAGGCAGAGGATGGGGCCACGCATGTCGTTCTTCAGCTTGCGCACGGCCAGGTACTCGAGGATGCGCTTCTTCACCTTCTTGATGCCGTAGTGGTCCTTGTCGAGGACCTGGCGAGCGTTCTCGATGTCCAGGTTGTCCTCGGACAGCTTGGCCCACGGCAGATCCGCGATCCAGTCGAGGTAGGTGCGCGCGACGGTGTACTCGCTGGAGGCCGCCGGGATCGTCTTGAGGCGGTTGAGCTCCTTCTGGGCGACCTTCTCCACGTCGGGCGGCAGGCCGGCCTTCTTCAGGCGCTCCTGCAGCTCGTCGAGCTCCTCCTCCTCCTCGCCCATCTCGCCGAGCTCTTCCTTGATCGCCTTGAGCTGCTGGCGCAGGTAGTACTCGCGCTGGGTCTTCGACATCTCGCCCTTCACGGCGGAGTCGATCTTGTTGGAGAGCTTGAGGATCTCGCGCTTGCGGTTGAGCAGCTCGAGCACGAGCTTCATGCGCGCCTTGAGGTCCACCGTCTCGAGGACGGCCTGCTTCTCCTCGATGGGCACGTCCACGTTGGCGGCGATGAGGTCGGCCAGGTGACCCGGGTGGGTGATGGACTCGACCAGCTCGGTGGCCGCCGCGGGCAGCTCCGGCATGAGCTCGATCACCTCACGGGCGAGCTTCTTCAGGTTGATGCCGAGCGCCTCGACCTCGACGTTCTCCGCGGAGGTCTTGTCCTCGACGGCGTCCACGCGGGCCTTGAGGTAGGGGGCCTCCTGGACCAGCTCCAGCACGCGGAAGCGGGCCAGACCCTGGACGACGAGCGAGTAGTTGTCCTCGCCCATCTTCAGGAGCTTCACGATGCGGGCCACGGTCCCCATGGTGTACAGGTCCGTGGAGCCCGGGTCCTCTTCCTCGGCCCGGCGCTGGGTGACGACGCCGATGACCTGGTCGTCGCGGACCGCATCCTTGATGAGGGCGATGGTCTTCTGGCGGCCGACCGCCAGAGGGAGCACGCCGCCCGGGAAGAACACGGAGTTCCGCAGCGGCAGGATGGGCAGCACCTGCGGGATGTCCTCCTTGTTGATAAGGCCCGGAGGAGCCATGGCCGTCGGCATGGCGCTGGCGGCGGAGCCTTTCTTCTTCTCGTCAGACATGTGGTTTCGACCCTCTAAGCGCCCGGCTGGGTGTCGGGCTGTTGATTACACACTGTTCTTCTGTGCCAGTTGACCCAACGTAGCAACCAAAACGCCCATGGCAAACGCAACGTGCATTTTTCCAGATGGGAGTTCACCTGCCGGACGATTATCGCGGGGCGGTGGCGGGTGGGGCATGCTGGACACCTGCTTCTTCTAATCTGATGCGGCGCGTCCATGCGCGTCGCTCGCGCTGATCTGGAGGGAACCCCGATGAGGGCCCGAAAGCCTGCTCGTTCCATGTTCTTGGCCGCTGCCCTGGGGTGGGTAGCGGCGTGCAGTTCTCCGGTGGATGAGCCGGGGTCCACCGTGCCTGGGAAGTGCCAGGCGGATGCTCCGGTGATCACGGCCCAGAAGACCGACGTCCTCTTCGTCATCGACAACTCCGGCTCGATGGCGGAGGAGCAGGCGGGCATTGCCACGGAGCTGCCCGCCTTCCTGGCCGAGCTGCGCCAGGGGGGCGGGGTGGCGCAGGACTTCCGGGTGGGCGTCATCACGACGTCCGTCTATCAGCGCGCCATCGTCAATAACCGGGAGACCAATCGGGAGTACCCGGAAGAGTCCGGGCGGCTGAGGCCCGTTCCCACTGCGAGCGGGGAGCCGAGCGCGGAGCGCTTCATCGAGGGCTCGGACCCTGCGCTGCTGGAGAAGTTCCGCCGGGTGGTGGTGCAGGGGACGAGCGGCAGCGGGCAGGAGGCGCCGTTCGAGGCGGTTCGGCTGGCGGTAGCCTCCTCGCTGGCCACCACCCCCCTGGCGCAGGGTGGCAACGGGGGGTTCCTGCGGGATGGGGCCCGGCTGCTGGTGGTGGTCGTCACGGACGAGGAGGACTGCAGCTCCCGGCAGCGGCCACCGCCGGTGGCCCTCACGGATGACACCTCCCGGGACATCTGCTCGGAGGAGGCGGCGAAGCTCGACTCGGTGGATGACTACTTCCAGCTCTTCCAGGGGCTACGGGACAGCAAGGGGGGCGCTCGCGAGGTGCTGTGGGCCACCATCGGCCCGGTGGGGCTGACCGACAAGAGCGTGGGAGTGGTGAAGGACACGACGCCGCAGGGCATCTTCGTGCGCAACGTGGAGTGCCCGACCTCCTACGGGCCAGGCTTCCGTCACCGCGCCATGGCGGAGCGCTTCAACAGCAATCGCGAGAACCTGGACTCCATCTGCAAGCCGAGCTACCGCGACACGCTGATCACCATCGCGTCGCTGGCCGCCATCTCGCAGAGCATCGAGGTGATGAACCTGCCGGATCCGCGGCTGGCCCAGGTGCGGGTGACTCGCGCGGACGGCACGGTGCAGACGTGCAGCGTCGCCGGGGGCGACCTTCGCTACGACGCGTCCGGCGAGGAGCGGCCGGCGCGCATCTTCTTCCTCGGGGACTGTCTGCGCAGGCAGGATGATCAGGGCATCGAGGTGAAGGTGTTCTGCGCGGGGTAGGCGCCGGGACACGGTTCTGGAGCACGGGCCCACGTTCCTGGATGCGCGATCCGCGGTCACCCTCCAGCAGTAGGATCTCGCAAGGTTCGCAGGACCTTGCTCCACCTCCCATAGATGACGTGGAGTCCGCAGGCGGCACACGTCACCTGCCATGCCGAGGGTCCTCGTCGGGGAGGCTTCTGGGATGAGCCCAGTTCCGAGGGCGACTGCCACAGGTGGGTGATGCCAGGCTGGTACTTGCCTCCGCATTCCGGGCAGCGTAGGCGCTTCGGCTTCGGCCACGTCTGGGTCGGCCAGGCGCCGATGAAGTTGTAGATCACCACGTAGAGCGTCGACGCCACCACCACGCACGCCACCCAGGCTAGAAACATCATCAACCCGGAGATGGCTCACCCTCCTTGAAGCAGTCGTGTCCGCGAGAATACCCGTCTTGGCACAGGGAGGAGGAAGAAACACGGCGCTCCGCAGGCAGCGCGCTTGTCCCGCCTCGGTTATCCGGGGTCCAATCGATCTGGCGCCGGGCCGTTGCTCGGCGCGATCCGGCCTGTGAGGTTGGGTTGGTGGGGGGCTCGCTCGTGATCACGCAGGGATCGCGCGATCCTCCTCCGCTCGAACTCGTCCACCGCAGTGGGTCCTTCGTGCCGCCAGTCAGATCCGTGAGCATACTGAACGAGCGTGTAGATCTGCTCGGCCCGGAGAAGATGTGATGAGCGCGACGGCGGAACAGCGATCGGGAGCAGTGGTCGAACAGCTGCGCGAGCGGATCCGCCAGCTGCAGGCCGCGCCCCGGAGCTATCTGGCCACGCTGCGCACCGGGGTCGCGGAAGTGGATGCGCTGCTGCCCTCGGGCGGCTTCCCCCTGGGCCAGGCCCTGGAGCTCTGCGGCGAGGCGGCCTCCGGGCGCACCAGCCTCGCGCTGCGTGCCGTGGCTTCGGCCCACCGCGAGCATCGCCTGTGCGCCTGGGTGGATGGTCCCAAGGAGCTTTATCCCCCGGCTGCCGCTGCCATGGGGGTCGATCTGGCCCGGCTGCTCATCGTACGCCCCAAGGAGCCTTCCCAGCTCGCGTGGACCGCGGTCCAGCTCGCCCGGAGCGGCGCGTTCGCGTGCGTGGTGCTGGATCTCACGCAGGGCCTCGCGGGAGGCAGGTCCTCCGGCGTGCGGCTCTCGCTCGCCGAGGGCAAGAAGCTGGCGGATGCGGCCTTCCGTGGCGGAAGCCTGCTGCTGCTGCTGTCCTCGCCGAACGCCCCCGCCGACGGAGTGACGCGCATGCGGACCGAGGCCATGGGGCCCGAGGGGCTCTCGGTGGAAGTCGTGCGCAGCCGGCAGGGTGGGCTGGGGACACGAGCCGTGATGCCGTGGCAGTCCCTCTATCCCGCGCTGGAGTCCGAGAGCGAGGAGGCTCTCCTGCTCGCCGGAGAGATGCCGACCGGTGAGGATCTCGTGCCGGACTTCCATCGGGGGCGCTCGTGGGAGCAGCGCAACGGCTGTGGGATCCTGGGGCAGCGTCCGGGGCGTGATGCGCCGATGCCGTCCTTCCGTTCCAAGCTCGGAACGGGCACCGCGGCGCGCTGAGAGGGGCGGGAGGGGCTCATGCGGCTCGGCTATCTGCACCTCTCGCGCTTCCCAGCGCAGCGCAGGGTCATCGAGATGCCCTCGCTGGCGGGCAAGCCCTTCGTGCTGGAGGAGGAGGTTCGAGGCCAGCGACGGGTGGCCTTCGCCTCGTCGAGCGCGCTGAAGGCCGGCGTCCGGACGGGGATGACGCTGACCGCCGCCACGGCCCTGGAGCCCTCGCTCCAGCACTTCCCCTACCGGGCCGGGGAAGAGGCCCGCGCGTTGATGTCCCTGGGCGAAGCGCTGATGTGCGTCGCGCCCGGCTTCCAGCTCTCCGCGCCGGACGGGATGTGGTTCGACGCGAGCGCCGCGCACCTCTTCGGTGGCGAGGAGGGGCTGTGCCTGCGAGCGCTGGAGGTCTGCTCGGGCCATGGCTACCGGGGCAAGGCCGTGGTGGCCTCGGAGCTGTTCACCGCCCGGGTGCTGGCCCGTCTTGGCACCCGGCCCGTGCTGGTGGTTCCCGAGGGTGGCAGTGCGCGCGCGCTGGCGCCCCTGCCGCTCACCGCGCTGGAGGGCCGGGAGCGCGAGGCCTTCGCCGCGCTCGGGCTGAGCACGCTGGGAGAGGTGGCGGCGTTGCCCGCGGGCGCGGTGGCGGCTCGAGGTGGCGCCGCGGGCCTGCAAGCGCACACGCTCTGCGGAGGAGGGGATGACACTCCCTTCGTCGCTGCCGTGCTGGAGGAAGTGCTCGAGGAGCGGATGACGCTGGAGTGGCCCGCCGAGTCCTTCGAGCCCCTGCAGTTCGCCCTCAAGACGGTGCTGGATCGGCTCTGCGCGCGACTGGCCGGACGGCGCCGGGCGGCGGTGCGGCTGAGCTTCGTGCTGAAGCTGGATCCCTCCGGGCTGGTGGAGCTGCCGCTCACGCTGGCTCGGCCCACGGCGCGCGCGAAGCTGCTGCTGGATCTGGCCCGCCACCAGCTGTCCGATCTGCGGCTGGAGAACCCGGTGGCGACGCTCTCCGTGCGCGTGGAAGAGCACAGCGAGGATCGCGGCCAGCAGCTCGCGCTCGGAGACACGCCAGAAGGAGATGCGGCGCTGGAGGTGGTGCTGTCGCGGCTGGCCACGACGCTGGGCGAGGAGGCGCTGTTCTCCGCCTCGCTGGAGGCCGTCCACCGCCCCGAGCAGGCCTACGTGGCTCGGGCCTTCCATCCTCCGGCCTCCACGCGAGGCATGGCGGGAGAGCTGCTGCCGGAGGAAGAGGTGGAGGTGCCGGTGGATGAGGCGCTGAAGGAGCGCCCCTCCCGGCTGCTGGAGCAGCCCGCCACGCTGGATGCCGAGGTGACGGAGTCCGGCGAGCTGCTCGCGGCGTGGCTGCTGGGCAAGCGGCGCCGGGTGGTGGCCATGGCCGGCCCCGAGCGCCTGGGCGGGGAGTGGTGGGCGCAGTCACCCTTCAGTCGGGACTACTACCGCGTCCACTTCGAGGGGCTCGGCCCCGCCTGGGTCTTTCGGGATGCGCAGGACGGCCGCTTCTACCTCCAGGGCCTCTTCGACTGAGCCCCGAGCCTCACACGCCCTGGGGCGCGGTGGCCTTCAGCGCCGCCTTCACCTTCGCGCGCAGCTCCTGCTTGCGCTGATGGAACTGCTGCTTCTGCGCGTCGGTGAGCTGGCCACCGTTGGCCTGGCGCTGGCTCTGGAACTCCTCGCGCAGCTGGCGGGCCTCGGCCTTGAACTGCTCCGCCTGGGCCGAGGTGAGGCGGCCCTTCTCGACGGCGCGGTCCAGCCGGTGCTCCATGCGCGCCATCTTGCGGAACATCTTCTCTTCCCTGCCGCCGTGGCAGTCGCCCGAGCGGAACTCCTTGCCCTGCGGCGCGGGGCTCTCGGCGGCGAGCGTGGAGGTGGCGAACAGGAGCGAGGCGAGGGCAGTGGACAGCACGGCGGTCTTGATACGCATGAAGTGGGTCTCCTCGGGTGTGACTTCGAGCGTCGGAACCCCGGCGGCTCCGGCGGTCTCTGTGGAGAGAACCCCGGAGCCGTCTCGAGGTTAATTCGCGAGGAAGACCGCGGACTTCAGAACGAGTATTTCAGGCCCACCAGCATCGTCCGGGGAGCGTTCGGCCGAGCGCCATAGGGCAGGCGTCCCACGATGACCTGCTTGTCCAGCAGGTTGCGCGCGCTGAAGTACACATCCGCGTCCTTCGCGAAGTGCCAGCTCGCGTTCAGATCGAACGTCAGCAGGACATCCGTCTTCTTCCCCGGCGCCGGCTCGCCCTGGCCCGCCTCCTCGCGCATGGAGTCCACGAAGGTGCTGCTCAGGTGGACACCTCCGAACGCCGACTCCACGCCCGCCGAGGCGAAGAGCTGGTGCTTCGGCACGTACGGCATCTCGTCACCGGCGTTCACCACGCCGTACTGCGGATCCGAGGAGCGGAAGGACTCGAGCAGCTCGGTCTGCGTGAACGTGTAGGCCAGCGACGTGGGGAACGTCACTCCGCCGCCGGGCCGGAACGTCTTCTCCGCGAAGACCTCGATGCCCATGATCCGGGCCCTGCCGGCGTCCACCTGGCGATCCAGGTTGTCGGTCAGACACCCGTTGGAGAAGGTGCAGACGTCCGTCAGGTTCTCGTAGGCGTTGAGGAAGCCCACCACCTCGAAGCGCTCGCCGCTGCGCGTCCAGCGGGCACCGGACTCGAAGTTGATGCTCGTCTCGGGCAGCACCGCGGACGGCTGGCCCGGCGCCGGAGGCGAGAAGCCCCGGTACGCTCCGGCGAACAGTCCCAGGGAGCGGGTGAGCGCGCCATAGACACCCAGGCCCGGCAGCACCACCTCGAGCGCTCCGCTCTGACGGTCCCCGGTGAGGCGATCCAGGGACCGCGAGCGCACGATCTCCATGCGGACACCGGGCGTCAGCACCAGCGGCCCCCAGGACACCGCGTCCGCCACGTGGAGCGCCAGGGCGTTCGTCGCGTCCCGGTTGTTCGCGGTGGTCCTCGTGGGCGCGCCGTCCGAGACGAGCTCGCCGGCCACCATCCGGAAGCCATCCTCCGTGTGGAGCCGAACGACGCTGTCGAAGTGATAGCGCACGCCGGCCTCCAGGTTGTGGCTCAGGGGGCCCGTGGTGGTGCTCCACCGGGCCACGCTCTGGATTCCCTGCGAGACGAACTGGCGATCATTGGGACCGATGAAGAGCGTCTCCTCGGGCGTCGAGCTGTCGATCTGCCCGGTGAGCACGGCGTAGTAGATGGCCTTGCGCGCGCTGGTGGGATCCGCGAGCACGCTGGCGATGTCCGTGCCCTGGAAGTGGTTCACCTTCCGCCAGATGCGGTGGTAGTCGTGCCGGTACGCGGTGCTCGTCACCGCCAGCCCGCCGGCCTCGAACTGATGGCTGAGGACCACCTGGGTGCGCTGGTTCTCCATGCGATCCTGGCGGCTGGCGGCGTAGCGGCGCAGGGGGTTGGCGCGGAAGTCCTCGTCGCTCAGGCCCAGATATGTCTCGTTGGAGGCCTCGTCGGAGTAGCCCAGCTTGAGCTGCAGGCTCTGCCGGGACTCGCCCGTTCCATCCAGCAGGTGGCGGGCCTTCAGCATCCACTCGTTGCGGCGGAAGCCCGTGTGGCCTCCTCCGTCGAGCTCCTTGAAGCCGTTGTTGCGCAGGTGCACCCCCTCCACCACGAACCCGGAGCGCTCGGTGCTCGCGCCGTAGTGGCCGTGGAACTTGCCGTAGAGGTTCACGCCTCCGGCCAGGTCCACCCCGTAGTCCTCCTCGGCGGGGATGTCCCGGGTGATGAGCTCCACGGAGCCGCCCACCGTCTGCGGGCCATGCTGGATGGCCGCGGGCCCCTTGAGGATGCGCACCGCCTGCATGCGGGTGATCAGCGGGAAGAAGTAGGCCGCCGGAGCGGAGTAGGGCGCTGGACCGAAGAGCACCCCGTCCTCCAGCAGCGTCACCTTCTTGCTGCGATCGGGGTTCACCCCGCGCAGGCCCACGTTCGGCCGGAGCCCGAAGCCATCCTCGCCTCGGGCGTAGACGCCAGGGACGGACTGGAAGACGGCCTGCGGATCATCCAGCTCGAAGCGCTGCAGCTTGCTCGACTTGACGACGTGCACCGAGCCGCTCGTCCGCGCCTCCGAGGTGCCGACGACCACGCTCTCGAACTTCTTCTGCGCCGGCTCGGTGGACTCCGGCGGAGCCTCGGGAGCGGGGCCCGCCACCGGAGGCGTCAGATCAGGCGCCGTCGGAGCGGAGGCCTCGTCGGACGCGGGGCTCGTTCCCTCGGGGGAGGGTGCGAGCGGTGCATCGCCCGGCGGGGTTCCCGGTGCCGGCGACGGAGGCGCCTCAAGCTCGGGCGCCGGGGGAGTACTGGCCTCTGAAGGAGCAGCCGGTGGCTGGGAAGCCGGCGGGGCGGACGCTCCCTCGCCAGGCGGCACGGCGATCCCAGGCTCGGACGACTGAGCCTTCGCCCTCGTCGCGGCGACGAGGAAGACCGCCGCGACCACCCACATCCGTGCATGCATCGACACTTCTCCTTCAGGGGCTCGCTACGACTTCGGGCAGGGGACTACTGCTTCTCGACGATGCCCGCCACTACCACCTTGCCGTTGGACTGGACGACGACTGCGCGTGCAGTCTCGAGATTACCGGCAGTGACGACGTTGATCTTCGCGATGCCGCCCTGGCCGAAGGCCGTGTCCCGGGTGCCGTCCGAGTTGAAGCGCGCCACGACCATCTGGGTGTCCGTGCCCTCGGCGACGAAGCCCGCGGCATAGGCCTTGCCCGTCGCGTCGAAGGTGACGGCCCAGAAGCGATCGTTCGCCGTCGTGGAGGTCGGCACGGGCTGGGCGAACTCGGCGCCGCCGCCGCCACCGATGGGCAGCAGGAGCAGCGTGGAGTCCTCGTTCTCGCTGCCACCGGCGCGGTAGCCCGCCGCGGCGACCCGGTCCCCGGCGGGGGAGACCGCGGCCCCGAAGAACGAGTCATCCGGGCGGCCGAAGGAGTAGAGCTTGTAGCCGTCCGGGGTGAAGGAGGTGTCCAGCGCCCCGTTGTTCGCCTGGAGGAACGCCACCATGGCGTCCACGTTGTTCGTGGTAGCCACGGCGCTGCCCACCACGAACACGCGATCATCCGGCAGCACGACCAGGTTGCGGCCGCGATCGTCCTGGTTCTGCACGTTCAGCAGGACGGTGCCGTTGTTGCCCCACGTGGTGTCCAGCGCGCCCGTGCTCGTGTAGCGGAAGGAGAGCATGTCCACGGTGCCCGAGGCGCCCAGGCGGCCATAGCCCGCGGTGACGTAGTTGCCGGTCGACTGCCGGCCCACGGCGTACGCCTCGGCCGCGCCCCACTCCGTGTTGGCCGGGTCGGCGGGCAGGAACGGCATCGAGGTCAGCACGCCCTTCGAGCCGAACGTGTTGTCCGCCGAGCCATCCGTGTTCAGCCGCTGCAGCACCACCCGCTGGGACGACTGCGAGCCCACGCCCGTGGGCATGGTGGTGTAGCCCGAGGCGAGGATCTTCCCGTCCGACTGGATGAGGCCGCCACGCGCGTTGTCGCCCAGGCCGCCCAGGTTGAGGGTCTGCACGCCGCTGGTGGCGAACGTGGTGTCGAGCGCGCCATCCGCCGTCAGTCGCACGACGACGCGGTCCAGATCCGTCCGGTTGTCGCCCTTCTTGCCGCCGAACAGGACGAGCCGGTTCGAGCTGTCGGCCTTCATGTCCCAGAGGATCTCACGCGTGGTCCCCGAAGCCGGGCCCACGTCCACCTTGGCGATGCCGTTGGTGCCGAAGGTGGTGTCCACGGTGCCGTCCGTGTTGAAGCGCACCGCCGCGAACTCGGTGTCCGTGGACTGCGTGCCTCCATCCGTGGTGCCGCCGTCCGGAGTCTGGTTGCCGCCGTCCGGAGTCTGGTTGCCGCCATCCGGGGTCTGCGTGCCACCGTCCGGCGCGGGCTCGTTCGGCGGATCCTCGTCATCACCGCAGCCACCCGCGAAAGCCAGGGCACACACCAGCAGAGCGGCGCTCGCCAGCGTGGCCCAGGTGCCAGGACGCTCCGTCTCGTTCTTCATGTATCGACCCCTCCAGAAAACCGATGAATTGAGAGCAGAAAATGAAAACGATTATCGTTTTCATTAATCGAAGTGGCCCGCAGGTATCGTGGGAGCGCGTGAACTGTCAAGAAGTGTCGTGGCTGGTTTTTGAGAATGGTTGTCATTTCCAGAATCGTCTGCTAGGGCAGCGCGCATGCCACGAATTCGTTTTGGGAAGCTCCAGGGCGCGAGGGTGATCTCGCTCGCCGCGCTCGTGTGTCTGTGCGCCTGCAAGGAGAAGAATGACAAGCCTGATGGCGGGCCGGGGCCTGGCACGGAGGATGTCCGCAAGAACGTGCTGAGCGCCGCGGGCACCTGCGTGCTCACCCACGCGAGGGAATTCCAGACGGCGGCGGCGGCGCTGGAGACGGCGACGTCGGCGCTGGTGTCCGGCCCCGAGGCGAGCACGCGCCAGGCCGCGCGCGAGGCGTTCCACCGGGCCATGGACGTGTGGCAGGTGCTCGAGGTGCTGCAGATCGGCCCCGCGGCGACGACGCTCCAGCCGGGCGGCGCGGAGATCCGCGACAACATCTACTCCTGGCCGCTCGTCAACCGGTGCGCCGTCGAGGAGCAGATCGTCGCTCGCGGCTACGAGTCGGCCAGCTTCCCGACGACGCTGGTGAGCCGGCGCGGGCTCAACGCCATGGAGTACCTGCTGTTCTACGAGGGCAGTGACACCGCATGCGCGGCGAGCTCGCCCATCGTGTCCCAGGGCACGTGGGCGGCGCTGTCCGCCGAGGAGCGCGACTCCCGCAAGCGGGCGTACGCGCTGGCGGCGGCCAAGGAGGTGCGTCGCCACGCGGAGCGGCTCGTGCAGGCGTGGGAGGGCGGCTTCGCGCAGACGCTCGAGACGGCGGGCGCGGGCAACACGGTGTACCCGACGACCCAGGCGGCGCTGAACTCCCTGAGCGACGCGCTCTTCTATGTGGAGCATGACGTCAAGGATCTGAAGCTGGCCCGGCCGCTGGGCCTGCGCGAGTGCACCTCGGATGTCTGCCCGGAGTTCCTGGAGTCTCGCTACGCTTCGCGCTCGAAGGCGAACCTCCGCTCCAACCTGGTGGGCTTCCGCAAGCTGAGCGAGGGCTGCGGCCAGGACTTCAGCGGGCCCGGGTTCGACGATCTGCTCGTCTCCGTCGGCGCCGATACGCTGGCGGGCAAGCTGCGCACGAACCTGATCGCCGCGCAGGCGGCGCTCGAGGCCATCAACGAGCCGGATCTCGATCAGGCGCTCACCCAGGACAAGGCCTCGGTCCGCGCCTTCTACGACGCGCTCAAGGCTGGGACGGATCTGATCAAGACGGAGTTCGTCACCACGCTCGACCTCGAGCTGCCGCAGTCGGTGGAAGGGGACAATGACTGAGTCCGCGGAGACCGGGCGGGGCGGCGTGAGCCGCCTCTGGGAGCGCCTGCTCGCCCCGAAGGACATCGCGGCGCTGGTGGCGTTCCGGATCGTCTTCGGGCTGCTGGTGGCGGTGTCGGCCACGCGCTTCCTGGCCTATGGCTGGGTGGACGAGTTCTTCGTCCGGCCCAGGTTCCACTTCACGTACTGGGGCTTCGGCTGGGTGCCGGCGCTCCCGGCGCCGTGGATCCACGTCGTCTTCGGGGCGCTGGTGGTGCTGGGGCTCTGCGTGGCGGCGGGCTTCTGCTACCGCGTGGCGATCGCGCTGCTCTTCGTCGCCTTCTCCTACGTCCAGCTCGTGGACGTCACCACCTACCTCAACCACTACTACCTGGTGAGCCTGCTGGCGGGGCTCCTGTGCTTCATCCCGGCGCACCGGGCCTTCTCCATCGACGCGTGGCGCAAGCCGGAGCTGCGACAGGACTGGCTGCCCGCGTGGTGCACGTACCTGCTGCGCTTCCAGGTGGCCGTCGTCTACGTGTTCGCCGGGCTGGCCAAGCTCACGTCGGACTGGCTCATCCACGCGCAGCCGCTGCAGATCTGGCTCACGGCGCGCACGAGCCTCCCGCTGCTGGGGCCGTTCCTGGATGAGCGCTGGGTGGCGTACGTGGCGGCCTGGTCGGGGTTCCTCTTCGACACGACCATCGTCCTCTTCCTCCTGACGCGCAGGCTGCGCCCGTTCGCCTATGTGGCCGTCCTGGCGTTCCACGCGGGGACCTCGGCGCTGTTCCCCATCGGGATGTTCCCCGTCATCATGGTCACCGCCGTGTGGGTCTTCTTCGAGCCCTCCTGGCCGCGACGTCTCGGAGCGTGGCTGCGCGGTCGGCTCGGGAGGCAGGCGCGTCCGTCCAGCCCGCCAGCGCCTCGCGCGGTGCCGGCCTGGGGGCCTCCCAGTCGGAAGGCCTGGCTGGCGCTGGGCGTGGCCGTGGCCTACGGCTGCATCCAGCTGCTCATGCCCCTGAGGACCCACCTCTATGGTGGCAACGTGCTCTGGCACGAGCAGGGCCTGCGCTTCTCGTGGCGGGTGATGGCGCGGGAGAAGAATGGCAGCGTGACGTTCGTGGTCCGCAACCCCGCCACGGGCCGCGAGTGGCACGTGCCCCCCAGCCAGTACCTCACGCGGCTGCAGGAGCGGGAGATGTCCGTGCAGCCCGATCTCATCCTGCAGCTGGCCCACCGGATCGCCCGTGACTTCGAGGCGCAGGGCAGGGGACCCGTGGAGGTCCACGCCGACGCGCGCGTGTCCCTGAACGGGCGCTCCTCGGAGATCTTCCTCGAGCCCGAGGTGGATCTCGCCCGGGAGCCGGACGGGCTCGCCCCCAAGCGCTGGATCCGTCCCTCTCCGGACTCGCCGCCCGTTCGCCTCCGCCCTGTGGAGCGGGAGCCGTTGCTGCTACAAGGAGCCCATGGGGCATCCCAGCACCGAGAACCTCACGCCCTTCACCTTCGAGCCGCTCTTCCTCACCGATGAGGAGATGCGGCCGTTGCTCGTCCCGGTGGTGAAGGCCACCTTCTGGATCAGCCCCCAGGGCCGTCTGACCCTGGCCGAGGAGCAGGAGCCGCTCGAGCTGGCCGGGAGGAAGTGGGACGACGCGGACGCGTCCAGCGATCGCTATGAGCCCGAGGGCGCCTTCTTCAAGCCGGCCACGGACGTGGTCCTCGTGGGACACGCCCACGCGAAGGAGCGTGGCACGCGCGAGCTGCTGGTCGCGCTGAAGGTCGGAGCGCTGCAGAAGGGCGTGAAGGTCATCGGGGATCGGCTCTGGTTCAAGAGCATGGGTAGCATCGCCATGACGAAGCCCGCGCCCTTCGAGCGCATTCCCCTCCGCTACGAGCGGGCCCTGGGCGGCCCGCTCGAGCCGCGCAACCCGGTGGGCACGGGGTTCCGGCCCAAGGGGAGCCGCTTCGAGGAGGACGTGCGGCTGCCCAACCTGGAGGATCCCTCCCAGCTCCTGAGGGACTGGGGCGACAGCCCTCCGCCCGCGGGCTTCGGCTTCCTCGGCCCGAGCTGGCAGCCCCGCGCCTCCTTCGCGGGCACCTATGACGCGGCCTGGGAGAAGTCCCGCAAGCCCCTGCTGCCGCGCGACTTCGATCGGCGCTTCCTCAACGCCGCCTCGCCTGGACTCATCGCCCCCGGCTACCTCCAAGGCAACGAGCCCGTGGTCATCGCCAACGCCACCCCCGAGGGTCGGCTCGCCTTCAGCCTCCCCGGGCTTGCTCCGCCGCGCGTCCAGGTGTGGCGCAAGCGAGGCTCGGACGAGGAGCTCGAGCTGCGCCTGGACACCGTCATCATCGACACCGACGAGATGAAGCTCTCCCTGCTCTGGAGGGGGCTGCTCAAGCTCGTCCGGGAGCCGACCGAGGTGGAGGCGATCCGCGTCGAGAGTCCAGGCTCCGAACGTTGGGCGCCGCAAGCAATCCTCGGAAAGCAGCGGTAGAATGCCAGCCACGCGCGAGCCGAGCGGCAGCACAGGGAGTCCCGGATGAGCACCAGTGTGGGCGTGAACATGCTGTCGGTGGTGACTCAGGACACGAACGGGACGACCATCGCCTTCCCGGACGTGTGCAAGACGCCGAGCCCCGGCGGCCCCATCCCCATCCCGTACCCCAACATCGCCCAGTCCTCGGACACCGACAAAGGCACCAAGAAGGTGAAGGTGGACGGCAAGCCCGCGTGCATCGCGGACTCGAACTTCAAGACGAGCACGGGAGACGAGGCCGGCACCGCGGGCGGCGGCGTGGCCTCAAGCAAGACGAAGGGCAAGGCCGAGTTCGTCAACTACTCCTTCGACGTCAGCTTCGAGGGCAAGGGCGTGGCGCGCTCCTTCGACCTGATGCTGCACAACGACAAGAACACGCCGCCCTTTCCCGTGCTCCAGGGGCCCGTCATCTCCATGGGCAAGATGGGCGAGAAGTCCAAGTGCCTCATCTGCGAGAAGGAGCTCTGAGCGCGCGCGAGGGGCTCACGGCTCCTTGACGGCGGGGATGGTCCAGTCGCCCGCGTACTTCGCGGTCATCGGCACGCGGGCCAGCGGGGGGCAGTACTTGTAGTCGGTGGCCTCGAGCGCGAAGCCGGCGCGCTCGGCCAGCCGGAGCAGGGCGAGCCCCTCCAGCCAGAGGAAGCGGTGGGGCGCGAACGCGGTGACGGGCGTGGCGAAGTTCGCCGCCTTCTTCTCGGTCTGCAGCTCGTAGTCGAGCCGGGCCTGCTCGAAGGCCTTCGTGAAGCCCTCCGCGTCCTGGGTGAGCAGGGCCAGGGCCATGTCGCAGCGGCTGGCGTACTCCTTCTTGTTGGCCTTCAAGAGCCGCGCCACCAGGGGCTTCACGGTGGCGACGGGCGAGGGGCTGTGTCGGGCGAGGTGCCGGAAGATGGAGGCCCACAGGTACTCATCCTCGTACTCCTCGCCCTCGATCCGCTCGGCGGAGGGAGCGCTGGCGAGGGCGTCAGCCAGCTCGAAGTGGCCGGCGGCGAGCGCGGCCAGCAGGGGCGTCGTCTTCGTGGCGGGCGGGGGCGCGAGCTTCCGGGAGCGCAGCAGGGCGAGCAGGCGGCGCCAGTTCTCGGCGGCGCGGCAGAGGTTGAGGAAGAAGCCCTGGGCGTTGCCGTCCACGAGCAGGGTGGCGACGGCGATGATGTGGAAGTCCCGGATGAGAATGTCGAACTGGGACAGCAGGGTGTCCCGGTCCGCGCCCGGCTGGAAGCGCTGGAAGAGCTTGCCGAGCTCCGCGGCGGCATCCGAGCGCAGGGACATCAGGTTGGCCATGAGGGCTCCAGGACGGGGCAGGTGGGGAACAGGGCAGCAGCCTAGGCCAGGAGTGGACAGGGGGGCAGCATTGAAGGCAGGTTGGGGCAGCAAGCGGGCGCGGTGACAGGCCCCTCTTCAGGCGGGTGCTCAGATGACGTTCGTGTCCAAGGGCGAGATGAACACGGACCTGGCGCAGAAGCTCGGGGACATCCTCGAGCGGAGCGCCAAGCGCCGGTACGCGGCCTTCGTGAAGCCCAAGAAGAACAAGAAGAAGACAACGGACGCCTCCGCCACCGGCGATCACGTGGACGCCAACTCCGTGCCGAAGGGCGTGCTCGGGAAGGTCAAGGGCTATGCCCAGAACGGGTCCGACTACCTGCGCTCCAAGGATGGCCGGGACGTGTACCGGAACTTCAGCCACAAGTACCTGGACGAGATCCGGGATCTGGTCCGCAAGACCGCGGAGTTTCCGGGTGGGCCCGCGCAGAACTTCGATCCGAGCGCCAAGGACGCCGCGGGCAACGACGCGGGGCAGAAGTGGCCCTACGCCTGGGAGGCGCACCACATGCTCCCCGGCTCGGCCTTCTATTACGTCAACAAGGTCAACGGGAAGGAGGAGCATGTCTTCACGTACCAGCAGTATCGCCTCATCCTTCAGTGTGACTACAACATCAACCACGGTCACAACATCATCAACCTCCCGGATGAGGCCTGGGCCGTGCCCGTGCATGCGCTCATCCAACATCCGGGCGATCACCCGAACTACACGCAACTCGTGATGGAGAAACTCCGGGAGATCTCCAAGGAACTCCAGAAGAAGATCGACAAGAAGGAACCCCACAAAGCATTGGTTGAGGATGTCTTCGAGCGACTGAAGGATCTCGAAGAGTATTTCTGGGATTACCTCGTGGATCTGAGCCGCTCCTTGGTGGACGCCATCACCGAGGGGCAGACGTTCGTCCATCCACACGTACGCTACGCGCCCCAGCAAGGAACGAGCACCTATGACTGGGGAGCGCTCTACTAATTCAGCCACAGCGGAGAACGCATGAACTACTTCGTACTCAAGACGAATGCCCCGGACGGTGGGCTCATCGAGATGTATCCGCCCAAGAGCCCGACCGAGTGGCGTTTTGACGAAGGCGAGAGCCTGATCCGCGAGTTCCCCAAAGGGGCGGCGGTTCAGTTCTCGGACAACTTCCCGGACAACCGGAAGCTCTACGACTTCCAGACGAACACCCTGAGTGCCTTCATCATCTCGGAGCGGACGCGGAAACTCCTCGAGTCGCTGGAGATCACCAACGCCGAATACCTGCCGGTGGACATCAAGGACCACAAGGGCCAGGTGGTAGGCAAGGACTACTCCTTCCTCAACCTGTTGGGGGGCGAGGAGGCCATCGACATGGAGAAGTCCGTCTACAAGATGAACAGCATGGAGAAGGAGCAGGTCGGGCGTATCAAGAAGCTCGCCATCAATGAGAAGGGCATTCGTCCTGGGATGAAGATGTTCCGATGCTCCAAGCAACGCCGTCTGGTCCTGATTCGCGAGGATGTCCTCGAGGAGTTCAAGAAGGCGGGGTTGAGCGGCTTCAAGGTCTACAAGGCCGAGGGCTGGAACGGGCTCGAGCTCTGACGCGGTCCTACCGGGCGCGTCCGGAGGCAGCGGCTCCGTCGTCGCTCGAGATGTGGATCGCCGCCCGCTCTCCCGAGTCCGACGAGGAGAGCACGAGCAGGGAAGGTGAGGGCGCGTAGCCCCGCTGCAGCGCCCGGAACGCGATCGCCGCTCCCATGCCTCCCGAGGCCGCGCCCGTGTTCCCGAAGCTCAGCGCAGGCACCCAGGCCGGAGCCATACCCAGCCGCTGCTCGGTGCTCGTGAGCTGGAACTGGAGCATTCCAAACTCGTACGCCCGGTGGTGCTGACCATCATGGTCCGTGAGCAGCACTGGCACGGGAGCCTGGGCCGGCAGGGGCCCCAGCGCCGTGATGAGGCACTGGGCCAGGGGCCTCGCATCCGTGGGGCTGTCTCCCTCGGGCGGATGCGAATCCTTCCCGAGCGCCACGGCGCGCAGGAACACCGCCGGCTCCTTCGCCTCTCCCTGTCTTCGAGCAGGCGCCGTCAGCAGCAGCGCCACCGCCGCCTCTCCCGGGATGAGGCCCGTCGGGTTGTCCTGCGTCTTCAGGCGCCCCTGCTCGCGCAGCAGGTTCAACGTCGTCGACGAGCCGAGGCTGTCCACCGCGCACACCAGTGCACTTCGAATCCGCCGGGAGCGCAGCTCCTCTCCCGCCGCCGCCAGCGCCAGGGCGAACGCCGCGTTGCCTCCCTGGAAGAAGCGCGCCGGTGCCCCCCGCCAGGCAATCCGCAGCGTCTCGAAGGCGCCCCGGACCACCCGCGCTCCCAGCGCCTCCACGCGCGCGGCGGCCGTGTCCGGATCCTCGTGGAAGGTGTCCTTGCCCGTGGTGAAGCCCCGCTCCTGGGGATCGGGCAGCGCCACGTAGAGCCCCGTCTCCGGCTCCAGCCCCGCCAGATCCTCACGTGTCGCCAGATCGGCCAGCGCCTCCGTGAGCAAGGCGATCATGCGCCCCACGCCCGAGAAGCCGAAGGTCGCCACCGGCAGCGCGTGGATCGCCACGGTGCCGGGCTCCTCCTCGCCCTGGACGAAGTGCTCGAAGTCGGGCGCGGGAGAGGGCCGCGCCACGCCGGCCCGGAAGGCCGCGCTCGCGGGGATCAGCGGCCCCAGGGACGAGGCCAACCCCATCGCTTTCACCTGTCCCAACATGTGCCCGGCGGATTGTTCCATAGCCCCCGAGGACGGGCCAGCACTGGAAGGGCTCCGCCCCATGCGAGGCGGGTTAGGATGCGCCCCGTGTCCGTGCCGTCGAAGCCTCGTCCCCCTCGCGCCTTCCGCCGCCCTCCCATCCCCTGGGAGCTGATGGAGGTGCATTTCGAGGAAGCCACCTTCCTCTGGTCCCGGTGGGAGCAGGTCCTCTGGGCTCCTGACTATGTGCTGGCGGAGGTGGAGCAGGGCGAGGAGCGGCGCCTGCTGGCGCATCTCGATGCGCTCGTCCTGGGTGGTCGTCCGGTGGCCGAGCGGCTCCTGCTCCCCGCGCTGGAGGGCGAGGAGGTGGTGCCCGTCAGCGTCGCCGCCCTGGCGCTGCTGAACGCCGAGGACGCGGACTGGCGAGAGAAGGTCTTCGAGTGGCTGGCCGAAGGTGCCGAAGAGGTGGGAGAGGGCATCCGCCGCGCCGTGGAGCTGTGCCCGCGCGAGGACATCACCCCGGCGCTCCTGAGCGCGCTGCCGAACGGCCAGCTCGATGATCAGATCCGCGCGCTCGCCGCCCTGCGCTTCCGCCAGGCGGATGTCACGCCGGCGCTCCGGGCCATGAAGCTCGGCGAGGACACCGCCCTCCGGACCGTGGCCGTCCGCGCCGCCCGGTTCGCCTCCCGCTCCATGGCCGACGAGCTGATCCGCCTGGGGCTCTCGGAGCCGGAGCCTCAGGTCCTTGACGCCGCGCTGGAGGCCGGGCTGGTGGTGGGCCATCGCCAGGCCTGGGCGCGCTGCCGTCAGCTCGTGGAGGCGGGAGGCGAGGTGCCCCGGATCGCGCTGCTCGCGCTCGCGCTGAGCGGCGAGGCCCGGGAGCTGGAGCTGCTCGTGGCCGCCCTGGAGGATCCCTCGCTGCGGGACGAGGCCCTCTGGGCGCTCGGCTTCAGTGGACGCCTCGCGGCGGCGGATGCGGCTTTCCAGGCGCTCCAGGCCACGGGAGATCGGCTCGCCGCCGAGTCCTTCGCGGCCATCACCGGCCTTCCCCTGGCACCCCCTTTCATCGAGGAGGAGGAGAAGACCGCCGAGGAGGAGACCTTCGAAGCCGAGTTCGCTGCGGAGGAGGCCGAAGCCGACAACCTCGAGGACGAGGACGACGAAGAAGGAGGGGAGGCGCCCTCCAGCCCCGAGCTGCTCCCCGGCCCCGAGGTGCTCCCAGGCAAGGTGCTCCCGGAGCGCGTGGAGCGGTGGTGGGCCGCGGAGCGCAAGCGCTTCGAGCCCTCGGGCCGCTACCTCCGGGGCCAGCCTCTCTCAGTGGAGGTGATCCGCGCCGCGCTGGAGGCGGAGCCCCTCAACCGTCGCGCCATCCTCGCGTGGGAGCTGGCCATCCGGAGCAAGGGCTCCTGCCAGGTGGAGCCCCGGACGTGGACGCACGCCCAGCGGCAGCAGATGCGGGCGGCGGCGGGACTGCGCTCGGAGCAGCTCCTGCGCCCGTTCGACCGGCTCTTCGCCGGGTGAGCCCGAGCGCCGCGGCGCTCAGTTGTCGGTGGTCTTGCTGCCCTTGATCACCACTTCACCGCTGGCCGTCACCTCGATCTTGCCGCCCTTGATGACGATGTCCCCGCTCTTCTTGAACGTGACGGACGCCGAGCCCACCGTGATGGTGAAGTTCTCCTCGGCGGTGATGGAGATCTCCTTGGCCGAGATCTTGTGCGCCTTCGTGGTGGCCTGCTGGAGGATGCCTCCCACGTTCACGACCAGATCCTTGCCCACGTCCAGCTTGCGGTTCTCTCCCACCGTCTCGGTCATCTCCTTGGCCACGTTGAGCGACCGGGAGCCGGCGATCTTCTCCGTCTTCTGCGCGCCGATGATCTCCGTCTTGGAGCCGCCCACCTCCTCGGCCTTCACGCCCGCCACGGCCACGTTCATCGCGGCGCCCACGGTGACGGCGTAGGCTCCGCCCACGTTGAGCGCGCGGGCCAGGCCCACCGTCTCCGTGGAGGCCAGCCCCACCAGCACGCTCTGCGCGCCGCCCACCTCGATGTTCTGCGAGCCGCCGATCGTCTCCGAGTGCGTGCCCGCCACCGTCGTCGTCCGGCTCGCCTTCACCTCCAGCGACTGGTTGCCGGTGACGCGCGTCTCGTCATTGCCGCCCACGCTCAGGGACTGGTTTCCGCCCACCTCGCGCCGGCGCTCCTTGGCCACCGTGAGCGACTCGTTCCCTCCGACGGACTGGGTCTTGTCGTTCTCGATGACGATGTCCATGTCCTTCTGGGCGTGGAGGTAGATCTCCTCCTCTCCCGCGGCATCCTCGAAGCGGAACTCGTTGAAGCCGCCGCCGCCCGGGCTGGAGTCCGAGCGCAGCGTGCTCTGGGTCCGCTTGCCGGGCAGATCCGCCGGGGGAGGCTGGTGCCCGTTGTACACGCGGCCGGTGATCAGCGGGCGATCCGGATCGCCCTCCAGGAAGTCCACCACCACCTCCTGGCCCACACGCGGCAGGTACAGCGCGCCCCAGCCCGGCCCCGCCCAGGCCTGGCTGACGCGGATCCAGCACGAGCTCCTGTCGTCCCCGGGCGCCTCGCGATCCCAGTGGAACTTCACCTTCACCCGGCCGTGCTCGTCGGTGTGGATCTCCTCGCCCGAGGGCCCCACCACGATCGCCGTCTGGGGCCCGGGGATCACCGGGCGCGGGGTGCGCCGCGGCGGGCGATAGGGCACTGCCGCGGGCATGCAGTGGAAGGTGCACTGGTACGGCTTGCGGCCGGCGTGGCCCGCGTTCTGCTGCTCGAACAGCAGCCCCTCCGGCTGGTGGCCCTCGTGCGACACCGACAGCAGCAGGTACTCCTGGTTGAGCTCCGGCTCCGCGTGGCCCGACAGCGAGAACCTGCTCCCGGGAGACATGCGTCGGCTCTGGCACTGGCCCCAGGCCACCTGCTCCGGAGCGCGCAGTTCCTCCAGCCGCACCTTCGCCACGTCACGGCCGGGGCTCGGATCCTCGTACTTGCCCGGGTAGTCGTACACCTCGAGCGCCGCGTCTCCCTCCGAGGCCTCGCTGTCCACCGTCATGTCCAGCGACGGCCGCACGAAGTCGAAGTCCCGCAGCGCCACCTTCCCGGGGACCACCTCGAGCTTCCCGCTGAAGGCGTAGACGCACTCCTCATCCGCCGCCATGCCCGCGGGATCCCGGAAGGGCAGGATGGGATCTCCCAGGATGGGCGTGTGCATATTGGGGGAATCCCCCATGACCATCTCGTGAGAGCCCTGCTCGTGGCGGAAGAAGTAGGAGATGCCCACCTCCTCCATCAGCCGCGAGACGAAGTCGAAGTCGGACTCGCGGTACTGCACGCAGTAGTCCCGGGGCGAGTAGGAGCCCTGCAGCTCCAGGGCGTACGCCACCTGCCCCTCGTCCAGAACCTGCTGGATGATCTCCGGCACGGACTTCTGCTGGAAGATGCGGCTGCGCCGGGTGTGGCGTAGCTGGTGGAAGCGCGGCTCGAGCACGGCCCGGTAGCGGTTGCGCTGGGGACCCTCTCCCGTGTTCCACCGGCTCAGCTCCGAGAGGATCCCGTGCAGGTAGCGGATGTCCTCCCCCTGGTGGATGACCAGCGCGGCGGGCTGGCCGAGCAGATCGGCGGCCTCCACGATGATGTCCAGGGCCGCGGTGAAGACGATCTCCACCCGGTAGGGTCCGGACATGCTCTCCCGGGCCTCGAACTCCAGGACGGCGAGCTCTCCCTGGGAGAAGGGGCCCGCTTCGAACTCGAACTCGGGCTCGCTGGCGGTCATGGCACTGGCTGGTCTCACCGGAAACTCCTCGGCTGCGCGGCCCGCGGACGATAGACGTGCCTCTCGGCCAGCGTCCATCCGCGGTGGTCGTTCATGATAACGTGTTGGCCCGCGGTTCGTCGCAGCAGGAGCGGATGTGCCCTCAGGACCAGAGACTCGCCGCATCGCATTCGAGTTCGAGGCGGGGGCCTACACCTCGCACGATCTCGCCGTCACCGCGTTCACCGGGCGCGAGGAGCTGTCCCGCGCGTTCGCCTTCACGGTGGAGCTGGCCTCCACGGGCGAGACGGTGATCCAGCCCAGGGAGCTGCTGGGCAAGAAGGGGCTGCTCTCGCTCCTGGATCACGTGAGCGGCGCCTCCCGGTTCGTGCACGGCCTGGTCTCCCGCGTGGAGGCGCTGGGCGAGCGGCAGGGGCGGCTGCGCTACCGGGTGCAGCTGGTCCCCGAGTTCTGGAAGCTGCGCCACGTGCGCCGCAGCCGCATCTTCCAGCAGAAGTCCGTGCCGGAGATCGTCCAGCAGGTGCTCGACGAGGCCGGCATCGCTCACGGCAGCAACCTGGAGGGCAGCTACCCGGCGCGGGACTACTGCGTGCAGTACCGCGAGTCCGACTTCGACTTCGTCTCGCGCCTGCTCGAGGCCGAGGGCATCTGCTACGCCTTCGAACACACCCAGGACTCCCACGTCCTGGTGCTGGGCGACGGACCGAACGCGCACTCGCCGCTCCCGGGAGATGCCCGGCTGCCGTTCCGGGGCGCCACGGGCGCGGAGACCTCCGGGGAGCACGTGCTCGGCGTGGAGCGCGCGGCCTGGGTCCGGCCCGGGGCGGTGGTCCTGCGGGACTTCGACTTCGTGCGCCCGTCCCTGGATCTGACGGTGGACAGCCAGGCGGCGAATGCGAACTCCGAGCTGGAGGTGTACGACTCACCGGGAGGCTACGTGGCGCCCGGCGCGGGTCGAGGCACGGCGAAGGTGCGGCTGGAGGAGCTGCGCCACGACGTCGAGCGCTGCCAGGGCGAGTGCTCGAGCGTGCGCCTGGCGCCCGGCCGCACCTTCACGCTGACGGAGCACCCGGATCACTCCTTCGAGGGTGAGTTCCTGCTGATCTCGGTGGAGCACTCGGGCGGGCACGAGGCCTACCAGAGCCGCTTCCACGCCATCCCCGCGGCGGTGCCGTTCCGTCCGCCGCGCCTCACCCCGGTGCCCACGATCGCGGGCGCGCAGACGGCGATCGTGGTGGGGCCCTCGGGCGAGGAGATCCACACCGACGAGCACGGCCGCATCAAGGTCCGCTTCCACTGGGATCGCGAGGCGCCGGGAGACGACAGGAGCTCGTGCTGGATCCGCGTCAGCCAGGCCTGGGCCGGAGCGGGCTGGGGCGCGCTGTACCTGCCGCGTGTGGGCCAGGAGGTGGTGGTCCGCTTCCTGGAGGGCGATCCGGATCGCCCGCTCGTGGTGGGCTCGGTCTACAACGGCGAGCACCCCACGCCGGTGGCGCTGCCGGACGAGAAGACGAAGAGCACGCTGCGCTCCAGCTCCAGCCCCGGCAACAACGGCTTCAACGAGCTGCTGTTCGAGGACGCGGCGGCGCAGGAGCTGATCCACCTGCATGGCCAGAAGGACTGGCGCATCCAGGTGGAGAACGACAAGACGCAGCGCGTGGGCTCCCACGAGTCCCTGAAGGTGACGGGCAACCGCACCCAGAGCGTCGACGGCAACCAGTTCCTCACCGTGCAGCGCCAGGACACCACCTCCGTCCAGGGCAACCAGACGCTCCAGGTGATGGGCAACCGCGACGTGGAGATCGACAAGGACCACGTCGAGGAGGTCACCGCCCTCCAGAGCATCAAGGTGGCCATGGCGCGCAACGTGGAGGTGGCGATGGCCTCCTCCGAGACGGTGGGCGCGGCCAAGGCGCTGACGGTGGGAGGCGCCTACTCGATCGCCGTCGGCGCGGCGATGAACGAGGCGATCGTCGGGGTGAGGGCCGAGCAGATCGGGCGCTCCTCCACGGAGCTCATCCAGGGCAGCCGCGAGGAGCGCGTCGGCGGCAACCGCTCCACGAAGATCGTGGGGGAGCTCAAGACGGAGACGCCCGAGAGCCTCAAGGTGGAGACGCACAAGGACCACACCGAGACGGTGAAGGGAGACGCGCTCTACACCGTCACGGGCGGCCTCTCCTGGCTGGCCAAGGAGTTCGAGTGGAAGGCGGACAAGCTCACCCTCTCCGTGGGAGGCAAGGTGGTGCTCACCGTCGAGCAGTCCGGCGAGATGAAGTGGACGGGCAGCACCGTCACCGTCGACGGCAGCCAGACGAAGCTCAAGGGCGCCGAGGTCAAGCACGTGCCCGCCGGCTCGCAGAAGAGCCTCAAGCGCAAGAAGGCCAAGGCGCCCAAGGAGCCGAAGAAGGAGCCCGTTCCCAGCATCAAGACGGCCAGATGGGAGAAGAACAAGATCCTCCCCAACCACAACAGCGGCGCGCCGCCGGGCGGTGCCATCCCCGCGGACGCCAAGGTCATCCCCCAGGTGGAGACCGAGAACGTGCCGGATGGGGCTCGGGGGTTGATCTCGATCCACCACTGCGTCACCGGCGCGCGCGTGGGCACCCTGAAGGATCTGATCGTCAAGGGCGGCAAGCTGGTGGCCAAGAAGACGGGCAGGCCGCCCGTCTGGGTCTTCGAGGCCAAGAGCCTGCCGTGGGATCCCTGGAACAGCCCGTACTTCTATTTCCGCGTGAAGCTGTCCCACAAGGCGCTCACCGGGAACAGCCCGCTCGATCTCAGCAAGGACAAGGCGAAGACGCTGCGGGTGGAGTACTGGCACGCGGTGGTCAGCGACGCGGTGGCGGACACCCCCGCGGGCGGCGGGCTGACCACCCAGGCGGAGATGAACGAGATCGCCGGGCTGCTGCGCGCCAAGCCTCACCACAAGGTGGGCACCTGGGCCTCCAACGCGGCCAACGTGCCCCTGCGCAACTGGGGCTCCGTCATCCGCAACACCTACGCCTACCACCACGCCAGCCACGGCAACGTGGTGGACCGGAACAACCCCGCCAACTGGCTCAACGATCCGACGAACAAGAACCCGCCGGATCCCCAGCCCGGAGGCAACTGGCGCAGCGTGGTCGTCCTGGGCAGCACGGACTTCGGTGATACGGAGACGCGGACCAAGAAGGCCGTGCCCAGCGTGCCGCGCTACCTCGTGTACATGGACACCTGCGTGGCCGCCTGGGAGCGCAGCCTCGGCGAGGCCTTCATCGCCCGGGGCACCCGCAACTACCTGGCCTTCCGATGCTACATCCCTGATGGGGACGCGCGCGCCATGGCGCGCAACTTCTATCAGAAGTGGGGGAACTCCTATTCGTTCAACCCCAACAAGATCCCCGCCGTCTTCTTCGACACGGGCGCGCCGTACTACCACAGCATGCGTCCCGTGCTGATGGGCGCGGGCGGCGGCGCCATCGCCCACCCCTTCCTCCAGCCCTTCACCGCGCTGGGCCGGGCCATCTCCGGATTCGTCACCAGCGTGGCCTCGCTTCTGAAGTAGCCTCGCGGCGAGGCTCCGACGACGCCCATGGTCGATCTCGACACGCTCCAGAAGAAGGCCCTCGAGGACTGTCTCGCGTTCGCCGAGCAGCACCTGTCCGGTGAGTTCCGCGCCGAGCCTGTCCTCGTGGCTCCCGAGGACGCCCTGTCCTGGGATTCCGTCGAGCTGCGCTATGTCGTCGATCAGACCGCGATCCTCTACCGGCGCTACAGCCAGTTCGAGGTGGTGCTCGATGCCGACGATCGCGTGGTGGGCTACGTCGATCACGACAAGTGGGAGAAGTGTCGCTGGGAGCCGCTGTCCGACGGCGAGGCCCTGACGATCGCCAGGAGCAGTGGCCTGCTGCGCCTTGGGCTCCGGCTGGTCGAGTCCCGCAAGGGGGAGGGCGACTGCCTGGAGCTGCGGTTCGAGGAGCCTGGCCCGAATG
The DNA here is from genome assembly GCF_020103725.1 of Hyalangium gracile. Lineage (NCBI taxonomy): Bacteria > Pseudomonadati > Myxococcota > Myxococcia > Myxococcales > Archangiaceae > Hyalangium > Hyalangium gracile. The sequence goes on along the minus strand of NZ_JAHXBG010000002.1, from coordinate 166,400 downwards.
CCGCGCCGGGCCTGACGGTGCGCATCAACCCCGTGCGGCGGGCCGTCATCTCCGTCCTGCCCGCGGATGTGGAGGCCCCGTGACACGCGAGCAGGCCGTGGCGGCCGCGAATGCCGCCCGCGAGGCCCAGGAGGTTCCCGCGGAGGCCCGGTTCGCCTCGGCCGAGCGCCAGTACATCGAGCTCGGCGAGGGGCCCGCGGAGAAGCCCTCCGTGGTGCGGGACGTGCTCGTCTGGCTCGTGCGCTACGTGTTCGCCGGAGGGCGCTGGGTGGAGCTGGCCGTCCAGGACGCGACGGCCGAGGTGGTGCGCGTCCGGCGCTCGCGCTAGCGCCTGGACCGGGAAGAGGGGAGGAAACGAAGAGCCATGGCAGACGAGACAACGCCCGAGGATCGAGGCTCCATCACGCGCGCCGAGGAGGCCGTCTTCCGCGTCATCGAGCGCGATCTGGAGCGCCAGGGGACGCCCGAGGCCGTCCTCATGCTCAAGCACTATGTCCAGGCCCTCCCGGAGAAGGTGGAGCGCAAGGGGCCCTACAAGCGGGTGAGCTTCGGCATGTACCAGCGGATCTCCGAGTACTCGGCGCGCTACAGCCCTGTCACCGGAGAGCAGCGCTCCTGGCTCTTCGCGGGCTTCGCCGAGCGGTGCGCGCGAGGGCTCTCCAAGGAGCAGGCGCTCCAGGTTGCCACCGAGGCCGCCAACCCTCCCAAGGACGCGGTGCTCGAGGTGGCCGACTACGAGACGCAGGCGGGCGAGGAGATCTTCGTGGCGCGCTGGGCCCACGTCGTCGACGGCATCCGCGTCGAGCGCGACTACATCCAGGTCCTGGTGAACGGCGCGCTCGGCCGCGTCTTCTCCCTCCACCGCAACTGGCACACCGTGGACGAGAGCCCCTCATGGCGATGAACCCGCGCCTGGGCGCCCTGTGCACGCTGTCGCTCGTCTTCGCGTGCTCGGCCGGGCCCGCCAGCCCTCCGAGCCCCGCTCCCCCCACGCCCCCTTCCCCCTCCCAGGAGTCACGCATGCCGACGCAGCCCGAGACCCTCGATGCGCAGTTGTTGCGGGAGTGTGTGGAAATGGGGGGCAGCGTCGCGCTCGTGAAGGTGCGCGAGGTGAAGGCCTCCAACACGGGGACGCGAGGTTCCCGGATCCGTGTGGAGTTCGAGCTGGAGCAGGTGCTTCGCGGCTCGCTTCCCCGGCAGTCCGGCTTCTGGTCCTTCGGAGGCGCCGCGACCATTCAGGTAGGGCAGCGGCTGATGGCGGCCTTCCGGCCCGCCCCGGCGGACGCGAAGGACGTGGCGCTGCTGGCCTTCGTGCCCGTGGCCGAGGGCCAGACCGCCGAGGCGATCCGTGCCCATGAGGCGGCCCTGCCCGCGAAGGGCAGGTGACGCACCAGGTCCTCACGACGCTCCAGACAGAGGCCACCTGGGTGGAGGGCCTGCCTGGGGGGGCTGCCTGAATTGGGTCGCTGCCTTGAACTGAACGTTTTGGTGTGGCAGCGTGCACCGGCTTTCCACGTGTTCTTATAGGGGTTTGCATGCTGGCCGGGTGGTGGCAGCAGGTCTGGGGCAGCTGGGGGGGATCCAGGTGGCGGGCGGCGCTCATGCTCGGGTTCGCGGTGTGGCTGGCGGGCTGTCCCCGCGCGGCTGCTCCGTCCGAGCCGTGCAAGGAGCCGCCTCCGATCGCCGTCCTCCTCGAGGCGAGCGAGCGCCTCAATCCGGATGACCGGGGGAGCTCTCTCTCCACGATCGTCCAGGTGCTCCAGCTCAAGGACATCCGGCGCCTGGAGGCGTCCGAGTTCCAGGACGTGTGGCAGCGTCCCAAGGAAGTCCTGGAGGACGATCTGATCGCCACGGACGAGCTGACGCTCGAGCCGGGCCAGACGTTGACGCGGCAGCTCTCGCGCGATCCGAAGTCGAACTACATCGTCGTTCTGGGCGTCTTCCGCCGGCCCGCCGGCCAGGTGTGGCGCTCCATCCAGCGGCTGCCAGAGGTCACTCCCGAGCTCTGTGACGCCGTGAAGAAGCCGGGGGCCAAGCCGCCTCCGCTTTACTTCTATCTCGAGGACTACCGGGTCGAGGCCCGGGGCAGGGCGGAGGGGCGAGGATGAAGATTCCTCAGCGCGTCGTTTGGTCCGAGGGGATGTTCATGAATCCCCACCACCTGCAGCAGGCGGACCTCTACCACGAGGCCCTGCTGTCGGCCCGGCTGGGCGCCATGACGCCCTATGACTGGGGCGTGGTGGAGATGGAGGTGGACGACAAGGCCATGGCGGCCGGCCAGCTCCAGCTGCTGCGCTTCTTCGGCATCCTCCCGGACGGCCTGCCCGTCACCTTCGAGCGCGGTCAGCCCGAGGAGCCTCCCGCCCGGCCCATCGAGGAGCACTTCGGCGCCTCGAAGAAGTCGCTGGACGTGTACCTGGGCGTGGCCCGCGAGCGCGACGGCGTGGCCAGCTATGGCGACGTGAACGGCTCCACCACCGCGCCCCGCTTCAGCGTGGTGAGCCGCTCGGTGGCGGACCTCATCACCACCGAGTCCACGTCCTCCGTGGCCTTCGCCCAGCGCAACATCCGCTTCCTCTTCGGCACCGAGCCTCGCGAGGACTACGAGGTCATCAAGATCGGCGAGCTGATCCGGGACAAGACGGGCGCCGCGGTGCTCTCGCCCTCGTACATCCCGCCGTGCCTGCGCATCTCCGCCTCGCCCTACATCCTGGCGAACCTGCGGCAGCTGCTGAAGTCCATGCACGGCAAGCAGCGCGAGCTGTCCGACACGCGCCGCCACCGGGACGAGGCCTCGCTGGAGTTCACCGGCGCGGACGTGACGAAGTTCCTCCAGCTCAGCACGCTCAACGGGCTCATCCCCCAGGTGGCCCACGCGGTGGAGGCGGCGGACATGTCGCCGCAGTTCCTCTACCTGCTGCTGTGCCAGGCCGCCGGCCAGCTCTCCACGTTCTCCGCCGACTCGGATCCGGCCAACCTGCCCAAGTTCCAGTACACCAACCTGCGCGTCACCTTCGAGGGGCTCTTCCAGCGCCTGGACGGGCTGCTGCGCTCGGTGGCCCTGGAGCAGTCGGTCGCCATCGCGCTCGAGTCGCGCAAGGACGGAATGCACCTGGGCCGGCTCGAGGACGAGCGGCTGGCGCGCTGCACCCAGTTCATCCTCGCGGTGAAGGCGGACCATCTGCTCGAGCAGCAGACCGCCGATCAGCTCCCGGCCCTGGCGAAGATCGCCAGCTGGGACGAGATCCACAACATCATCCAGGCCGCCACGCCCGGCGTGCCGCTCCAGGTGACGTTCCGGCCTCCGCCCGAGGTCCCCGTCAAGCCGAAGGTCGTCTACTTCTCGCTCGACACCACGGATCGCTACTGGAAGGACGCCATCAAGGACCAGACGCTCGCCATCTATCTGCCCCAGCCCTTCGATCCCGCGCGGACGAAGCTGGAGCTGATGGGCGTGCCGGGCAAGAAGGAAGGCAGCAGGGGGCGCTGACACATGGACAGGCTCAACGTCATCACCAAGGACTGCTTCGGCGCGCTGCTGCAGATCCGTCAGGCCGAGCCTGGCTCGCTGCCCGCCCCGGAGCAGGTCCAGGAGCGCCTGCGCTCCTTCGTCAGCAACATGATGCGCAACGCCCGCGACGAGGGGCTGCCCCAGCAGGACGTGGACGACATCGCCTACGGCATCGTCGCGCTCGCCGACGAGCTGGCGCTGAGCAAGTCCGACGAGTTCCGCGAGTACTGGCTCACCAACCTCTTGCAGTTCCAGTACTTCAAGGAGAACCGCGCCGGCGAGGGCTTCTTCACCAAGCTCCAGGAGATCCGCAAGGATCCGCGCCGCACGGAGGCGCTGCGCGCCTACTACCTGTGCCTCATCTTCGGCTTCCAGGGCCGCTACCGCGTGCGCGGCGGCGAGCTGGAGCTGATGCAGCTCATCGAGCAGCTCCAGCGGGATCTGGCGCCCTCCTTCAAGTTCGACACGGAGACGCTGTCGCCCAAGGGCGAGCGGCCCGACGGCGGCGCCAAGGCGGCCAAGCGCACCCTGCCGCTGCTGGCCATCTCCGGGGGCGTCGTCGTCTTCGCGCTGCTGGTGTACGGCGGGCTGCGCCTCAGCCTGAGCAGCAGCGTCTCCTCGCTCGTCGAGGAGATCGAGGCGGCCTCCACTCCTTCCTCTCCTCCTACCGCGGCTGCCAAGCCCTGACGGACCCAGCCGATGCTCAAGTACATTTTCGCCGCGCTGGCGGCCGCGACAATCTGGGCGGTGGTGGTGGTGTTCCAGCTGCCGATCTGGATCGCCATCGCCGTCACCACGCTCATCGTCCTGGGGCTGATCGCGCTCGTCGCGATCCGCCACATCAAGGCGGCCAAGGCCGCGGGTGACATCGAGAAGGCGCTGGCGGCCCAGGCGGACGCCCACGCCGCCAACGCCCGGCCGGACCTGCAGGAAGAGGTCCAGCAGATGCAGGCGGAGTTCGCCAAGGCGATCGCCGCGCTGAAGACGTCCAAGCTGGCGCGGGGCCGGGGCGGCAAGGAGGCCCTCTCCGTCCTGCCCTGGTACATGATCATCGGCCCGCCGGGCTCCGGTAAGAGCACGGCGCTGCGCAACTCGGGCATCAAGTTCCCGTACCTGTCCTCGCGCGGCGGCGGCGTGAAGGGCGTGGGCGGTACGCGCAACTGCGAGTGGTGGCTCACCAACGAGGCCGTCATCCTCGACACCGCCGGCCGCTACACCACCGAGGACGATGACCGCGACGAGTGGTTCAGCTTCCTGGACATGCTCAAGCGCAACCGCCCGAAGAAGCCGGTCAACGGCCTCATCGTCGCGGTGAGCGTGGGCGACATCATCGGCATCGACGAGGAGGAGACGATCCAGCTGGCGCAGCGGCTGCGCGAGCGCGTGGACGAGGTGATGGAGCGATTGAAGATGATCGTCCCCGTCTACCTCATGTTCACCAAGTGCGACCTGCTGGCCGGCTTCGTGGACGTGTTCGGCGATCTGTCCAAGACGGACCGCGGGCAGATCTGGGGCGCCACCGTCCCGGTGATGGAGAAGGGTGAGGATCTGGCGGCGCTGTTCCGCGAGCGCTTCGACGAGCTGGCCGAGGTGGTGGAGCAGCGCAGCACCGAGCGGCTGGGCGCCGAGCGGCACCCGGAGACGCGCGAGCGCATCTACCGCTTCCCGCAGCAGTTCGAGGGCCTGCGCGAGAACATCGCCGCCATGGTGCAGACGCTGTTCGCGGAGAACGTGTACGCGGACACGCCGGTGATGCGCGGCGTCTACTTCACCAGCGGCACGCAGGAGGGCAGCCCCATCGATCGCGTGATGAACGCGATGGCGGACGCCTTCGGCATCCGGCGCTCGCTGCCCACCAGCTCCAAGTCCACGGTGGAGGCGCGCAGCTACTTCCTGCGGGACGTCTTCGCCAACGTCATCTTCCCGGACCAGGACCTGGCGGTGCAGAGCACCGCCGAGGACCGGCGCCAGCGCCAGCTCCAGTACGCCTACGCGGGCGGCGCGCTGTTCGTCGCGGTGCTCATCCTCCTGTTCCCGACCATCGCCTTCTTCAAGAACCGGGAGCTGATCCAGGACACCCGCCGCCTCTTCATGGCGCAGCAGGCCACCGGCGCCACGGCGTCCACCGCCTCCATCGCGGTGGAGGACCTGAAGGTGCTGCGCGAGCGCATCGACGAGCTGCGCAAGAACAAGGAGGAGGGGCCTCCCACGGGCATGCGGTTCGGCATGTACCGGGGCGACGCGCTCTTCGATCCGCTGAGCCGCTTCTACGGCACCGCCGTCCGGCGCACCTTCGTGGAGCCCGTGCTGGTCCAGGACATGAAGGACCTGGCCGGCTTCGCCAAGCGGCACGAGGGCGAGGAGGGCACGCGCCCGGACGAGCGCGAGTACGCGCGCTTCTTCAACCTGCTCAAGCTGAACCTGTTCCTCACCGGGCCGCGCACGGAGGCGGAGCCGGCCATCGGCGAGTCCGAGCGGGCCTGGCTGGTGGGCCAGCTGGGGGAGCGCTGGAGCAACCGCTCCGGCTTCGCGGAGAGCGCCGAGCGCCAGCGCATGCTCGGCGAGCACCTGGACCTCTACCTGAAGCTGCTGGCCGCCGATAAGTCGCTGGCCTTCACGCGCAACGACAAGATCATCGGCGACACGCGCGCGGCGCTGAGCAAGCTGCCCTTCGAGCAGCTGCTGCTCAACCAGATCATCGCGGACGCGGGCCGTGAGTTCGATCTGAAGCTGTCGAGCATCCTGGGAGGCACCGCCTCCAACATCAAGTCCAAGGGCCTGGTGCGCAGCGCCTTCACCCGCCGGGGCTGGGACAAGCTGGTGCGCGAGCGGCTCGAGTCGCCGCTGCAGAACGCGGACCTGTGGGTGCTCAGCCGCGACACCAAGAACCTCACGGACGCGGAGATCGAGCGCCAGATCAAGAAGCTCGAGTCGCGCTACTTCGAGACGTACATCACCGAGTGGCAGACGTTCCTGGACTCCATCGAGGTGATGCGCCCCAACGGGCAGGCGGAGGTGCTCGCGGAGCTGGAGGAGTTCACGCGCGGCAAGCCGCCCCCGCTGGCGCGCCTGTTCCAGTCCATCGCCTACAACGGCAAGCTGCCCAACAAGAGCGCCGTGGAGGAGGCCGGCGAGGACATCCTCGGCAAGCTCAAGCAGAAGCTCGAGAAGAAGGCCTCCAAGGATCAGAAGGATGCCATGGCCATCGGCGCCAAGTTCGTCCCCGGCGGCGAGGAGACGGGCGAGATCCAGTACACCGCGCTGCACGTGCAGGCGGCCTTCGACTCGCTGGTGAAGTTCGGCGTGCCGCCCAAGCCCGCCACGGAGGACGCGCCGCCCGAGTCCACCCAGCTGGATCTGTACCAGGAGCAATTGGTGTTCGTGCGCGACGCGCTCCGCCAGTTCGTGGAGAACCCCTCCGAGAACAAGGCGCTGGTGGCGCGCCTGTCCACCGCCAAGGTGTCCGCCCAGTCGCTCATCAACGGCCAGGAGGATCCCAACATCCGGCCCTTCCTCAACCGGCTGCTGATGCCGCCGCTCGAGGTGGCCTCCAGCGCCGTCAGCGGCGCGGTGGGCGGAGAGCTCAACCAGGGCTGGTGCAGCGAGGTGTCCGACACCTTCAAGCGCAACCTGGCCGGCCGCTACCCGTTCAACAAGACGGGCCACGACGCGGCGCTGCAGGACGTGGCGGACTTCTACCGGCCCGAGGCCGGCACGGTGTGGGGCTTCTACAACGCCTCGCTCAAGGAGAACGTGCGCAAGGTGGGCGCCAAGTGGAAGCCGGTGCGCGGCGTGGGCGGCGTCTCCTTCGGCGCGGCCCTGTTCAGCTTCCTGGAGCGCGCCGACGCCATCACCACCTCGCTGTTCGCCTCCAAGGGCGCCGAGCCCGGCATGAACTTCACCATCCACATCCGGCCCTCGCCGCAGCTGGCCTCCATCAGCTTCTCCGTGGACGGCAAGACGGTGGAGTACAAGAACGGCCCCGAGGAGTGGCACTCGTTCGCCTGGCCGGGGGATGGAAAGAAGTCCGGTGCCTTCATCAAGGTCCGCAACAACCGCGGCCAGGTGGAGACGCTCGATCAGGAAGGGGAGTGGGGCCTGTTCCGCCTCATGGAGGCCGGCGTGCCGCAGGTGGACAAGGGCGCGCGCGTGTTCTCCGTGACGTGGAAGATGCCCTCGGTGGGCGCGGACGTGGTGATCGACTTCCGCCCCGCGCGCACCGCCACGCCGTTCTTTGGAACATCTCCGGGCCCCGGTACCGGGATGCTCCAGCCGTTCCGCGCACCGGGCGTCAATCCTCCGAGAACGATCGGAAGGGGGGCCGGATGCTCGGGGTAAAAGCCAACGCCGTGGCGCTGCTCGGCAAGGCGCCATGCCAGGGAGACTTCATCCGTTGGAACGCGACGGATCCCGTCTCGGTGCAGTTCCACCGGTGGCTGGAGGAGGGGCACGAGGCCGTCCGCCGCGCCAACCTCACGCTGCCCGCCGAGCCCATCTGCTTCGTCTACACCGCGGCCGGCGGCCGTCAGGCGCTGGTGGGGATGATGGCCCCCAGCAGTGACAAGGTGGGGCGCCAGTTCCCGCTCGCCGTCTACGTGCCCGTGGACATGGGGCCGGTGTCCGGCAACTCCGCCACGCTGCAGGGCTCGCACCAGGCCTTCTTCGCCGGGGCGCGCAAGCTCCTGGCGGACGCGGCCACGCTGTCCGCGGACGAGCTGGGCAAGCGCGTGGATGCGCTGGGCGCCGACGCCTCCGGAGACTCGGCCGCCGCCGACACGTACCGGCGCCGGGCGCTGGCCGCTCCCGCCTCCGCGCTGGTGGGGCAGTTCACCGGGGAGGGTGCCCCCGCGGGCGCGCAGTACTACGCCTTCCGCACCTTCATGATGGCGTGCGCCGCCGAGCGCGGGAAGGAGCCCATCAAGCCCGGCGTCACGCTGGACTGTCCCTTCCCGGAGGCCACCGGGCCCTATCCTTGGGTGGAGATGGCGCGGCGGCTCCTGCAGTGGCGGGGGACGACGCCGGCGCTCTTCTGGCACCTGGGGCCGACCCCGCGGCTGCTCCTGTCGCTCGGGCCGCCGTCCTCGACGCTGCTGCTGCACCTGGCCAGGCCCGAGCACTCCAGCATGAAGCTGTGGCCCCTGCGCACCAAGGCCACCGGCGCCATCGAGACGGCGAAGCAGGCGCTCAACTCGAAGCAGCGTCAGGCGCTGGATGACGCGGGCTCCACGGCGGAGTCGTTGGTCCTGGCATTCGGCGGCTGAGGGAAGTCTCAAGGGGAGAGGCGTCATGGCAGTCTCGATCGAACAACTCCGGGAGAAGGCGAAGAGCTGGATCGAGCCCTGCTCCGCGGCGGCTCCCGCGGGCGCGGCCGCGAAGACGAATGCTCAGTACGAGGCCGTCGTCGCCGAGATGGCCAAGCTCGAGGCCGTGACGGGCGGCGCGGTGGACTGGGGCATGGTGCTGGACTCCAGCGGCAAGGTGCTCCAGACCGTCTCCAAGGATCTGCGCATCGCCACGTACCTGGCCTATGGCCTGTACCAGACGCAGGGGCTCGACGGGCTCGCCACGGGCCTCACCGTCGTCTCCGAGATCATGGACCGGTACTGGCCGGGCCTCTTCCCGGAGCTGGCGCGCCTGCGTGGCCGCGTCAACGCCCTGGGCTGGCTGATCGAGCGCACCTCCAAGACGCTGGCCGACACGCCGGTGGACGCGGGCGCCCGCGAGCGCGTCGAGGCGCTCGATGTGGCCGCCGCGCGCCTGGCCGAGGTGTCGCGCCAGAAGTTCGAGGCCAACGGCCCCGCCGTCCGCCCGCTGCTCGAGAGCGTCCAGCGCCTCAAGGCCTCGCTGCCCGCGGAGGCCCCGCCGCCTCCGCCGCCGCCTCCCGTCGAGGCCAGGCCCACCACCTCCGTTCCGCCGCCGCCGTCCATTGCGCCCGTCACGGCTCCCGTGGCCGCGGCGCCTCCTCCCCCGGCCGTCAGCACGCCGCCCGTGGCGACGATGTCCGGCGCCGAGGGCGTCACCGACTTCCTGCGCCAGACGGGCTCGGCGCTGGCGAGCGCGGCGGGCACGCTGCGGCGCGCGGTGGCCACCGATCCGCAGTCCTACCGGATGCTGCGCGTCGGCCTGTACCTGCACCTGGTGCAGCCGCCGCCCTCGGACGCCTCCGGGAAGACGTCTATCCCCGCGCCGCCCCCGGCGCTGCGCACGCAGCTCGAGAAGATGGCGGCCAACGGCAAGTGGGCCGAGGTGCTCGAGGAGGCCGAGTCCGCGCTCATGCAGCACCGCTTCTGGGTGGATCTGCACTACCTGAGCGCCCGCGCGCTGGCCGAGCTGGGGCCCACCTTCGGGCCCGCGCGTCAGTCGCTGCTGGTAGAGCTGGGCGCGTGGCTCAAGCGCATGCCCGCCGTGCCCAGGTTCCTGTTCGGCGATGGCTCGCCCGTGGCCAACGGCGAGACGCGCGCGTGGCTCGAGTCGGAGCTGGCCCCACCCGCGGCCTCCGGCGGCGCGGCTCCGTCCTCGCAGGCCGAGGCGGGGCAGGGGGATGACGAGGCGGCGGCGCTCGCCGAGGCGCGCAAGCTGCTGGGCGGCGGCAAGGCCCCCGAGGCGATCGCCCTGCTCCAGAAGCGCGTGCAGGAGGCCACCTCCAGCCGCAAGCGCTTCAAGGCCAGGCTGGCGCTCGCGAAACTTTGCGCTGCCAGCGGTCAGCCCAACATGGCGCGAGCGCTGTACGAGGCGCTCGATCGCGAGGCGGTCGAGCGGGGGTTGGATGTGTGGGAGCCGGCGCTCATCGCGGAGTGTCTCGAGGGGCTGCTGGCCGTCTCGCGCCCCCAGCCCAAGGCGGGTGAAGGACTGGTGTCGGAGTTCAACGCCCGGTATCATCGTCTCTGCCTGATCGATCCCAGCGCTGCCCTGAGGGTGTCTCTGTGAGAGGGGGGGCCTCTTACGGTGAGTCCGCGCGGGATAACGTCGTTCCCAACCAGGAGGTCACGAGGTGAGCAAGGAAGGATCTGTCGCGCCGAAAGAGCGCGTCAACATCGTCTACAAGTCCGAGACCGGAGGCGCGCAGGCCGAGGTCGAGCTGCCGCTGAAGATCCTCATGGTGGGGGATTACACCGGCCGCAAGGATGATCGCCCCGTCGAGGAGCGGGCGCCCATCAACATCGACAAGTCCAACTTCAACGAGGTGATGACCAAGCAGAACCTCGGGCTGGACATCAACGTCGCCGACAAGCTCTCCAACGAGAAGGGCGCGGAGATGGCGGTGTCGCTGAAGTTCTCGACCCTCGCCGACTTCACCCCCGAGGGCATCGTCAACCAGGTGCCCCAGCTCAAGCAGCTGCTCGAGCTGCGCGCCGCCCTCAACGCCCTCAAGGGCCCCCTGGGCAACGTGCCGGCCTTCCGCAAGAAGATCCAGGCGCTGCTCGGAGACACCGAGGGCCGCCAGAAGCTGATGGCGGAGCTCGGGCTGGGCGACAAGAAGTAGCCACCGCCACCAGGCATAGAGAGGCTTGAACACGGATGAGCACTGAAGCCAAGGCGGATACCGCCGCAGCAACGACTGTCGAGAGCCAGAACTCCCTGCTCGACGAGATCCTTGCCGAGACCAAGATGAAGCCGAGCGACGACGGCTATGACGTCGCCCGGAAGGGAGTCCAGGCCTTCATCGCGGAGATGCTGGCCCCGGGCCGCTCCGCGGAGCGCGTGGACAAGGCGCTGGTGGACGCGATGATCGCCGAGGTGGATCTGCGGCTCAGCGCGCAGGTCAACGAGATCCTCCACCACCCCAAGCTCCAGGCGCTCGAGTCCGCCTGGCGCGGGCTGAAGTTCCTGATCGATCGCACGGACTTCCGCGAGAACATCAAGGTGGAGATGCTGAACGCCACCAAGGAAGACCTGCTCACGGACTTCGAGGACGCTCCGGAGACGGTGAAGTCCGGCCTCTACCGGCTGGTGTACTCCAACGAGTACGGCGTCTTCGGTGGCAAGCCCTACGGCACCATCTGCGCCAACTTCGACTTCGGGCCGGGCCCGGAGGACATCGCCCTGCTGCAGAAGTGCGCGGCGGTGGCGGCCATGGCGCACACCCCGTTCATCGCCAACGCGTCGCCGGAGTTCTTCGGGGAGACGTCCTTCCTGAAGCTGCCGGGCCTCAAGGACCTGAAGTCGCTGTTCGAGGGTCCCCAGTACGCGCGCTGGCACAGCTTCCGCGAGAGCGAGGACGCCCGCTACGTGGGGCTGGCCATGCCGCGCTTCCTGCTGCGGCTGCCCTACGGCGAGAAGACCATCTCGGTGAAGTCCTTCAACTTCAACGAGGACGTCATCGGCAACCACGATCGCTACCTGTGGGGTCACGCCTCCATCGCGCTGACCAGCCGCATCGCCGACTCGTTCGCCAAGTACCGCTGGTGCCCCAACATCATCGGCCCGCAGTCGGGTGGCGCGGTGGAGAGCCTGCCGCTGCACCAGTACGAGGCCATGGGGGAGATCCAGACGAAGATCCCCACCGAGGTGCTCCTCACCGAGCGGCGCGAGTACGAGCTGAGCGAGGAGGGCTTCATCGGCATGGTGTTCCGCAAGGAGTCGGACAACGCCGCCTTCTTCTCGGCCAACTCCGTGCAGAAGCCCAAGTTCTTCGGCAACAGCCCGGAGGGCAAGGCGGCCGAGACGAACTACCGCCTGGGCACGCAGCTGCCGTACATGTTCATCATGTCCCGCCTGTCGCACTACCTGAAGGTGCTGCAGCGCGAGCAGATCGGCAGCTGGAAGGAGCGCGCGGACCTCGAGCGCGAGCTCAACCAGTGGATCGGCCAGTACGTGGCGGACATGGATGATCCGGCCCCCTCGGTGCGCTCCAAGCGCCCGCTGCGCTCGGCGAGGATCAAGGTGGAGGACGTGGAGGGCCAGCCCGGCTGGTACCGCTGCAACCTCCAGGTGCGCCCCCACTTCAAGTACATGGGCGCCTCCTTCACGCTGTCCCTCGTGGGCAAGCTGGACAAGGAATAGCGGCATCTAGGGGAAAACCCTGATGGCGCTCGTGGTCGCCGGAGGTGTGGGATCCGGCGGCTACACTCGCGGTTCCGGTCTCTCCAGGGAGGGGGGGCCCCAAGCAGCTCTCAACGAAGCAGCAGAAGGAAGAAGGAGAAGAGCCAATGGCTGAGACAGTACACCTGTACCTGAAGGCGAACGGCGCGGACATCAAGGGTGAGAGCACCCAGGTGAGCCTCGGTCGCCAGGATTCCATCGAGTGCGTCTACTACGAGCAGAGCGTCATCACCGCGCGCGAGGCCGGCTCCGGCATCGCCACCGGCCGGCGCCAGTACCAGCCGCTGCTCATCCGTAAGCGCATCGACAAGTCCTCTCCGCTGCTGATGAAGGCGCTCACGGAGAACCAGGCCATCGAGGCCACCTTCAAGTTCTTCCGCCCGAACCCCACTGGCGACGGCACCACCGAGCAGTTCTACACGGTGAACTTCAAGAAGGGCCGCATCGCCAGCATCAAGCAGGTGCTGCCGGACGCCTTCGAGCCGGCCGCCTCCACCCTGCCTCCGGTCGAGGAGGTCACGTTCGTGTTCCACACCATCGGGTGGACGTACACCAACGGTGGCGTGACGCACGAGGACACCTGGGATCAGCAGCGCTGATTGCGTCCGCTCGGCGTGCGTCCGGCTGAAGCGGGCGCACGCGGGCGGAAGCCGGAGAGGACACGACAGTGGCGGGGCGCGGGCTTCTGTCACGAATCGAGTCGGAAGAGGGGACGTCCTCGCGCAACATGGACGTCTCCACTTCCATCGTCGAGCACCTGCGGGTGTTGCTCAACACGCGCAAGGGCGATGCGGTGACCGTGCCGAACTTCGGGGTGGTGGACTTCACGGACCTGGTCCACTCGTTCCCGACGGCCGTGCAGACGTTGCAGGCGACCATTCGCGCCACGGTGCTGGAGTACGAGCCGCGCCTGCGCAACGTGAGCGTCCGCCATGTGCCGGACGAGGATCCGCTGGTGCTGCGGTTCGAGATCACCGCGCAGCCGGCGGACAAGAGTTCCCGAGGCGTGCTGCGGTTCCGGACGCAGATGACCCCGGGCGGGAAGGTCGAAGTGTGGTGAGCGTGCCGGTGACAGGTGGGAGCCACGGGTGTTCAGCAAGTACTACCAGAGCGAGCTCGCATATCTTCGTGAGATGGGGAAGGCGTTCGGCAGCGCCAATCCCGCGCTGGCCGGCATGCTGGTGGAGCGCGGCGGCGATCCGGACGTCGAGCGGCTGCTGGAGGGCTTCGCGTTCCTGACGGCTCGCATCCGCGAGCGCATCGACGACGCGGTGCCCGAGGTGGTCCACGGCCTGGTGGACCTGCTGCTGCCGCACTACCTGCGTGTGATGCCGTCCTGCTCGGTGGTGGAGTTCAGCCCCCACGCGCGGCTGTTGCGCGGGCGCTCGAGGATTCCGGCGGGCGCGGAGGTGGGCTCCAAGCCGGTGGACGGGACGACGTGCGTGTTCCGCACCACGCGCGCGGTGGATCTGCTGCCGCTGACGCTGGTGGACACGGTGCTGGATCAGTCCACGCAGCTGGCGCCGGTGCTGCGCGTGCAGTTCCAGGTGGCCGAGCAGGGGCGCAGCGAGGTGTTCCAGGAGGAGGGCTTCTCGCTCTTCATCCACGGCGAGCCGGCGGTGAGCTCCACGCTGCTGGTGTGGCTGATGCGGCACTGCAAGGCGGTGCTGGTGCGCGGCGCGGCCGGGAGCGAGCCGGTGCGGCTGCCGCCCACGTGTCTGCGCGCGGTGGGCTTCACGCCCGAGGATCAGCTGCTGCCATGGCCGGCGCGGGCCCCCGAGGGCTACCGGCTGCTGCAGGAGTACTTCACGCTGCCGCAGAAGTTCCTCTTCGTGGAGGTGCGGGGCCTGCAGGCGGCCGCGTCCATCACCGGCCAGCGGCTGGAGCTGGCCTTCGAGTTCGAGCGCCCGCCGCCCCTGCCCGGGCGCGTGCCCAAGGACATCTTCAAGCTGCACTGCGCGCCGGTGGTGAACCTGTTCACCACGTCCTCGGATCCGATCCGCGTGGGGACGATGGGGCACGAGCACCTGCTGCGCGCCGCGGGGCTGGATCCCGAGCACATGGAGGTCTACTCCGTGGACACCGTCACCGGCCTGCAGGCCGGGCGCACGGATCGGCTCGACTACCGGCCCTTCTTCGACTTCGCGCACAACACCGGGGACAACGCGCGCTTCTTCCGGCTGCGCCGCTCGCAGTCGCCGCTCAATGACGGCATCGACACGTTCCTGTCGCTGGGCAGCCCGCGGGATGCCATGCCCACGGCGGCCGAGGAGACGCTCTCCATCGATCTGACGTGCACCAACCGCTCGCTGCCCTCGCGGCTGCAGGTGGGGGACTTGAGCATGCCCACGCCGGCGTCTCCCACGACGGCGAAGTTCCGCAACATCATCGCGGTGACCAAGCCGGTGCGGCCGCCGCTGGGCTCGGAGCTGCACTGGCGGCTCTTGTCGCACCTGGCGCTGAACCAGCGCTCGCTGCTGGATCCGGGCACGCTGAAGGCGCTGCTGGAGCTGTACAACTTCCAGGCGACGGCGGATCAGCCGGCGGCGCGCGCCAACCAATTGCGCGTGGAGTCGCTGCGCGGCGTGACGGCCAGGCCCGCCACGCGCTTCCTGCAGGGGGCGCCCGTGCGTGGCTCCCAGGTGACGATCGACGTGGAGGAGGCGGGCTTCACCGGACTGGGGGATGCCTTCCTCTTCGGCAGCGTGCTGGACGAGATGTTCGCGTCCTACGTGAGCCTCAACGCCTTCAGCGAGCTGCACCTGCGCATCCAACCCTCACAGGTGGAGTACCGGTGGCCCCCACGCAACGGCCGTCAGCCGATCGTCTGACCGGGGAGGAGACGCCGGACGAGGAGTCCGGAGAGCTGGCGACGCTGTCGCTGGCCTCCCGGCTCGAGCGGCTGACGTCCGGCGCGATGCAGGTGCGCGCCCAGGCGGGCGGCGATCAGACGATCCGCTTCCGGCTGGACGCGGCGCTCCAGTTCGCGGCCGGTGACGTGCGGTTCCTCCCGCTGGTGGCGCTGCTGGAGCGGCTGACGTCCAGCGCGGTGCGCGTGGGCGGAGACGGGCCCCCGGCCGAGGAGGCCATCCGCTTCCGGCATGATCCCTCGCTGACCTTCAGCTCGGGTGACGTGAGCCAGGTGCGGCTGGTGCCGCGCGTGTCGGAGTGGGGCGAGGCGCAGGGCGGCCCCAAGCACGTCTTCGAGGTGGTCACCACCTTCCTGGGGCTCACCGGCGCGTCGTCTCCGCTGCCGGGGTACATGATCGAGGAGATCGCCCAGGAGGATCCGGACCGGCCCCTGCGGCGACACTTCCTGGATCTGTTCCACCACCGGCTGCTGTCGCTCTTGTACCGGGCGCTGTCGCGCTACATGCCCGAGGGCGAGGCCACGCGCGCGGGCGATGACGTGTGGTCCCGCCGGGTGCTGGCGCTGGCGGGCCTGGACACGTACGAGCGCGGCCCCTCGGTGGGCCTGTCCGTGGCCCAACTGCTGCGGCTGGCCCCGTTGCTGGCGACGCGCGCGCGCACGGCCCGGACGCTGGAGCTGGGGCTCACGGACGTGCTGCGCAACGAGCTGGGCGAGGCCCGCGTCACCGTCCGCCAGTTCGCCGGCAGCTGGGTGGACGTGGAGGAGGAGCAGCGCACGAAGCTGGGCAAGCTCAACTACCAGCTCGGCCGCAACGTCATGCTCGGCGGGCGGCTGTTCGACCGCGCCGGCAAGTTCATCATCGGCATCGCCCCGCTGGACGGCTCCACCTACCACCGCCTGCTGCCGGAGGGGGACTTGAGCCCGCTGGTGCGCGAGGTGGTGGCGCTGGTGGTGCGCGATCCGCTCGAGTGCGCCCTGGAGCTGGGCGTGAGCGATGAGGTGCTGGGCGCCTTCAAGCTGGGGACGAAGCGCCCGGCCAGGCTCGGACGCAATACCTATCTGGGCGGACGTCAGGGCGCGGCTCCTCGCTTGAGGACGCGGATCGTTCCGCTACCGTCGGGCGGGGGCACCGCGGCCTCGGCCGCTCCATAGAGTTCCGCAGGACCTTTCTCGTACCCGTAGAGGAGTCATCTGATGCACGTCGAACCGAAAACCCTCGTGCGGCGTCTCACCTCCAGCGCCACGCGCATGCTGGAGGGAGCCGTCTCCCGGGCCAACACCGCCCGCTGCTACGAGATCATCCCGGAGCACATGCTCAGGGCGATGCTGGATGACGAGGCGAGCGAGAGCTCGCTGATCCTCCGCCACTTCCAGGTGGACCGGGCCAAGGTGATCGCCCGCATCGAGGACACCCTGCGCGGGCTGCGCACCGGCAACGCGGACAAGCCGAAGTTCTCCGCGGACCTGTTCCAGTGGTTCGAGGACGCGTGGGTGGTGTCCTCGCTGGAGTATGGCGCCCTGCGGCTGCGCTCCGGCGCGCTGATGCTGCAGTGGATCCTCGGCTACACCCGGTACGCGGCGGAGAACTACCCGGAGCTGGATGGCGTACCCAAGGAGGGCCTCAAGAAGGCCTTCGAGGAGGTGGTGGGCGCCTCCAAGGAAGCGGCGGACGTGGCGGCGGCGGGGACGGCGGCGGCTCCCGCGGGTGGGGCCTCGCCGGCCAAGGGCGAGGATGCGCTCTCGCGCTTCACCACCTCGTTCACCGCGAAGGCGCGTGACGGGAAGATCGATCCCATCTTCGGCCGCGACCGGGAGATCCGGCAGGTGATCGACGTGCTGTCCCGGCGCCGGAAGAACAACCCCATCATCGTGGGCGAGCCGGGCGTCGGCAAGACGGCGCTCGTGGAGGGCCTGGCGCTCGCCATCGTCAAGGGTGACGTGCCCGAGTCCCTGAAGAACGTCGAGCTGCTCGGGCTGGATCTCGGCCTGCTGCAGGCCGGCGCGGGCGTGAAGGGCGAGTTCGAGAACCGGCTCAAGGCCGTCATCAACGAGGTGAAGGCCTCGCCCAAGCCGATCATCCTCTTCATCGACGAGGCGCACACGCTGATCGGCGCGGGCGGGCCGCAGGGCGGCGGAGACGCGGCGAACCTGCTCAAGCCGGAGCTGGCGCGCGGCGAGCTGCGCACCGTGGCCGCCACCACCTGGTCCGAGTACAAGAAATACTTCGAGAAGGATCCGGCGCTCGAGCGGCGCTTCCAGCCGGTGAAGGTGGACGAGCCCTCGGAGCATGACGCGGTGCTGATGATCCGCGGCCTGCGCGCCGTCTACGAGAAGGCCCACAACGTCACCATCCGCGAGGAGGCGGTGGTGGCGGCGGTGGAGCTGTCGCACCGCTACATCTCCGGCCGCCTGCTGCCGGACAAGGCGGTGGACCTGCTGGACACGGCCGCCGCGCGCGTGAAGCTGGAGCAGAGCGCCCGGCCGGACGAGTTGGTGGAGCTGGAGGCGAAGCTGGCCTCGCTGGAGAGCGAGAAGGCCGCCCGCGATCGCGAGCTGGCCGCCGGGCAGAAGCCGCCGCCGGAGGATGGCACGCCGGTGGAGGAGCGGCTCAAGGCCGTGCAGGATCAGGTGGCCACGCTGCGCGGGCGCTGGGAGGAGCAGCGCAACGCGGTGGAGGCGCTGAGCAAGGCCCTGGCCGAGCTGAACACCGCCAAGGAGCCGGCCGACAAGGACAAGCTCAAGGCCAAGGTGGCCGAGGCGCGCGAGGCGCTCCAGCGCCTGGGCGGCGAGTCTCCCATGGTGCACGCGGACGTGGACGCGGACGTGGTGGCCCGCGTGGTGGCCGGGTGGACGGGCATCCCCGTGGGGAAGATGCGCTCCAGCTCGCTCACCGCGGTGCTCAACCTGGAGGAGACGCTCCGGGGCCGCGTGCGCGGCCAGGACATGGCGCTGCGCACGGTGGCGGAGACGGTGCGCGCCTCCACCGCGGGCATCCGCAACCCGAACACGCCCATCGGCGTGCTGCTCTTCGTGGGCACCAGCGGCGTGGGCAAGACGGAGACGGCGCTGGCGCTGGCCGACGCCCTCTACGGCGGCGAGCGCTTCCTCACGACGATCAACATGTCCGAGTTCCAGGAGAAGCACACGGTGTCGCGCCTGATCGGCTCGCCGCCGGGCTACGTGGGCTACGGCGAGGGCGGCATGCTGACGGAGGCGGTGCGCCAGCGCCCGTACTCCGTGGTGCTGCTGGACGAGTGCGAGAAGGCGGACCCCGAGGTCCTCAACCTCTTCTACCAGGTGTTCGACAAGGGCGTGCTCAACGACGGCGAGGGCCGCACGGTGGACTTCAAGAACACCATCGTCATCCTCACCAGCAACCTGGCCACGGACGTCATTACGCAGATGTTCCAGGCCCCCGAGCCGCCGACCATCGAGGCGGTGCGCGAGGCCATCAAGCCGGCGCTCACCAAGCACTTCAAGCCGGCGCTGCTGGCGCGCATGTCCGTGGTGCCCTACGTCCCCATCGCCAAGGACATCCTCAAGGACATCGCGGCCATGAAGCTCAACTCGCTGGCGGGCCGCCTGCACACCTCCCACCGCATCAAGACGGAGTTCGCCCCGGAGGTGCTCGAGGAGTTCGCCCGCCGGTGCACGGACATGGACTCGGGCGCCCGCAACGTGGACCACGTGCTGCGCGCCTCGCTCATGCCCCAGCTGTCGCGTGAGCTGCTCGAGCACCTGGCGGGCGGGACGACGCCGACCCACCTGCATGTGGGCCTCAGCCCCGCCGGGGACTGGGATCTGGCCTTCTCCCACGCCTGATAAAAGGGGGGACAGCGCCTTCCAGGACGCGTAAAAAGGGGGCCCCGGGGGAGACCGGAGGCCCCCTTCCGCGTTCCTGCTTCCTCTTCGCGGGGCACCCCCTTGGCTGCCTCGGCCATTCGGCATAGGAGAAGGCCATGCTTCCCCTGGTGATCCGCATCAAGGACGTCGAGTCCAAGCCGCCGCTGGAGAAGCAGTACGTCTTCACCACGTCCCCGGTGCGTATCGGCCGCAACCAGCTCAACGACATCTCCCTGTCGCGCCCCTTCGTGTCGCTGTTCCACGCGCTGGTGCGCTTCGACAAGGGCTCCATCTCCATCGTGGACCTGGGGTCCACCAACGGGGTGGTCGTCGCCGGCAAGCGCATCGAGAAGAACGTCCCGGCCCGCATTACACCCGGGATGGAAGTCTCCATCGGCTCGGTTCACTTCGAGTTCTCGCGAGACTCAAAGGCAGTGAAGGACCCCGGGGGCCGGCTCACGCAGTTCCGTGCGCTGGCGGACATCATGAACGAGGCGCCCGGGAAGGGGGAGGCGCTCAGCTTCAAGCCCACCCCCATCCAGGAGCGCAAGCCGGAGCAGCGCACCTCGCTGCTGCCCAGCCTCGACAGCCTGCTGGAGCAGGAGGAAGTCACCGGGAAGAGCCCGCGGACGATCATCTCCCCGGCGATGCAGGACTCGGACACCAGCGAGGAGGCCACCAACCTGGATCTGCGCACGGTGACCGAGGAGGAGGAGCCGCAGCGCAAGAGGCCCGCGGCGCCCATTCCGCCTCCCGCGATGGTGCGCAAGCGGACGATGAGCAGCGTCCAGGTGCTGCCCCAGGCTCCGGGCGGGGCGGCGGCGCTGCAGAACACCATCCAGCAGCTCGTGCCGCTCTACAACGCGTACCGCACCTCCTGGAAGATGCTGCACCAGGGGCTGGCGCGCGGCGTGGACACGCTGCCGGAGAACGATCGGGGACAGCTCATCGCCCAGCTCCAGCGCCGCATGCCGGAGATGGCGCAGGAGCCCATGTTCCAGGAGATCGCCAAGAACGTGGGGCGCCCGGTGCAGCCGGAGCCGCTCACCGGAGGGGCGCAGAGCTCCACCTCGGGCGGTTCGGGCAACCGGCTGGACGTGGCGGCGCGGGAGCTGCTGAACCGGTTCGTGCGCTCGTACCTGCCGGAGAACCGGGGGCTGCAGTCGGAGGAGGACATCGAGGGCTTCCTGGAGCACCTGGCGGAGGTGCTGGAGACGTTCGGGCGCGCCTTCATCGAGCTGCGCCAGGGGCACGATCAGTTCGGCCAGCAGATGGCGGTGCCCGTCACCAACGATCAGAACCCGCTCACGCGCATGCGCGGCACGCGGGAGATCCTCCGCTACCTGCTGGACTTCAAGGTGGCGGACGGCTCGGGCCGGGTGCAGGAGCTGATGGGCGGCTTCGTGGACGTGATGATCCACCAGATCGCGCTGCTCAACGGCATGCGCGAGGGCGTGAAGGGGCTGCTGCAGCGGCTGAGCCCGGAGAACCTGAGCAAGGGCATGGGCGGCATCTGGCCCTTCAACCTCTCGAAGCGGTGGGAGAAGTACTCGGAGCAGCACCGGGCCTTCCTGGAGGAGGAGCGGGAGCTGACCGCTGTCCTGTTCGGTCCCGAGTTCGCCAAGGCGTACCTGGCCATCGTGGGTGACGCGGCGAAGGGTGGCCCCGGGGAAGACGAGGACGGCGGAGCGGTCGAGGAGGAGTCATGACGTCGAAGGGGTTTCGTGGGGCCCATGCCCTGCGGTGGTTGCTGGTGGCGCTGGGGGTCGCGGGGCTGAGCTGCAAGCACGAGGCGCCGGTGCGAGAGCCCGTGGTGCGGGCGTTGTGCTTCTCGGAGCTGCCTTCCTCGATGCGGGTGGTGTCTCCGGCGGTGTGGAAGCCCGAGGCGCTCTTCCAGCTGCTCATCAACGGGTACGATCCGGCCACGGGGCGGGTGCCCCTGCCGCCCACCGACTGCATGGGCACGCCCATCCTCTGGCAGGACCCGGCGCCCGGCGAGTGCGCCGTGACGGAGCCCGAGAGCGCGCCGCTGCCCATCCAGCCGCTCACCGTGGAGGAGATGATCATCACCGAGATGAGGCTGGACCTGAAGCTGGTCTGGGCGATCGTCCGGAGGTACTCGAACGGGGAGGCCATTGGCCCGGTGGCGCTGGTGGAGGCCACTCCGCGCGGGCTGGCGGTGCGAGCGCTGGGGACGCTGAAGGCGCTGCCCAAGAGCGCGCGTCTGCGGCTGGAGCGCATCGGCGGCATCGAGGTGCTGCTGGTGGATGGGGAGCGGTGCTGGGGGAACGATGATCCGAAGACGTGCCAGCGGATGGTGCGGATCATGCCGCTGCGCGGCAACCGGTTCGTCGCCGAGCCGCTCGTCTCCACGGACGGCAAGTGCATGCAGCCGGCGAACATCGCCCTGAGCCGCAACGGGACGCAGACGCTGTCCAGCAAGTGGGTGCGCAAGTATGAGTTCACCGCGGCGCTGACGGTGGCGCCGGATGGCATCCGCGTGGCGGAGCAGATCGCCGCCAAGGACAGCGATCCGAGGCAGCCGTCGTCTCCGGCGCGGCTGTTCCGCAAGGCCCAGGACGAGCGGCTGATCCAGGTGAACCAGAGCCGGATGTCGGTGGACCGGCCCTCGGTGTGGACGCAGCTGCTGGAGCCCGGGGCGACCGAGGTCCTCCCGTAGGAGCAGGGGAGGACCTCCGTCCGAGTCAGTCCGAGGTGCGGGTGAGCGTTCCTCCGGACACGAGCCACCGCTCGGTGGTGCACTGGCGCGCGAAGTGAGCGTCGTGCGTCACGAGGATCAGCGCGCCCGGGTAGTCCCGCAGCGCGGCCTCCAGGCGCTCGATGGAGGGCAGATCCAGGTGGTTGGTGGGCTCGTCCAGCACCAGCGCCCAGGCATGCTGCCCCAGGCCCTGGGCGATCAGCAGCTTGCGCGTCTCTCCCGGCGAGGGCTGCTCCGAGGCCAGCAGCCGCTCCGGATCGACGCCTAGCGCGGCCACCAGGGACAGCACGCGGCCTCGCTGCTCGGGTGGGAGCGTCCGGACGGTCTCCAGCGCGGCGGCGGCCTCCTCCGCGGCGACGTCCTGCGGCAGGTAGAGGATCCGCTCCAGCGGCACCCGCGCGTGGGAGAGCAGGGCACGCAGGAGCGTCGTCTTTCCGGCGCCATTCGGACCCTCGATGCGGATGCGGCTCTCTCTGCCCACCGACAGCGTCACGGGCGCGATGAGCTCCACCTCCCCGGCGCGGATCGCCTCCTGCTCCAGGGTGAACAGCCACGGGTTGGGCGAGCGCACGTAGTCCACGAAGACCGAGCGCCCCACCGTCTTGTCCACCTGGAACTCGCCGATGGCGTCGGCGGCCTTCTCCGTTTCGCGCCGCAGCACTCCCACCTGGTGCCCGAGCCGCGCCTCCGCCCAGCCCGCGAGCGTGGTGGCCATCATCCCGCGCGCGTCGCTGTCGTACTTGTTCTTCATCCGGCGGCCGGTGCTGATCTGGAGCGTGGCGGCCTGTTGCTCGCGGCGGGCCTGATCGAGCTGCCGCGCCAGCCGGCGGTGCTTCTCCTGGGCCTGCTGCCGGTTGGCGATCTGCCCCTCGCGCTCGGCCTCCCAGCACTCCCTGGCGGCCGAGTAGGCCCCGGGCCACAGCCGGGCCTCGCCCGCGTGGACACGCAGCGTGGAGGTGGTCAGCTCCTCCAGCACCGTCCGATCGTGGGAGACGACGATCCCCACGCCTCGGAACCGCCGCAGGGCGGAGATGAGCCACCCGCGCGCCTCGGCGTCCAGGTGGTTGGTGGGCTCGTCCAGCAGCAGCACGTCCGGCTCGCTCGCGAGCGCCGCGCCGATCTGCCAGCGCTTGCGCTCACCCGGAGACAGCGTGGGCCAGCGCTCCAGCGCTCCGGGGTCCAGCCCGAGCTGGCCGAGCACCCGCCGTGACAGGGAGTCCCACGCGTCCGCGAACGCGGTGATCTCGGGCGTGAGCACCTCCACGCTCTGGGGGCAGAGGCGGATGACGGGCTCGCGAGGCTCGTACTGGAAGTGGCCCTCCCCGGGCTTCAGCTCACCGGCCAGCAGCCGCAGCAGGGTGGACTTGCCGGCGCCGTTGGCACCCACGAGCCCCGTCCAGCCAGGCGACAGGTGGAACTCTACGTCGTTGAGGAGGGAGACAGCGTCAGAGAAGGCGAAGGACACGCCGTGCGCGCGAAGGGATGACATGAAGGAACTCCTGAATCCGGTCGAGCAGCAGGGCTCGACGTTGGAAGGCTCGGGGCCGCGGATTTCAGGCGTTCAGCTTCATTGGCGTTGCAGGACCTCGCGCAGGAGACGGCCAAGATATAGGCGCATGCCGTCCCGCATGCAACCCCCAGCCGTCTCCGGTGATTCCGGCGCTCTCACATGGAGGGGGCCGGCTGCACCTGGCGCGACAGGCGCCACGCTCCCACGGACGCGAAGAGCGCCGAGATCATGGTCAGCAGCAGCGCGAACGCGATGTTGTGCAGCGACTCCTCGAGGCCCAGGGCGATGACGTTGGAGTCATGGCCTCCCGCGGGGCTCGCGTAGTAGCGCAGGCACACCATCAGCCCCGTGACGAAGCCGAGGCTCCCCGCCAGCTGCGTGAACACCCCGAGCGTCAGCATCAGCGGCACGTAGCGGCGCTCGGGACGGCGCGAGTACAGGATGCTCGTCGCCAACAGCGCCAGTCCGGCCAGCAACGTGGGGTACATCCCCCAGCCCCCTGCAACGAAGAAGTCCGACATGGTGGTCCCTCCCAACTGCGGTGTTCGGAGGCTCAGACACCGAGGCCGGAATCAGGTTCCCAAGGATGCTCTCCGCCCATCAGCACATCGGGGCGTACACCGGCCAGATGAGGAGCAGGCCGTTCTCGTCGGAGATGGGCACCCAGCCCAGCGGCGCCAGGGGCTCGTCCATGCTGACCCAGGCCCCGAGCTGCAGGAAGTTCCCCCGCGCCTTGATGATGCGCTGATCCGCGTACTCGCCGTTGATGCGCGGAGGGTAGTCCGGTGACAGGCGATAGGAGCGGGCGTCGGACTTCGGAGCCAGGTAGAGGCGGGACTCGCCCTTGGGCGCGAAGTGGTAGAGCTCGACGCCGCTCCACTCCCACTCCTTCGAGTCGAACGAGAGGAAGTGGAGCTCGGGGCCCTCTCCGTCCTCCTGGATCTCGCTGAGCCAGGCGCGCTCGTTGGTGCGAGCGTTGATGACGACATGGACGTAGTGGCCGCGCCGCTCGACCACGGGGAGCTTGCGGACCGAGACGTCGTAGTCCGAGCCGCTGATCGCGACGAGCTCCTTCAGGACGACGGCTCCGTCCTGCTTGAAGGACTCTCCGTCCGGCAGGAAGCGCGGGAGCTCACCGCCGGGCTGCTGATCCTCGCCCCTCATCGACTGGATGACGGCGATGCCGATGACCCCGCGCAGGGACTCGTCCGAGATCTCCGCGCGGGAGAGGTAGATCGTCTCGATGGGGAGGTCTGCTCGCGCGGGAAGGGCGGTGAGCAGCAGAAGGGCGGAGAAGGTGGAGAGGACGAGGCTTCGGGGCAGGAGGCTGGAGCTCATGCCCCAGGCTCATTGCAGCCCGCGGACCAGTCCTCGCCGGCCGTGTAACCGCCGGAGATCCTTCGGAGTCCGGCGGGGCTGCGGCCCGTGAGCCGCGCCCAAGCGGAGGGCTGCCCACGTGCAGGGATGGGGCAGCGCGTCATTCGCTCCGGAGGCCTCGTTCAGATGCCTGGGCGCTCCGTGGCAGCCACCCAGGAGTCCTGAGCCACCAGCTCGCTCGGCACCGAGGCTGGTAGATCGTGGCCCTCGTCGATGCCGTTGGCGCCCGGGGCCAGCGGGTGCCGCCCGGTGAAGAGCTCCCTCGCGCGGCCGAAAAGCCAGCGCACGCCCTGGACCGCATCGCGTACGAGAGCCACTGGCGCGGCACGGGACAGCAGTGGCGGACCCTTCAGCGTCCCCACCGCTGCATCCGGCGGCATCGAGTTGATGCCCACGCCCAGCTCGTAGACCATCTTGCCGCCCAGCGTGGCGGTGTAGACCGCCAGCGCGTTGGCCACGACTCCGATCAGACTCTGGCCGAGCGAGGGAGGGTGGCGCAGCCTCCAGAGCGTCACGCCGACCGCGCCGACGGTGATGACGGCGTTGCCCAGGCCATGCAGGAACACCATGTCCCGCGCGCGTGGCTGGTCGAGCTTCACCTCCTGCGAGGCGGCCAGTCCGGCCAGCCCCGAGAACAGGGCGCTCGCCGTGCCGGCCACCCAGAGCCTCCGGCCTACCTTGGCCCAGGCCCGATCTCCGCTCAGCACCGCGATCATGTCGGCCGCCGTGGCCGTGGGCAGCAAGGCCAGCGGGGCATGAACCACGGCCGGGTGCAGCTCGTGCAGCAGCATCTTCTTCATGGGCGCTCCCCCCAATTGAGTCGGAGGCCCCGCGACCGTGGCCGCACCAGCCTCCCGCTGCGGGGAGGGTAGGCACGCCGATGTGCCGTGACTCCTCCCCGGGCTGGCTTTGATGCTCGCCTCCATGCGGGCGCTCCGTCTCCTGGAAGAGCAGGAGGCGAGCAGGCGTGGGCTCAGCGCTCTCCCGACAGCAACCGTCGCACCTCCGCGGCGCTGGCGCAGGCGAGCGCTCGTTGCGCCAGCGCCCGAGCCTCACCCGCGTGGCAGGCGCGCAGGGCCTGCTTCACGGGGGCAATCGCTGGCGCGCTCATGCTCAGCTCGTCCACCCCGAGTCCAACGAGCAGCGGCACGGCCAGCGCATCTCCGGCCAGCTCGCCGCAGACGCCCACCCACCGGCCCCGAGCGTGTGCCGCCTCGCTCACCCGCGCCACCATCTGCAGCAGCGCCGGGTGCAGCGCGTCGGCCAGGTGCGCCACGGTGGCGTTGCCGCGCTCCGCGGCGAAGAGGTACTGCGTCAGATCGTTGGTCCCGAGGGAGAAGAAGCTGGCCTCCTCCGCCAGGTGCGGTGCCAGGAGCGCCGCGGAGGGGACCTCGAGCATGAGCCCGACCTCCGCGCGTGCCGCCGCGGGAAAGGGGCGTGCCGCTTCATTCCAGAGGGCCCGAGCCTCCCGCCATTCCTCCAGCGTCGTCACCATGGGGAACATGACGCGAATGGGGTGCTCGGCGGCGGCACGCGCAATGGCTCGTAGCTGGCGGGTGAAGAGCTCGCGGTGCGCCAGACAGAAGCGCAGCCCCCGCAGGCCGAGGAAGGGATTCGCTTCGCTCCCCATGTCGAGATAGGGCAGGGGCTTGTCGCCCCCGATGTCCAGCGTGCGGATGAGGAGCGTGTGGCCACCCAGCGCCTGGGCGGCGTCGCGATAGGCCTGGTACTGCTCGTCCTCATCCGGGGCCGCCGCACGCTGCAGGAAGAGGAACTCCGTGCGGAAGAGGCCCACGCCCTCCGCGCCGGCCTCGAGGGCGGCCCGAGCCTCGGCCACGGTGCCGATGTTGGCAGCCACCTCCACCCGGCGGCCATCCCGCGTCAGGGCTGGCTGGGCGCGCAGCCGGTGCGCTGTCCGCCGGGTGCGTTCCTCCTCCTTCACCCGCTCCTGATACCGCGCCAGCAGCTCCTCCGAGGGCTGGATGCAGACCCGCGCCGCGGTGGCATCCACGATCAGGGGAGTGCCGTCCGCCACGCGCAAGAGCGCATCCCCCACGCCGAACACGGCGGGAATGCCGAGCGACCGCGCCAGGATGGCCGCGTGGCTGGTGGCCGCGCCGCGCGCCGCGCACAGCCCCTGGATGCCGCGTGCTCCCAGCCGGGCCACGTCCGAGGGTGCGAAGTCGCGGGCGAGCACGATGCCCGAGGACGGGTGGGACTCGGCGGAGCGGGAAGGGCCCCGCAGGGCCGATTCCACCTGGCGGCCCACGTCGCGGACATCCACGGCCCGGGAGCTCAGGAGCTCGTCCTTCATCGCCTCGTAGCGCAGGGCCATCGTCTCCACCGCGGCCCGCCACGCCACCAGGGCTCCTCTGGTTCCGCGATGGATGCCCTCGTGAGCCATCCGGAGCAGCTCGTCATCTCCGAGCAGCAGGAGATGTCCCTCGAAGATCCCAGCGGTCTGGCTGCCGGACCGCAGGGCCATGGCGGCGCGCATGGCCCCCAGCTCTCCCCGCACGCCTTCGAGCGCCCGCTGCAGCCGTGCCCACTCTTCCTGGGGTGTACCCACTGCCTCCGGGGTCCCCGGGTCATCCGCCTGCCGCAGCACGACCGCGGCGCCGATGGCAATGCCCGGGGAGGCCGTGATGCCCGTCAGCCATGGCCCGGCGGCCTCCTCGTCACGTGAGCGGGAAGCCTGCGCGGAGGCTGGCGCGGCCTGATCGGGGTGGTCGTCACCGAAGTGCGCCTCGGCCAGCAGGCGCACGGCCTCCAGCGCCGGTGCCGCCTCCGGACCCGTCGCGATGAACTCGAGCTCGTGGCCCTGCCGCACGCCCAGCGTCATCACCGAGTTGATGCTCCGTGCATCCACTCGTTCGCTCTGGGTGGTGACGTTGCGCAGCCGGACGTCCGCCGGGAACCGCAGGACGGTCTGCACCAGGCGCGCCGCCGGCCGCACATGCAGCCCGTGAGCATTGGGCACGGTGACGCGCAGGACGTGCTCGGGCCCGCCGGTGGGTCGCGGCTGGGGCGGGGAGGGGACCGTCGCGGGCTCCACGAGCTGTTCCTGCTTGGCCCTCAGGGCCGAGCGGGCTTCCTCCGCCACCCGTTGCAAGGGTGCTCCCGTGCGCGCCAGCGCCGCCGCGGCGACCGCGCCCTCCACGAGGGGGGCGCCACAGAGCCGCACGCGCTCACGGTACTCGGGCGGGAGCAGGTCCAGGGCCAGCTCCGCATTCAGCACGGCGCTCCCCAGGTCCATGAGGACCAGGACGCCCGCGTCCGAGTACACGCTCTCGATCGCCTGCACCACCCGCGTGGCGTCGGTGCCCAGAGGCGAGTCCGGCCCCTCCAGCCCTCCGGCGGTGGCGATGCGAGCCTCGGGGCCGGCCATCTCCCGCGCCAGCTCCGCCACGCCCTCGGCGAGGAGCCGGCTGTGCGAGACGATGACGAGTCCTACCATGGCGCGGGCCTCGGAGCGGGAGGGCTCACCCCAGCGTCCTGGCGGCGCACTGGATCAGCAGGTGAGACGAAGTCGCTCCAGGATCCGCGTGGCCCGCGCTGCGCTCTCCCAGATAGCTGGCGCGGCCCTTCTTCGCGACCCAGGGGATGGTGGCCTGGCGGCCCTGATCGGCCGCGGTGGCCGCCCGGTTCAGCGCCTCCGCCAGCTCCACGCCCTGCCCGAGCGCCTGCTGGAGCGCCTCGAGCGCCGGCTGGAGCGCATCGACCATCGTCTTGTCCCCGGCCACCGCCTTGCCTCGGGACATGACGCCGTCGACGCCCGCCTTCAGGGCCTCGGCCAGCTCGGAGGGCGTCAGCTCCTGCTTGCCGGCAGTCCGCGCCGCCATCTGCAGGAACAGCGTGCCATAGAGCGGTCCGCTCGCTCCGCCCACGGTGGAGATCAGCGTCATGGCCACCGTCTTGAACAGGGTGCTGATGTCCTTGTCCGCCACGCCCGGCAGCTTGGCCAGCACGGCCTGGAAGCCCCGGTTCATGTTCTCCCCGTGGTCGCCGTCCCCAATGTCCATGTCGAGCTGGGTGAGCTGATCCTTCTGCTCGGCGAGGACGGCCGCGTACGCCTGGATCCACCGCGCGACGGCATCTCGGGTGATGGGCATGGCCGTCAGACTCCCCAGCGCAGGGCCGGCGTCTTCACCGGCGCGTCCCACAGGCGCGTGAGCTCCTCATCGAGCCGTAGCAGGGTGATCGAGCACCCCGCCATCTCCAGGGACGTGATGTACGAGCCCACCAGGTTGCGAGCGATCTTGATCCCCTTGGCCTCCAGGATCCGCGTCACCTCGGCGTACAGGATGTAGAGCTCGATCAGCGGCGTGCCGCCCATGCCATTGACGAAGGCCAGCACCGAGTCGCCGGACTTGAAGGGCAGATCGGCCAGGATGGGCTCCACCAGCATCGCGGCCACCTCGGAGGCCGGGGCCAGCTTGATGCGCTTGCGGCCGGGCTCGCCGTGGATGCCGATGCCCAGCTCCACCTCGTCCTCGCCCAGCTGGAAGGTGGGCTTGCCCGCGTGCGGCACGGTGCAGGAGGTGAGCGCCATGCCCATGCTGCGGCCCTGGGCATTCACCTTGCGCGCGAGGTCGGCCACCTCCTGGAGGGAGCGCCGCTGCTCCGCGGCCGCGCCGGCCAGCTTCTCCACCAGGACCGTCACCCCCACGCCGCGCCGCCCCGCGGTGTAGAGGCTGTCCTGCACGGCGACATCGTCGTTGGTGATGACCTGCTCCACCTGGATGCCTTCCGCGCGAGCCAGCTCCGCGGCCATCTCGAAGTTCAGGCAGTCACCCGTGTAGTTCTTCACGATGTGCAGCACGCCCATGCCGCCGTTGACGGCCTGGGAGGCAGCGAGCATCTGGTCGGGAGTGGGGGAGGTGAACACCGCTCCGGGGCAGGCCGCATCCAGCATGCCCATGCCCACGAACCCTCCGTGCATGGGTTCATGCCCGGAGCCTCCGCCCGAGACGATGCCCACCTTGCCGCGCACCGGCGCGTCAGCACGGACCAGGTAGTTCGGTTCGAAGTTCACCCGGACCAGATCGCCATGGGCGGCGGCCATGCCGCGCAGCGCATCGGTCACCACGTCCTGCGGACGGTTGATCAGCTTCTTCATGGAGCACCCCGCCACGGGCCTGGAGGCCCGCCCGATCCGTAGGACTATCAAAGACTGGGACCGGAGAGGCGGGAATCAGTCCTCGCCCCAGAGGAGCTCGGCTCGAGCTGGGTGATGATGGCGCGCGGGATGGTGGTCGGGGCTGATCCAACCCGCGCTCCCATGATGGGCGTACTGAACCCATCGTTTCGGCCCTGCAGCAGTGCCTGCCAGTCGACCATCGATTCCCTCCGGAGGGGAGACTATCTCCGGCTCGGGCTGGCAGCGAGGCGCTGTTCGGGCCTCGTCACGAGGCTCCCGCGATGAGCTCCGCGGGAGCCTGTCGAGACGATCCTTCAGGCGGAACCGTCAGGCGATGGAGGCGGAGGGATGCCCGTTGCCTTCCAGCTCCGCGAGCATCTGCTCGCCCTCGTTCTCGTCGATGGGGACGAAGGCCTCGCGACCCGGACGGTAGGCGTGCACCTGGGCGTTGCCGATGTCGAACCACCAGCCGTGCAGCCGCAGGGTGCCCGCCGCCAGGCGCTCGCGCACCAGCGGATAGGTCTTCAGGTGCTTGATCTGCTGGAGCACGTTGAGCTGGCTGAGCTGATCGGCCGGGGACAGGCCCTGACCCACCAGCCCGGGCTTCTCCATGGTCTGCAGCGCGGAGCGGCCCAGGCTCAGCCAGTCGCTGAGGTTGGGGGCGCGCTGGTCGACCTGGCCCGCCAGCAGCGCCTTCATGGCGCCGCAGGAAGAGTGTCCGCACACCACCACATCCACCACCGGCAGGTGCAGCAGGGAGAACTCCAGCCCCGCCGCCTCCGAGTGGTCTCCCACGGAGGTGCCGTGATCATCCGCCGGCGGGACCATGTTGCCCACGTTGCGCATGACGAAGAGGTCGCCCGGATCCATGGACACCAGGAGGTTGGGCACCACGCGGCTGTCGGCGCAGGTGATGAAGAGGCAGTCTGGCGTCTGCCCCTTGGCCAGCCGCGCGAAGGTGGCGCGGTACGGAGGAAGGCTGTGCCGCTGGAAGTCCAACAGACCGTTGATCAGCTTTTTCATCGTGCACCCTCGGTGGTGAGAGAAGGGGAAGGAGGAGAAGCAGGGGTGATGGATGGAGCGGGAGACCGAGAGCCGCCTCCCTTGTGCAGCCAGATGTCCTCGAGCGGCTCCATCCACACCTTTCCGCCCGTCTTGCGGTGCGTCTCGGACCAGCTCTCCAGCGCCTCGTAGCCAGAGTGGTCCAGCGTCTCCACCGCGAGATCCAGCTTGACCTCGGCGCCCATGGGCACCCGGGCCAGCTCCGCCGACAGCTTGGGCACGCCCACGAAGGTGAGGGCGCCGTCCACGCGCACGTGGTGGATGTCACCGGCCTGCCGCACGTGCACGCGCACCCGGCCCAGCCGCCACAGCAGCCGCGCCACCGCCAGCGCCAGGCCCAGCGCGATGCCCGCCAGCAGGTTGATGCCCACCACGCCGGCCACCGTCACCAGGTACACGGACAGCTCGCCGCGGCGGCGCAGCTCCTTGATGTGCGCCGCGTTCACCAGCTTCACGCCCACGAACACGAGCAGGCCCGCCAGCACCGTCAGGGGAACCAGCCCCAGCAGCGAGGCCAGCGTGGTGATGCACACCAGCATCCACACGCCGTGCATCACGGCGGAGGCGCGCGTCTTGGCTCCCGCGGAGATGTTCGCGGCGCTGCGGACGATGACGCCGGTGATGGGCAGGCCGCCCGCCAGGCCGGAGACGGTGTTCGCCATGCCCTGCGCGAACAGCTCGCGGTCCAGGTTGGCGCGCGGGCCGGTGTGCATCTTGTCGGTGGCCACCGCGCTCAGCAGCGACTCGGCGCTGGCCACCAGGGCCAGCGAGAGCACCGCCACCACGAAGGGGCCCCAGTTGCCCTGGGGCAGCGAGGGCAGCTGCAGGCTGCTGAAGAAGTCGCCCGCCAGCTCCACCTTCTTCACGTCCGCGCCCCACACCACCGAGACCACCGTCGCGCCCATCACCGCCACCAGCGGCCCGGGCACCTTCTTGAGGGGGCTCTTCGGCATCACCTGCCACAGAACCAGCAGGCCGATGGTGATCAGGCCCAGGATCGTGGCGGGGCCATGCAGGTCGGCGATCTGCCGCGGCAGCTCGCCCAGGTTCTTCCAGGCGTTGGACTGCGGCGCGCCGCCCAGCACGATGTGCAGCTGGCTCAGCGCGATGAGGATGCCGATGCCCGCCAGCATGCCGTGGATGACGGCCGGCGAGATGGCCAGCGCGCTGCGCGCCACCTTCAAGCCACCGAGCGCCATCTGAATCACGCCCGCGGCGGCCACCGCGGCGCAGGTGACGGCGAAGCCCAGCTCCGTGATGAAGCCGAACACCATCACCGCCAGGCCCGCCGCCGGGCCACTCACCAGCAGCGGCGCACCTCCGAACAGTCCCACCACCAGGCCGCCCACCACACCGGCGATGAGGCCTGACATGATGGGAGCGCCCGAAGCCAGCGCGATGCCCATGCACAGGGGGACCGCCACCAGGAAGACCACCAGGGAGGCGGGCACATCGCTCGTCAGCACCTCACGAAGCGTGCCGCCCGAGCTCGCCTTCGTCTCACCAGACTTCATCTCTCAGCCTCCAGACCGAGCCAGGCACCGAGCCTCAGGGGGAGAGGGCCGGCGCAGTTCGGTTCTGGGCCTTCGCAACGAGCGTGCCAGCCATCAGGAGGCCGGCTTCCCTCGGGAGGCGCTGAGGGACTTCAAGAAGGACTTAAAGAATTTTGAAGTTGGCCCCGGCCCCGATGAAAGAACCTTGAAGTCCAGAGCAACCCGGCAGACAGGCAAGCCAGGAGGCAGGCTCTACCACGCTGGCTCACTCCTCCCCGAGCCTGCGCAGAAAGGTGGGATAGGAGATCCCCAGCACCCGGGCGGCATCCATCCGGCGCCCCTCCATCAGCTCGAGTACGTGCCGGACGTACAGCCGCTCCACCTCCTCCAGGGGGCGCGGAGGGCCCGAGACGACGAAGGCGGTGGGATCGGGCGCGGAGGAGGCGTTGCGCGGGCCGGTGGCGAGCGCCTCCAGCTCCAGCGTGGAGCCTGTCTCGAGCACCAGCGAGCGCTCGAGGATGTTGCGCAGCTCGCGCACGTTGCCGGGGAAGGGGTAGCGCTCGAGCCGCTCGCGCGCGGCGGCGGAGAACACCACCGGGCGGCGGCCCAGCTCCGCGCACAGCTCGGCCACCAGGGACTCGGCCAGCGGCAGCACGTCCTCGCGCCGCGCTCGGAGCGGGGGTACCTCCACCTTGAAGACGCTCAGGCGGAAGTAGAGATCCTCGCGGAAGCGGCCGGCGGCCACCTCCTGGGTGAGATCGCGGTTGGTGGCGGCCACCACGCGCGCGCTGCTGGTCAGCTCGCTGCTGCCGCCGATCCGCCGGAAGGCGCCCTTGTCCAGGAAGGTGAGCAGCTTGGCCTGGAGCGCCAGCGGCAGCTCGCCCACCTCGTCCAGGAAGAGCAGGCCGCCGTCGGCCACCTCCACCAGCCCACGCTTCGCCGTGCGCGCGTCGGTGAAGGAGCCTCGCTCGTGGCCGAACAGCTCGCTCTCCACCAGCGCGTCCGGCAGGGCCGCGCAGTTGACGTGGACGAAGGGCCCCTGCTCCTTGCGCAGCACGTGCAGGTGACGAGCGATCACCTCCTTGCCCACGCCCGTCTCGCCCAGCAGGAGCACGGGGCTGCGCGGAGAGGTGGCGATGCGCTCGAGCATCTGTATGGTCTGCTGCATGAGCGGCGAGCGGGGCGCCAGCAGGCGTCGGCGGCCCTCCAGCGCGCTCTCGGCCTGACGCAGGCGCTCGTACAGCTGCACGTCCTGGGCGGCGCGGCGCGCTCGCAGCACCAGGTCATCCAGCTCCACCGGCTTGGAGAGGTAGTCGAGCGCCCCCTGCTTGATGGCCTCCACCGCGCTGGCGATGTCTCCGTGCGCCGTCACCATCAGCACCACGGTGCCGGGAAGCTGGGCGCGCAATTCGGGCAGGAAGGAGAGCCCATCGCCATCCGGCAGCCGGCGGTCGAGGATGACGAGGTCCGGAGACTCGCGAGCCAGGGCCGCGCGCGTCTCGTGGAGCGAGCGGGCCGTGCGCACCAGGAAGCCCTCCGCCTTGA
The DNA here is from genome assembly GCF_020103725.1 of Hyalangium gracile. Lineage (NCBI taxonomy): Bacteria > Pseudomonadati > Myxococcota > Myxococcia > Myxococcales > Archangiaceae > Hyalangium > Hyalangium gracile. The sequence goes on along the minus strand of NZ_JAHXBG010000002.1, from coordinate 132,286 downwards.
GCACGGAGGAGGCGAGCGAGCTGAAGGTGCGATCGTCGTCCACCAGGAGCAGAGAGGTGCTCATGCGGCGCCCTCCAGCGGCAGTCGAAGGCTGAAGCGGCTGCCCTCGGGGAGGCGAGTATAGGTGAGGCTGCCGCCGTGAATCTCCACGGCGGCCCGAGCCATGGGAAGCCCCAAGCCCACCCCCTTGGCCCGAGCGGTGGCGAACGGCTCCCAGAGTCGCGGCTCCAGGGCCGGATCCACACCGCCAGCGTTGTCCTCCACGACCAGGATGGCCTCCTTGCCATCGCGTGCGAGGCTCACCTGGACCCAGGGTGTGGGCCGCAGCCCCGTATCACGCGCCACGGCGCCGGCCTCTACCGCGTTGCGCAGCAGGTTGTCGATGGCGGACACCACCAGCGCGGGATCGACGTGCACGGGGAGTCCCTCCATCATCGTCACGCCGATGGGGACGTCCTCGGCCTCGGGCAGCAGGCGCACGGACTGGAGGGCCTCGTCCAGCAGCAGGCGCAGCTCGCAGGAGCGACGCAGGGCGGCGCGCGGCGCGCCGAAGGAGAGCAGCGAGCGCGCCAGGTGCCCCAGCCGGTGGATCTGCGCGCGCAGGGCGGGCAGGGCGAGCTCTCCGCTGGAGGTGGCGGGCCGCAGCAGGGAGAGGGCGGCCTGGATGCCGTTGAGGGCGTTCTTCACCTCGTGGGCGATGAGCTGGCTGGCCGCGCCCAGGGCGGCCATCGTCTCCTGGTGCCGCAGCCGATCCTCCGCGGCGAGCAGCGAGCGGTAGGAGCGCCGCAGCAGGAAGGTGAAGAGCAGGAGGGTGCCGCCCAGCAGGGCGCTGTGGAAGAGGAGCTGTCCGAGGAAGCGGCGCCGCAGGGGCCCGGTGTTGCGCTCCTCGTCCTCGAGCACGGCCAGCAGCATGCCGCTGACGCCCGTCGGCGTCGGCACGGGAGCGGCCGCGCCGAGCATGTGGGTGCCTCCCAGCACGAGGGGGCCTGGGGCCTCGACCAGGGAGAGCACGCGCGAGGCGAGCTCCGGGTTCCACTTGAAGGTCTGCGGCGGAACGGGCAGCAGCAGCTTCCCGTTCCGGCCCATGAGCAGTGAGAAGTCAGTCTCCTTCGCGCGGACGCCCGGCAGCGGGCGAGCCTCCGAGCGCAGCTCGCCCACGAGCAGGCCCACCACCTGGACGGAGCGGATGACGGGCACCACCACCACCAGCGGTCCGTCATCCCGCTCCAGCAGGCTGATGTCCGAGACACCCTCGCGGAGCACCCGGCGGAACCAGGGGCGGCTGTCGAGCGGCGAGTCCCCCAGCGGCATGTCGGGAGGATCGCTCCACACGCGGCGCCCCGAGGCGGACAGCAGGGCCACGCCCTCCGAGAAGAGCTGGGTGTGGTGCAGGGCGTTGTCCAGCACGGTCACCTCGGGGCCGTAGGGGCCATCACCGAGGGAGAGCTTCGGGTGCGTGGCGAGGCGATGCAGCTCCGCCTCCAGCAGCCCCAGGTGGAAGCCCAGGGCTTCGGCCTGCACCTGGGCCTGGACGGAGAGGTGGTCGATCGCCTCGGCGCGGGCGTTCTCCAGGTCCTCTCGGTAGGCGAGCAGGGGGCTGGCCACGGTGGCCACGCCGAGCAGCACCAGGCCCACCAGGACGGAGCGGCCCGCACGCTGCTGGGTGCGGACGAGCTCGCCCGGAGCAGGGGCCGGAGCAGGGGCCGGCGGTGAAGGCGGTGGGGACATGGGCGGCATCATGCGTCAACCCTCCAGTCCCTTGCCTTCTTTCCTGGCCGCCGCCTCCTTTCTTGGCCGCCTCCTCACTTTGAAGCATCAGGTGGGAGCTTCGGGCGGCGCTGCCGGGGGACCAAGGTTGAGCGGGTCCGAGACACACTCTTCGGAGGGAACCAGCTTCATGTTCGTCAGCCCATGTCGCCTGACGAACTCGGCGAAACGTTCCGAGACGATGACTCGGCCGGCACTTCCCCGAGCGCGGAACACATCCTCGCCTTGCCAGGTTCCCGGCTCGAGAACGAAGCCATGGATGGAGTCCAGCCCAGCGGATCGACACTCCGGGCAGGTCACCGGCTTGTCATAGCGCAGGCGGCTGCGCGCCACGTCCACGGCGGCGCGGCTCTGGCAGGGGGTGACCGCGAAGTAGCGGGGCACGGCGTCGGGCTTCGCCCCCTGACGCTTTCTACGCGCGCGGACCACCTCAACGGGGTGAAGGCCGAGCAGCCCGGTCAGTCCTTCTGCTCGAAAGAACCCGGTCATGCGCTCGGAGATGAGAAAGCTGTTGCCGCCAGGCCCATCGACGAAGTCACCAGGCTCCTGCCCATACAATTCCAACTCGACGCGGTAGGGTGGCAGCCACGTGCGCATGCCCAGGGGAGCATCACATCGCGGGCAGCGAGGAGCCTTCCCGAGGTTGACAGGCTCGACCGTGCGGAACCGGGTGTCATGACGCCCGAACAGGTCCTCCTCGAGGACGAAGAAGCGCGGGCTCGGGAACGAGTCAGAAGCCATGAGGGAATCGATCCAGGAGATCCGGGCGCTTGTAGATCTCGCGCAGCATCTTCATGAACTGTTCGGGCGTAGCGTCCACGTGGTCCCTGAGCCACTTGATGACTTCCGCATCCACCTTGCGGTGCCAGTCCTGGTAGCCACAGTGCGATGCCTCGTCCTTCGCGCGTGTCTTGAATCGCTCATCCCGAGGTTTGTAGAGCCCTGCGAGGGTTTCATGCCTCTCCAGTTCCTCTGCGATCCGACGGGAGATGACGTGGTGATTCTGGCCCTTGCAATCTGGTGGCTCGCCAGATGCTGCTTCGGAGGACTCGTCGGCCTTGGAATCCTCTTGGTCGCGAGATTCCTCCGCGACCTTCAGTGCCTCCAGTCTCAGGGCGTTCTTCGCGGCTTCCGCCTCGATTTCGGCAGCGCGCTTGGGGTCTGTCTGCTGCAGGGCTTCGCACGCGCTCATCCTGCGCTGCTTGCAGAAGGACACCAGGGTGGTTTCGCCTGGGAGGGCAGGGGCCTGGCCAACCACAAGCAGGAGCAGGAGAGGGAGCATGGGCCGCATCGTAGACGACCGGGTGGGATTCCCGGTCATCCCTGTCCATGCGGCACCTCACCGAGCGGAGTCGGCGGTGCTACTCGTCCTGCGGGAACGTCGGCGGGCCGCGGCGCACGGGCAGCGGGGCCGGCTGCGGCGAGCGCGTCACGGTCTGGGTGCCCAGCGCCTGCGCGGCCTTGGTGACCGGGGGCGTCGCGTCACCCTCCTTGGCGAACAGCTCCTTGAGCATGCCCACGCTGCCCAGCGCCGCGGTGGCCTCGTAGGGGACGAACACCTTGTTGGTGCCCTTGCCCAGCTCCTGCAGCGTCTCCATGTAGCGCAGCGCCAGCACCTCCGGCGTCGCCCGGCCCGAGTGCACCGCCTCGAACACCAGCCGCGTGGCCTCCGCCTTCGCCTCCGCCTCCAGCACCACCGCGCGCTTGTGGCCCTCGGCGCGAGCCACCTCCGCGTCGCGCTCCGCCTCGGCGCGCAGGATCCGCGAGATCTTCTCGCCCTCCGCCTTGAGGATCGCCGCCGACTTGTCGCCCTCGGCCTTCGTCACCTCGGCGCGCCGCTCGCGCTCGGCCGTCATCTGCTTGGCCATCGCCTCCTTGATGGCCTGCGGCGGCTCGATCTCGCGCAGCTCCACCCGCGTCACCTTCACGCCCCACTTCTCCGTGGCGTCGTCCAGCACCATGCGCAGCTTGGTGTTCACCGTCTCGCGGCTGGTCAGCGTCTGGTCCAGCGTCAGCCCGCCCATGATGTTGCGCAGGTTCGTCATCGTCAGCTGCTCGATGGCCAGCGCCAGGTTCTCCACCGCGTAGAGCGCCTTCGCCGGATCGACGATCTGGTAGTAGATGACCGAGCCCACCTCCATGTTCACGTTGTCATGGGTGATGACCTGCACGGTCTCGAAGCCCATGACCTGCTCGCGCAGATCCACCAGGGGGCTGCGCATGAAGCGGTTGCCCGTGCGCATCTCGAAGTGCCGTGGGCTGTCCAGGAACGGGATCAGGATGTTCAGCCCGCTGTGCGCCACGCTGTGGAACTTCCCCAGCCGCTCGACCACCATCACCTTGGCCTGCGGGACGATGCGGATGCCGGTGATGAGGGCAAAGCCCACCACCAGCGCCGCGACGATGAGCAATACCGTCATGAAGGTCATTACGCGTTCTCCTTCTTCTTGTGCGCGGGAATCTCGAGCGACGCGGAGGGGCGCCGCACCCATAGCTTCAGTCCATCCACCTGCTCGACGGTGACGCGCTCACCCTCGGCCACCGGGCCCGACAGCGAGCGCGCCGTCCACAGCTCTCCGTTGATACGCACCGTGCCGCCGTGGGGGTCCGCCAGGGCCTCGGTCACCACGGCCTCCTGGCCCACCATGGCCTCCACCCCCATCTTCAAGGGGCTGGCCGTGCGCATGAACGCTTCCTTGAAGATCGTCCGAGACGCCGCGAACAAGGCCGTGGACACCGCGATGAAGAGCAGCAGCTGCCCGTTGATGCCCAGCCCCACGGCCGCCGCGAGCGCCGACACCAGTGCGCCGATCGCGAACCAGAGCGTCACGAAGCCGGAGAGCTTGATCTCCAGGGCGCCGAGCACCAGCGCCGCGACGATCCACATCTGCCAGTCGACGGGAGTCAGATCCATATCGGGCTCCTCTTTGGCAGCGGGCTCGCCGTCCTGTCAAACCCCTCCGGCCGCCGCCATCCTTTAGATACGCGCCGCCTCGAATCCTGTCCCGCAAACCGGTCCAGGAATCGGACGTACCGGCAGCCACCCGTGGATCCGACAGGGGGCGAGGTTTCCTGGCGGCGGGATGAACGCACGTCCAGTATCCTATGTGCCGTGTACGCCGAGCTGGTCTGCCGCTCCAACTTCTCCTTCCTTCGGGGCGCCTCGCACCCGGAGGAGCTGGTCGCCACGGCCGCGCGGCTGGGGGTGCAGGCCCTGGCCCTGACGGACGCGGACGGGCTGTATGGCGTGGTGAAGGCGCACCTGGCGGCCAAGGAGCATGGCCTCAAGGTGATCCTCGGCACGGAGCTGACGCTGACGGACGGGCCCCCGGTGGTCATCTACGCCATGGACTCGACCGGGTACGCCAACATGTGCCGGCTGGTGTCGGCCAGCCGGATGAGCCACCCCAAGGGCGAGGCCGGGCTGCCCTGGCGCGAGGTGGCCGAGCGCTCCGAGGGGCTGATCGCGCTGCTGCCGAACCCCGCTCCCGCCGAGCGGGTGGCGCCCCTGGCCGAGGCCTTCCCCCAGCGCTTCCACGTGGGGCTGTGCCGCACGCTGTCCGCGGGGGACAAGGCGCGCGAGGCCCAGGCGGAGGCGCTGGCTGGCTCGCTCGGGGTGCCCCTGGTCGCGCACAACGACGTGCACACCCACCACCGCCGCCGCCAGCCGCTGCAGGACGTGCTCACGGCCATCCGCCACAAGACGACGGTGGACAAGGCGGGCACCCGGCTCCAGCCCAACGCCGAGCGCACCCTGAAGTCCCCCGAGGAGATGGCCCGACTGTTCCGAGACCGCCCCGAGGCGCTGGAGCGCACGCTGGAGATCGCCAGCCGCTGCAACGCCTCGCTGGATGAGCTGCGCTACCACTTCTCCGAGGAGGATCTGCCGCCCGGACGCACGGCGATGCAGCACCTGCGCGTGCTCACCGAGGAGGGGCTCGCCATCCGCTACCCGGGCGGCGTGCCGGCCGACGTCCGCAAGCAGATCGACCACGAGCACCGGCTCATCGAGGCGCTGGACTTCCCGGGCTACTTCCTGGCGCTCTGGGACATCGTCCACTTCGCGCGCTCGCGCGGCATCCTCTGCCAGGGGCGCGGCAGCGCGGCGAACTCGGCGGTCTGCTACGCGCTGCAGATCACCGCCATCGATCCGGTGCGCATGGGGCTGCTCTTCGAGCGCTTCCTGAGCATGGAGCGCAAGGAGCCGCCCGACATCGACGTGGACTTCGAGCACGAGCGCCGCGAGGAGGTGCTCCAGTACGTCTACGAGAAGCACGGCCGGCACCGCGCGGGCATGGTCTGCGAGGTGATCTGCTACCGGGGGCGGCTGGCGCTGCGCGAGGTGGGCAAGGCGATGGGCCTGTCGCTGGACCAGGTGGACCGGCTCTCGAAGGTGTCGGCGGCGTACGGCTTCGACGTCACCCCGGAGGTGCTGGCCGAGGCGGGGCTGTCCGCCTTCGATAGCCGGGTGCGGCAGACGCTCACGCTGGCGCAGGACATCGAGGGCTTCCCGCGCCACCTCTCCATCCACGTGGGCGGCTTCGTCATCACCCGCGAGCCGCTGGTGGACCTCATCCCCGTGGAGAACGCGGCGATGAAGGGCCGCACCGTCATCCAGTGGGAGAAGGACGACATCAACGCGCTGGGCGTGCTGAAGGTGGATCTGCTGGCCCTGGGCATGCTCACGGCGGTGGCCAAGTGCTTCGCGCTCATCCGCCAGCACTTCGGCCGGGAGCTGTCGCTGGCGACCATCCCGCCGGAGGACCCCAAGGTCTACGACATGCTCTGCGAGGCGGACTCGGTGGGCGTGTTCCAGATCGAGAGCCGGGCGCAGATGAGCATGCTGCCCAGGCTCAAGCCGCGCACCTTCTACGATCTGGTGATCGAGATCGCCATCATCCGCCCCGGGCCCATCATCGGGAACATGGTGCACCCCTTCCTGCGGCGCCGGGAGGGCAAGGAGGTGGCCACGTACCCGACGCCCGAGGTGCGAGCCATCCTCGAGAAGACGCTGGGCGTGCCGCTCTTCCAGGAGCAGGCGATGAAGCTGGCCATGGTGGCCGGAGGCTTCACCGCGGGCGAGGCGGACGGGCTGAGGCGGGCGCTGGGGCACAAGCGCGCCGAGCAGTTGCTGGAGCCCTACCGCATCCGCTTCGTGGACGGCGGCGTGAAGCGCGGCTACACGCGCGAGTACATGGAGGAGCTGTTCGAGCAGTTCCGGGGCTTCGCGCACTACGGCTTCCCGGAGTCCCACTCGGCGTCCTTCGCGCTGATCGCCTATGCGTCCTCGTGGCTCAAGTACCACTACCCGCAGGCCTTCTGCGCGGCGCTGTTGAACTCGCAGCCCATGGGCTTCTACGCGCCGCACACGCTGGTGGCGGACGCGAAGCGGCACGGCGTGCAGGTGCGGCCGGTGGACGTGCGCCACTCGGACTGGGACTGCACGCTGGAGGAGGGCGGGGGGCTGCGGCTGGGCCTGCGCATGGTGCGTGGGCTGAACGAGTCTGCCGGTCGGCGCGTGGCGGCATCGCGAGGCAAGGGCTACGAGAGCGTGGGGGAATTGGCACGGCGGGGCCGCATTCCCCGGCACGAGCTGACGCGGCTGGCGCTGGCCGGAGCGCTGGCCTCCCTGTGCGGCTCGAGGCGCCAGGCGCTCTGGGAGATCCAGGCCCTGGGGCCCTTGGACGAGGACGATCTGTTCTTCGGGCTGCCCATGGACAGCACGCAGGTGGAGCTGCCGCCCATGAGCGTGGCCGAGCGCGTGGAGGCGGACTTCGAGACGGTGGGGCTCTCGCTGGAGAAGCACCCGCTGGAGCTCTTGCGGCCGGCGCTGCGCAAGCTGGGCGCGGTGCCCGCCGAGGGGCTCAAGCGGGTGACGTCGGGGCGGCGCGTGGCGGTGGGCGGGATGCTGATCACCCGGCAGCGGCCTCCCACGGCCAAGGGCATGTGCTTCATCTCCCTGGAGGACGAGACGGGGATCGCCAACCTGGTGGTGCCGCCGGACGTCTACGAGCGCTGCCGCCGAGACATCCACGGCGCGCTCTTCATCATCGGCGAGGGCGTCCTGGAGCGGACCGGCAAGGTGATCAACGTGAAGACACAGCGCGTCATGGCGCTGGAGGGGCTCCTCGGCTGAGAGGCTCTGTCACTGGGCTAACTATTTGTTGGTGCATTGCGTCACTTGCGGTTTATTGGAATTTGCACTGTTTTCCCTGGAAATGCGCGGTGGGCTGTCTGTACCCTGCCGGCCTCCCAAATCCCCCGGGAGCCTAGGAGGCAGTCCATGTCCCTTCGTTTCAATCTGCGTGGCGCTACCGCGGCGTGCGCGCTGGCCACCACCGTCGTGAGCAGCGCTGCGTTCGCCAGCACCATCAACCAGAACACCTCGTGGACCATCAACCGCAGCGGTGCGACGAGCACCTATCGCGTGGTGGCCTACGGTGACTCGATCTTCGCCGGCTACAACGGCAGCCTCTTCAGCGTGGCGCGTCGCGCGGGCCCCTACGCCGCGGGCGAGTACCTGGGCAACAAGTGGAACGCCAACATCGAGGTGGTGCGCCGCACCAAGTCGGGCGCCAAGGCCGACGACATCTACAACAACAAGATCGTCGCCGAGCGCTCGTACATGCAGTCTGCGAACACGCGCGTGGTGATGTTCGAGATGTGCGGCAATGACTATCTGCAGGCGCGCAGCGCGTTCAAGGACCAGACGGGCACCTGCAACTACTCCGGCCTGGACACGGCGCTGGCCAACTGCACCACGTACATGGAGCGTGGCATGCAGGCCATCAACCAGTACGCGACGGCGGCCAAGGCCAAGATCATCATGAACATCTACTACCCGGGCTACAACGCGGACAACGTCCAGACGAGCTGCAAGGACGCGTCCACGGGCGCCTCGGTGAACCGCCGCGACAAGTTCCTGCCGTACCTGGCCAAGAGCAACTGGCGCGCCTGTAACCTGGCGGCGACGTACGGCTTCAAGTGCGCGGACTCCTTCGCGGAGATGATGGCCAGCGACTACGACTCCAACGGCGACGGCCAGATCGACGTGGACGCGATCCGCTGGCGCGCTGGCGAGAGCGAGGCGGCCTACGTTGCCCGCATCGTCTCGCTGAAGGGCACGCTGCGTGACTCCAACACGCACTACGTGAACTCCACCACCAGCTTCGACTACCTGCAGTCGGACGACACGCACCCGACCTACTACAAGTCCACCATCGGCACGGGCTCGGGCTCGGCCGCTCCGGACTTCACGGATGCGCAGATCGTCGGTGGCAAGAACACCGAGTGGAACAAGTCCGGCCACGAGCGCTCCGGCTGGTCCATCTCCACGTACAACCCGGCCGCGCCGTAGTCGGCTGAACGGGTGAAGCCACGCTCTCGGGCGTGGCGGAAGTTCGGACGCGCCTCCGCCAGCTGATGCGGGGGCGCGTTCTGCTTTGGTGGGCGCTACAGGAAGGGCTGCGCCATGATCGCGGGAGCGCCCACGTAGTAGACGAGCCGGCACAGCCACTCCGCGGCCAGCCGGATGCCGCGTGCGCGCGAGGGCAGCACCCAGGTCAGGGCGAAGGCCAGGAGCTCGGCGGCGATGCGCCAGAAGCCGGCGAACAGCAGCAGGCCGATGGCGAAGGTGTGCCAGAAGGCCGCGTAGGTCTTCAGGTACGAGCCGAGCCCCAGCATGTCGTACTCACCGAAGGCTCCGCCGAAGGTGATGTACTGGTGCGCCCGGAACATGATGGTGGTGGGCAGCAGGGGGAACAGGCCGAGCTTGAAGGCCGGCTTGTCGAAGAACCGCCGCCGGAAGTCACGCCGGGCCTGTCCGAACCGCGTGGCTGGGTGCTCCGCCGCCTGGGTCGCCGAGGGCAGCGCGGAGCTCAGCGCGGAGAGGAGCGCGGCGGGATCGGCCGCCTCGAGCTGGTACTGGAAGCGGCGCCCTGACTTCAGCCGCAGAGCCAGGCCAGGGCCGGGCATCGGGAGCTTCCAGGGCTCGAGGCCGGTGATGGACTCGAGGGGGATCTCGAAGCGCACACCACGGAGCTGGAGCACGAGCCGCGAGGGCTCCACGACGAGAGTGGCCGAGGTGAAGTGCCGCAGCAGCCACACGAGCACGCGGGGCAGGAGCAGGAGCGCCACGAGCTGGAGCACCAGCCGGACGATCAGCCCCCGTGGAACCAGGGGCTCCAGGCCCTCGAGGGAGCCCTGGAGGGTGAGGGCCACGAGATAGAGCAGGTTGCCGGCGACGAGCACCTGAGCGGCCAGCGTGAGGAACCGGAGGGCCGGCCGCCAGGCGTGGACCTGGAAGCGGGGAGCGGCGTCAGCGCCAGGGGAGGGGGGCGGGACGGGCTCGGCTGCGGCGTGCATGGGGCTCGGGAGGCAGGAGGCGAGGGGGTTGGTTGGCCTCGGTAGGAGGGGCCGATACTATACGGAGCCTGGAGGTCCTGAGCGAGCATGGCGGCGCAGCCCCCGGCCCCACAGCGGCACGTCGACAGCGATGGCATCGTCCGGGTCGAGCAACGACGCGCGGGCGGTGGCGTCGCGTGGGTGCTCGGGATCGGCGTGGCCCTCACGTGCGTGGGCCTGGCGCTGAGCCTGTGGCTGGTCTTCGACGAGCCGGAGGTGGAGAGCCCGCCCGTGTTCGCGCGGACGGAGCCGCCTCCGGTGCAGCAGCCGGTGCCCCCGACGTCTCCGGCGCCCGCGCGCCCGGCACCGGCCCGGCCCGCGACGAAGCCCCTGCCCAAGCACCTGCAGGAGCAGGTGGCCGCGGTGCCGGAGGAGGTGCTCGAGCAGCTCCCCGAGGGTCTCTTTGAGATGCCGAAGCCAGGAGAGGAACCCACGGGGTTGATGGTGTTTCCGCCCCCAGGGACGGATCCGCTGAAGAAGGGGATCGTCGTGCCGGAGGACTTCGAGCTGCCACCCGGCTACGTGCGCCACTACCAGACGACGGATGAGGGCGAGCGGCTGCCGGCGATCCTGATGTTCAGCCCGGATGGCCCGCCGCTGGACGCGAACGGGCAGCCCATGAAGGTGACGGAGAACGGCATCGTCCCGCCGGAGATGGCGCCGCCGGGGATGCCCATCCAGATGCTGGATCCAGAGCATCCGAGCGGGGCGGAGCCGAGTCCATGAGCGTGGAGCTGTCGGCGGGGCGGCGGTTCGGGGAGATGTTCCTCGCGGCCGTGGCGACCTCGTTGGGGGTGTGGCTGTTCGGGCGGATCGAGGCGGCTTGGGTCTGGTTGGGTTGGGTGGCGCTGGTGCCGTGGCTGGCGGTGCTCGATCGGGCTCGGACGGTGTGGCAGACGCTGGCGGCAGGGCTGGTTCTCAGCGTCGTCTTCACGGGAGTGATCTTCGGGTGGTTCGCGGATGCGCTGGGGGCGTATGCCCAGTCCTCGGACCTGTGGATGTTCTGGCTCGTGCTGCTGTCGTTCGGGCCGTTCATGCAGCCGCAGTTCATCTTCGCGGCGCTGGCCCGACACCTGGCGCGGCGGATGGCGCCGGAGGGAGCGTTCCTGCGCGTGGGGCTGACGGGAGCGCTGGTGTACGTGGGCACGGAGTGGGCGTGGCCCAAGCTCTTCGCGGACACGCTGGGGCAGGGGCTCTACAGCTCCGTCTGGCTGCGGCAGGGCGCGGACATCGCGGGGGCGCATGGCCTCACGGTGGCGCTCATCCTGGGCAACGAGTGCGTGCTGGCGGCGGTGAAGGCGTTCTCGGCTCGGGGATGGAAGTGGCCTGGCGCGAGGGAGCTGCGAACTCCCGCGGCGGTGCTGGTGGCGCTGGTGGTGGTGCTCACCGGCTACGGAGCCATCCGGTATCGACAGGTGAGCGAGCAGGTGGGGACGGGACCGGGGCTCACGGTAGGCGTGGTGCAGTCGAACATCACGCAGTACGGCCGGCTGGCGGCGGAGATGGGGACGTACGACGCGCTGCGGATGATCCTGGACACGCACTACCAGCTCTCCGACGAGCTGATGAAGGACACGAAGCCGGATCTGATCGTGTGGCCGGAGACGGTGTACCCGACGACGTTCGGCTCGCCGAAGAGCGAGGAAGGGGCGGAGTTCGATCAGGATCTGTCGCAGTTCGTGGGCGAGCGCCAGATGCCGCTGATCTTCGGGGCGTACGATCTGGAGCAGGATCGCGAGTACAACGCGGCGATGTTCCTGGGCCCGGTGGGGACTCCAGAGGAGAAGCGGCTGGAGCTCGGCGTCTATCGCAAGACGAAGCTCTTCCCGCTGACGGAGTGGGTGCCGGAGTCGCTGGACAAGCCGTGGGTGCGCGGGATGCTGCCGTGGCTGGGGACCTGGAAGCGGGGGCCTGGGCCGCAATCGTTCGGCTTCCCTTTAAGGGGAGGCAGGGTGCTGAAGGTGGTGCCGCTCATCTGCTACGAGGCCATCTTCCCGGACTACGTAGCGGCGGCGGTGCGTAAGGGCGCGGAGCTGATCGTGACGCTCTCGAACGACTCATGGTTCGGGACGTCCGCGGGGCCGAAGCTGCACCTGACGCTGGCGGCGTTCCGGAGCATCGAGACGCGGCTGCCGCAGGTGCGGGCGACGAACTCAGGTATCTCGGCTTACATCACTCCGACGGGAGAGATCGTCCGGGAGGTGCAGACCGGCCAGCGAGCGGGAGTGGTGGTGACGATCCCGCCGACGGCGCCCATCGGCACGTTGATGGTGGCGTGGGGAGACTGGTTCGGTCCCACGGCGCTGATCTTGGGGATGGTGCTGCTACTGGCGCAGGTGCTGCTCAGTCGGCGAATGACGGGCCGCAAGGCATGAGGGCTCAGCGACGCGCTCCGGTTCTCTGCCTCCAGTACGGAATCGCTGTTCTGGCCCTGCTCCTGGCATGTACGACCACACCTTCAAAGCAGCAGGAGCGCCTTGCCGACTGCGGACAACGACCGCCACACGCCAGGATGGACCTTCAAGAGATTCATTACGACGGCGAGTACCTCTCCGGGCGCTTCCTGGTTGGGGCCGAAGGGGAGCGCCTGCGCCTGGACAAGCGGCTGTTTTCGAACATCGACGTGAATGTGAACTCGGTCATCGACTGTCAAACGCGCCAGAATGTTCCGTTCATCATCATGGACGCGTTCCCTCCTCGCGGCCGGGAGGAGGATCTCCTCATTCTCGAGCCGGGATACTGGTATGGGAGCACGATACGCTTCCCACTCTTCGCCAGAGAACTGGGTGGCTTGGGGCCCGAGTGTATTGAGGCCGAACTGTCGCTCATGTCATTCGAGGGAAGGTGCGTCGGGCTGCATCGTGTCCGGGTAGTGCGAACATTCCAGCAGACAAGCGATGGAGGAGTGACGGGAGGCCATTCTTCTCCCGCAGATGGTGGCATCGGAGATGCGGGGCCTGCACAGGAAAGTCTCTCTTCGGGACCATCAAGCACCGTTACTCTGCGTCTCGGGCACGGGACACTTTAAGAGAGCGCGCATGACCCCCTCGCCCGTTCGACAGACCACCTCGCATCGTGGCTGCACGCTGAGCTGGCTCGCCGGCGGAGAGGGGCCGCCCCTGGTCGTAAGCGGCGCGCACGATCGAATTGCGCCTCCGCACGGGGGTAAGGCGCTGGCGGAGGGCATTCCCGGGGCGCGATACGTGGAGATTCCCGACGGTTCCCATGGTGTCACCCTGCATCATCCAGACCGCATCAACGCCCTGCTCCTGGAGCACCTGGACAGCGCGGAAGCGAGCTGGAGCGCACGTGCGCCCGCCGGGACCGGAACAGGACCGCGGTGACCTCTAGCGGTGAGCCCTGGCTGAACCCACGCCAGCCCCCCGGCAGTGCCGCTTGCCGAACCGGTATGCTTGTAGGACAGGTTTGCCGGGAACTCCGACGGGACCCGAGGCTGAGTCCCTGTAGGGTGGGAGTCGACCTGGAGGTGCATGCATGAGGCTGGGGCTGCGGGAATCGCTGGCACGATTCCCTTCGACTCCACCCCGAGCAGAACCGCGACGCGCTCCTCCGTGGTGACCAAAGCCTCCGGCATGTCCTCGCCAGAGACATCCATCGAGATAAACCCTCGGTGCAACAACGCGCGCACGCGCTCGTGCTCGACCACTTCGTCGGCCACTCGGCCGAGCAGCTTCGGGGGCCAGCTCCTGACCACGGAATCCACCGGCTCGTCCGTCTCGATGACGAGCCAGATTGGCCCCCATGCGTCCAACCCATGAGGCGGGGTGGCTTCACCGTCGGTTCGGTATATGTCAGGTCCTGGGTCGGGACGAGCGGGAGTGAGCGGCGAGGATCCCGTGAAGAACCTTACGGCCAGCCGCCGTTATCTCGTAACTGCGTCCCAGCATGGCCCAGAAGTCCACGGCTCGTGAATCCCCCTTGAGCAGGCTCAATGCTTTCGAGACGCCGGAGGGAGTCTCGTCCAGGTCGCAATGGGTCTTGAGCACCTTGGCGATACCAACAGCCGACAGCCGCCCGGCCTTATGCAGGTGCGCCCATTCGAGCGCCCACAGGATGCGTGGAATGTATTGGCTTCCTTTGTAGTCTATCCCCGCGCCAAGCCGGGGAAGAGCCGAGCGTTCTGAGGGCTCATCCAGGTTCAACGCCAGATTCATTTGCCTGGCATCGGCACGAGTCGTGCCCGACTGCTCCACGGTAACTTCAACGTGTCCTGGAGATACGTCATGAATGGGATTGGCGACAACGCGAGCGGCTCGAGAAAGGGTCTCAATGGCCCAGGTATGGGTCTTGATAGGGGCCGCAAGCTGGTGATCCTCCCGGGCAACGAACTGGTTCAGATAAGCATCGAAGATCTCCAGCGCGCCCGATGCAACGATGTCGCCAACAGTAGGTTCCCCCTCAGATGACACACCTCTTTGTGAGCGCTTCACGAAGTGCTTCCCCATGTCTTCGTCATACCAGCGCGTGATGCATGCCATGGCTGCCCTGTATGCAGGCAGACTGAGCAATCGGGAGATGTGGGCATGGCCTGCAGCCGTGAGGGTTATCCGCCTGGGGAGCCGATCCCCCTTGCGGAACTTGCCCCGCTCGGATTCAGCGAAGGGCTTTAGCATGCCGCCCGTCAGCAGGGCATCGATGGCGGAGTACACCATCGCTACGGGGTAGCCCCATTCGGCAAACCGGCCCTGGATCTGATCTGTTGCCTCGAGCAATGGGCGCTCGTTGACGGAAGCGGAGGCCCAGGAGCAGTAGCCGAGGATCCGAACGCGCAGGGCGTGATACGGGGGAGTTGCTGGATCGGCATCGAAGCAGTTGAACAGGAGCGGTTTGAGCTCTTCCTGACCAAGGCTCGATAAGAGGCACTCGAGAGCATAGGCGGCTCCGCTGTGGGGCTGCTCCCGCGTGGCAGTGGACCCGTGGACCACCGACCGGACGAGGGAGAGTCCCTGGCGAATACTGTTGCCGCAGAGGCATGCCAGCAGTTCCAGTGCTTCGGAACCTGACGAGAGAAACACGGTGCGCAGGAGCCTGCAGACCTCCTGGACTCCAGGCGGCTGGTACATCCAAGGCATCGGGAGCAGCCGCTGCCTCAAGGCGTACTCTCCAAACTCCACGCGCTGACGGAGCATCTTGTCCAGCGGTGGAGCCGGCACGTGGAAGACGAAGGGGAGGGAACTGGACGTCAAGAAGCCCCCAGGTTCCTTGCCTCGTGCGTACGTGTCCTCGCGCAAGCAGATGACGATGACCGCGGGAGTATCCCTGGAGAGCCGCTGCGCGAATCCGTAGATACATCGCTGATATTCGTCAGTGGCTTGATCGAGGTTGTCCAGCATCACCAGGATCGGGTACTTGCGCTGGGCCGCGTCCTGGAAACGCTCCTGCAGATAACGCAAGAAGCGAAACAGCAGCTCACCGACATTCTGACGAGACGCCGCCAGGATCTCGTACTCCTTCTGATCCCATGCGGCTGGGTTCGAAGCCCAGACCTTGGCTCCCAGCCTCCGCTCTATCGCGAGCTCTTCTTGAAAGAGATTCTTCAGGGTCTCGCCATGAAAGGGATCTGCCTGCTCTCTCTCGGCGCTGGAAACATCCTCTCGCTGCGCGAGGACGGCGCGGGCCGCCGTAGGGAGCTCTTTCAGGATCTGGGCGGCAACTCGCTTCTCTTCTTCGGCGGCGTTGAGGTTGCCTCCATGCCCATGACCTTCAAGGTTGATGATGGAACAGAAGGCGGAGTGATCCTCCCTGAATCGCGCAATGGACTTATGGAGGAAGGTGGTCTTCCCGGCTCCGACATGGCCGACGACGACGATCGGGTCCTGGGCTTTGGCCAAGCTCTCTTGGATGGAGACCTCTTCGACGAAGCGTCTCGAGTCCACGTGGGCAATGGTGTCGTGAGTGCTCTCGAGCGTCTGGGCGGTGTCACGCAGCAGACGCTGAACGCTCTTCTCGAACTCTGCCTCGACGCCAGGCTCGATATAGCAATGCCGCATCATCTCCTGACGATTGGCACCGTGAATCTCACCTAGCAGGAAGTCACAAACGGCGCGCAGATGAGGTGTCGTCTGCGAGTTGGGATCGGGCTTGCGCGTTTTCAGGTACTCGTTGGGAACGAAGGCGGTGGGCGGTGCCGCGGGAGAGGGGCGATCCAGATGCTGGAGGAGATGCTGGGTCCCGGCGGACGTCCGCCCGATGGACATGAAGAAGGTGTCGAACCGGTTGATGACCTCATCCATCGTCGCGAAGGTCAGCGCGACGCCGTGATGCCAGGGCCGATCAGGCGATGAGAGTCCCCGGAAGAAGAGCCACTGCACCCCATTGGTGATGCAAGCCAGGGGGATTCCACAGTTGTTGCAGTACTCGGCGGCCTGGGTGAATGCCTCCTTTAAATCGCGCCCTCCACTTCGGAGTAATCTGCCGATGTCATGAAACTCGGTCGTGGTTGACGACCTGGCGCTGGATTCGAGCTTGAACGGATCTCCCGCACGCTTGGACTCAATCAGCATCCACGGGCGCTCGTTGTCCCATAGCTCGTAGTCGAGAAATGTCCCCACTCCCGAGGGGACTTCGCGATCAATCTCTTCTGGCTGCCAGCCGACGGCAGCCAGAATCCTGTCCACCAGCGTTATCCGAGTCGTTGCTTCGTTGTCTCGGGCGCTGGCCAGGGAACTTCGGTAGGTGGAAAAGACTTCTTCCACCTCCTTCTTGGCTTCCGCTGGGTCGAGGCTCTTCTTGGAGGGCCTGTGCCGCTTCAAGAGGGCGACCTATGCCAACAGCCGTGAGTCATCCAGATCCATGTCCGAGATCAGGTCCACGCCGTGCCGCGTGAACCGCCGTGCCGCCGCCAGCACCCGCGGCCCGTGGCCGTTGTCCAGGCACCACTGCGCGTGCTCCACCAGCATCGCCAGCTCCAGCGTCCGCCCCAGCGTCAGCGAGAACCGCCGCGCCCCCGCCTCCAGCCCCATCGGGTTCGCCAGCGCGCCCGACACCCAGCTCCGCGCGTGCTCCAGCGCATCCTCCGCCGCCCTCACGCACGGCTTCAGCCCCGAGTCCTTCGCCGTCGCCAGCCGCCGCTCCACGTCCGCGTGGAACACGTCCAGCGTCCCTTCCTTCGCCAGCGCCCGCAGCGCATCCAGCGACAGCACGTTCGTCGTGCCCTCCCAGATGCTCAGCACCTGCGCGTCCGCCAGCAGCCGCGGCAGGTACGTGTCCTCCACGTAGCCCGCCCCGCCGAAGCCCTCCACCGCCTCGGACGTCGTCGCCACCACCTGCTTGCCCGTCGTCAGCTTCGCCAGCGGCGTCACCAGGCGCTGCAGCAGCAGCTCCTCCTCGGTCGCCACCTTCGCCTCCATCCGCCCCAGCAGCTCCGCCGCCCGGAACGCCATCAGGAACGCCCCGTGCGTCTCCGCCTCCATCCCCGCCAGCGTGTCCACGTGCAGCGGCTTCTCCGCCAGCTTCGCCCCGAACTGCACCCGCCGCGTCGCGTAGTCCTTCGACAGCGCCATCGCCCGCCGCATCGCCCATGCGCTGCCCATCGCGTTCCACGTGCGCGTCACGTTCAGCATCCACGCCATGTTCCGGATGCCGTCCGTCAGCCCCGCCACCGGCACCGCCAGCGTCCCGTCCAGCGTCAGCTCCGCCGTCGGCACCTTCTTCGTCCCCAGCTTGTCCTTCAGCCGGTTGATCAAGATGCCATTCAGCCGCCCGTCCGCGTTGCGCGTCTCCACGAAGAACAGCGCCAGCCCCTTGCCGCCCGGCCCATTACCCTCCGGCCGGGCCAGCGTCAGCGCCATCTGCGACGTCGTCGCCGACGTGAACCACTTCGTCCCGTACAGCCGCCAGCCCTCCGGCGTCTGCCTGGCCACCGTCTGCGTCAGCCCTACGTCCGAGCCACCCGTGCGCTCCGTCATCCACTGGCCCGACGTCCAGAACGTCGCCGGATCCCTCGACGCCAGGTGGGGCAGGGCGCGAGAAATCAGCTCCTGGTTGCCCAGCTGCAGCAGCGTCCGCGCCGCACCGTCCGTCATCGCCAGCGGGCACGAGTACACGTCCAGCGACG
Source organism: Hyalangium gracile (assembly GCF_020103725.1). Classification (NCBI taxonomy): domain Bacteria; kingdom Pseudomonadati; phylum Myxococcota; class Myxococcia; order Myxococcales; family Archangiaceae; genus Hyalangium; species Hyalangium gracile. The sequence continues at coordinate 114,039 of NZ_JAHXBG010000002.1, read as the reverse complement.
GCTGGATCACGTAGTTCAGCGCGAACTGGTGGAGCCGGCTCAGCGCGCCGCTCTTCTGCTCGTACGCCACCGCCACCAGGCCCCGCTTCGCCGTGAGGGCCTCCGCCTCCTTCCACAGCGGCGTCAGCTCGATCCGATCCACCCGCTGCCCCCACGCGTCCCACTGCGTCAGCACCGGCTCGTTCAGCCGATCCCGAAGCTGGAACTCGTAGAAGTACTTCCCGCTCAGCTCGCCCAGCTCCCGCAGCTCCTCCGTCACGGAGCGCCGCAGCTCCTCGGGGAGCTGGCGGGCGAGGTAGGACTGCAGCAGCGCATCATCATCGTACTGGTTGCCGAGGCGGGGCGGTTCCTGGAAGAAGCTCATACCCCCAAAACTAGCACCACCTCCGGTGGGCTGACGTGCCCTTCCGTACCCCCTCCGCCCCTCGGGTCTCCCAGGGTGGAAGCGGAGAATTCCAGGAGATGGGGTAGGCTAGGGCCCATGCCCGAGTTCAAGCGGCCAGGCACTCCCCCGGGTTTCGAGCCTCCCGAAATCACCACCGACCTGACCCGCACCGTCACCCCCATCGAGACACCCAGGGTCCCCGCCGCGCCGCTGGCCTCGCCGCCCCGTCCCAAGGGGGGCACCAACGCCATGCCCGCCCTCCCGGGGCCGCCACCGCCGCCGCCCCAGGAGAACCTGACCCAGAGCCGTGCGCCCAACCCGGGCGGCTATGCCGGCCCCGAGCGCCGTACCGTCTCGGCTCCCCCTCCGGGCCCCGAGCGCCGTGCCTCGGCCGCTCCGTATTCCAGCCCCGACCGTCGCATGGGCGGCACCGCCCAGCGCCGCGCCATCGATCCCTCCGCGCCACCCCCCAAGGGGTTCTTTCCCCAGCAGCCTCGCACCATCGAGGAGGCGGGCCTCAACGTCGCCATGGTGGAGGAGCTCATCCTCAAGGCCGTCTTCTTCGCCGGCGAGATGCGGGGCATGGACATCTCCAACCGCCTCAAGCTGCCCTCCGCCATCGTGGATGAAGTCATCGAGGGCCTGCGCCGCCAGAAGTACCTGGACATCCGCGGCGGCGGCGCCTCCGGCGTGGGCAAGTCGACGATGATCTACCAGCTCACCTCGTACGCCACCGAGCTGATGCGGCAGATCCTCGATCGCAACCGCTACAACGGCCCGGCGCCCGTCCCCATCCAGGACTGGGTCTACGCCGTGAAGAAGCAGACCGTCCGCGGCAACCGCATCACCCGCGCCCGCATGGAGGACAAGTTCGGCGACCTCAGCATCCGCGACTACATCTTCGACGGCATCGGCCCCGCGATGAACTCCGGGCGCGCCATCTTCTTCTACGGCCCGCCCGGCAACGGCAAGACGGCCATCTGCCAGTGCATGGTCAACTGCTTCGAGGGGGAGATCTTCATCCCCCACGCCATCATGATCGACGACTTCATCGTCCGTCTCTACGATGGCATCCTCCACACCGCCGTCGAGGATGAGCCCGGCTCCCAGCCGTACGACAGGCGCTGGGTTCGCATCAAGCGCCCCCTCGTCGTCGTGGGCGGCGAGCTGACGCTGGAGATGCTCGATCTCGTCTACTCGCCCGAGGTGAAGTACTACGAGGCCCCGTTCCAGATGAAGGCCATGAACGGGATGCTGCTCATCGACGACTTCGGGCGGCAGAAGGTCTCCCCGACGGACCTGCTCAACCGGTGGATCGTCCCGCTCGAGAGCGACGTGGACAACATCACCCTGCACACGGGCAAGAAGGTGCAGGTGCCCTTCGACGTCTTCACCGCCTTCTCCACCAACCTGGAGCCCTCGGACCTGGTGGACGACGCCTTCCTGCGCCGCGTGCGCTACAAGCTCGAGGTGCAGCGCCCCGACGAGGAGCAGTTCTTCGAGATCTTCGAGGCCATCTGCCACAAGCGCAACGTGCCGTTCGATCCGGAGATGGTGGAGTACCTGATCGACAAGCACTACCGCGCCGTGGGCCGCCCCTTCGCCGCCTGCCAGCCACGCGATCTGCTCGATCAGGTGATCGACATGGCCAACTACCTGGGCATCCCGCCGCAGCTCAACCCCGTGCTCCTGGATCGCGCCGTGCGCAGCTACTTCGTCCGCTTCGACAAGTCGGGCTCCGCGCCGCGCGCACCGCCGCCTCCACCGCCGAGCGACGAGACGCAGTAGCCACCCGCGAGCTCAGCCCGCTGGCGGCGCGAAGGGCCCCCACGGCGAGGGCTCGAGCCACTTGCGCACCTCTTCCACCGGGACGTTCGACAGCACGTCCACGATGGACAGGCCCTGCACGAAGCGGCCCTCCCGGCCCTGCGGGTAGGCCGGGTAGCGGAAGCGCTGCCACAGCAGCCGCACCCCCACGTCCCGGAACGCCCCAGGCTGCAGGTACAGCGTCGAGCCCGTGCCCGAGTAGTACGTGTCCGCCCCCAGCTGCACGCAGTACGAGGCCAGCCGCCCCGTCTTGTCCGGGTGCGAGCGCTCCAGCGTGGAGGCCAGCCGAACGCTCGGGCCGAGGCCCAGCGGCTCGTAGAACGCCGCCATGCTCTCCAGCAGCGTGCTCAGCAGCGAGCCGGGCCCTCGCGCCTGCGCCACCTTCGCGTAGAAGGCCTCCAGCCGTGGCAGCACCTGCGCGCGGAAGTATGGCCGCTTGCCGTAGAGCAGGGTGATGGCCTGCAGGTGCTTGCGCGCCCAGGGCTGGCTGGCATCCACCGCCAGCTCCGACAGCAGGGTGTCCCGGTGTGCTCCCTCCAGGGGGATGGAGAGCCACTGGAAGCCCGGCTCGCTGGGCGACGGAGTGGGCACGTGGTGCGGCAGCGCCACCCGCGTCCGCCGCTGCCAGCCCCGCCTCAGCCACTGCACGTTGTCCAGGATCAGCAGCGTGCTCGCCCGAGCCACCTGCTCGTAGAAGTCCAGCCAGGGCAGGTAGTGAGGTTGCTCGGCGACCAGGACTCCCGGAGTTGCAGACACGACTGGGAGCATATCACCCGACATCTTCCGCCCCAGAAGCCCATTCGCTCTGGACTCTTTCAGCCATGGTCGAAATGATTGGTTCGATTCCTAACGATAGGTATTCCAAGGCTCTGAGAAATGAGGATTCTGCTCGTCACAGCGGACCCACACCCGTCCCTCCTCGAGGAGATGCGGCGGTTGGGTCACGACACCCTGGTCGAGTCCGACCTGGTGGCGGCGGGACGCATCCTCGCGCGCGAGTCGATGGACGTGGTGGCGGTGGAGGCCTCGCGGCTGACCACGGGCGCGCGGTGGCTCGAGTCGCTGCGCGCCGCCTCACCGCACGGGCTGCTGGTGCTGGGCCTGGCCGCGTCGCTGGACGAGGAGGAGCTGTCGCCCCTGCTGACGGCGGGCGTGGATGAGTTCCTGGTCGCGCCGTTCCCGCCCGCGGACGTGCGAGGCCGGCTGACGCTGCTGGCCCAGCGGCGCGCCGCGTCCGATCAGTCCCTGCGCGAGCGCGGCCGGGGCGAGGTGGCGAGGCTGGCGGACATCGTCCAGCTCCAGAGCGAGCTGCTGCACGCCGGGCTGGAGCTGCAGCTGGTGATGCAGCGCATCTGCGAGCATGCACGCTCCATGTGCCGGGCGGATGGCGCGGCGGTGGGGATGCTGGAAGGCAACACGCTCGTCTACCGGATCACCGTGGGCTGCGTGGCGGCCTTCCAGGGCTTCCGGCTGCCGGTGCACGAGAGCCTGACGGGCGCCTCCCTGCTGGGAGGCGAGGTGCTGTACTCGGCGGACACCGAGCGGGATCCGCGCGTGAACGTGGAGGCGACGCGCAAGATCGGCATCCGTTCCATGATCGCCGTGCCGCTGCGGCATGGCGATCGGGTGGTGGGAGGCCTCAACATCCTGTCCCTGCGGCCGCATGCCTTCACGGAGCAGGAGACGCGGACCATGGAGCTGCTGGCGGTGATGCTGGGCGCCGCCCTGGCCAACGCCACCGAGTTCGAGGCCAAGCAGGCGCTGGCCTCCGAGCGCGCCGCCGCGCTCTCCGCGCTGCAGGAGTCGCAGGAGCTGTTCTCCTCCTTCATGAACAACAGCCCGGCGCTGGCCTACATGAAGGACTCCGAGGGGCGGCGCGTGTGGGCCAACGAGCCCTACCGACGCTTCTTCCGCCTGGAGTCGGCGCAGCAGCCGGCGTCCGCCGAGCGCCCGCTGATGCCGGACGAGGCGGTGGAGCACCTGCGTCAGAAGGATCGCGAGGTGCTCGAGTCCGGGCAGCCCTCGACCACCGAGGCGCAGGTGTTCGCGCCGGACGGGAGAGAGCATTGCTGGCTCACCTACCGCTTCATCGTGCGGGATGGGGCGGGCCGGCGCTTCCTGGCCGCGGTGTCGCTGGACATCACCGAGCGCAAGCGGATGGAGGCGGCGATGCGGCGCTCCGAGGAGAGCTTCCGCGCGCTCATCGAGGGCTCGCCGGAGGCCATCTTCGTGCACCGGGGCGGGCCGCTCGTCTACGTCAACCCGTCCGCGCTCAGCTTCCTGGGGCTGTCGCGCCCGGAGGTGGTGGGCATGTCGGTGCTCCAGTTCGTGCACCCCGACGATCGGGCGCAGGCCACGGGAATGCTGGACGTGGCCCCCGCGCAGGTGCGCTCGGGGACGAGCGAGCTGCGCTTCCTGCGGCGGGGCGGGCGGGTGATGACGGCGGAGGTGAGCCGGATGACGCTCGTCTTCGACGGCGAGCCGGCCACGGTGGTGAGCGCGCGCGATCTCACCGAGCGCAAGCAGATGCAGTCGCGCCTGGTGCTGTCGGACAGGCTGGCGGCCATGGGCACGCTGGCGGCGGGCGTGGCGCACGAGATCAACCAGCCGCTGACCTTCGTCATCTCCAACCTGGCCTTCCTGGCCGGCGAGGTGCGGGCGCTGGCGGGCGAGCTGCCCCCGGGGCGGCTGGCGGAGGCGGAGGAGGTGCTTCGCGAGGCGGAGATGGGCGCCAACAAGGTGAAGCACATCGTCGCCGACCTGAAGACGTTCTCCCGCGCGGAGGAGGACGCGCCCACCGTCGTCAACCTGCAGAATGTGCTCGAGTCGGCGCTGACGATCGCCCGGGCGGAGCTGCGCAATCGCGCGAGGGTCGTGCGCGACTACGCGGATGTGCCCCCGGTGGAGGGCAGCGAGAGCCGCTTCGGGCAGGTCTTCCTCAACCTGTTGATCAACGCCGCGCAGGCCATTCCGGAGGGGCACCCGGACCGCAACGAGATCCGCGTGAAGCTGCGCGCGGTGCAGGGCCACGTGATCGTCGAGGTGAGCGACACGGGCGCCGGGATTCCGCCGGAGATGCGCTCGCGCATCTTCGATCCGTTCTTCACCAGCAAGCCGGTGGGGGTGGGCACGGGGCTGGGGCTGTTCGTGTGCCAGGGCATCATCACCCGCTTCGGCGGGGAGATCTCCGTGGAGAGCCAGGTCGGGCAGGGGACGACGTTCCGGCTCATCTTCCCTTCGGCCCGAGGCTTCCGGGAGTCCTGCTCCACGCCAGCGGTGCGGGTGGAGCCCAGGGAGGGGGCTGCGGCCGTCCCCGCGTCCTCCAGCGCGGGCCCGCGCGCCAGCTGATAGGCGCTCACGGCTGCTCCCCGCCTCTGCCTGCCCGCGCTCCCGTGCTCGCGGCGGCGCACGTTCCTGCCGCGAGCGCTGCTGGCACCGTTCCCCTCGTCGCTGAAAGGACGTGGAATGCACTTCCGAACTTGCAGCGCACTCCGCCAAGCCGTTGCCGTTGCCGTCGTCGTCGCTGGGTGCGCCACCTCTCAAGGGGAGCCTGAGACCTACGCCTGGGCGCCAGTGCGCCCACCCGCTACGCCCGGCACGGGCCTACCCACCCGTGGGCAGCCAGGGCAGGTTCGCCCCCAGCCCCTGCCGCGGAGCCCTCACAAGCGCGTGTTGCCGCCCACCCGAGAGCCGGGCCTTTGGGCCGCAGACGCTCCTTGGGCCTCGCAGGAGCCGGAGGCGAACCCCAAACCGGACACGTCCAACGCGAACAGGAGGGACCCGCCTGCCCCTGAGACGGCGGAGCGCCGCCTGGAGTGCGACCCCATCCCGGTGCCTCACGCTGGCGAGGATGACCCGCATGACGAGTGTGCCGATAAGTTCCCGCCGAACCGCTACCCTGGAATGGACGTGCGCGTCGGCGGTGTGCGCTTTGATGCGCTGCAAGTCGGCGTGCGTGTACTGTGGGAGATCAAGACCCATCGCTTTGACACGTACCCTGACTTTATCCGGGAGCGGACGATCCTGAAGCAACTGCCATTGTTGCAGGAAGAGCGCTACACCGCGGAGGCATGCGGCTATGAGTTCGTCGTTGGGGTGAGCACTCAAGCGCACAAAGACGCGTTGCTTGAGGCGGATATCACCCTCAATGTTGTCGTCACGGGGTGCAAGCGATGACCAGGCGGCGAACCCTTAACCTTATCGTCTACGCACCTGCGCTTGTGGGCAACGACGGTCGCACGCTCGCAGTCGTCCACGGAATCGAACGGGCGCTCCCCGGTGTGAGCTTGGAGTGGGAAGTGTCCGAGGAGGGGCGGCTCATCGCGTTGCCGCAGCGCGATGGGTGGCTCGCTGAGGCGGCGGCGCGCGGGGAGTTCCCACTGCTGTGTAACGGCGACGAGAGTTACCCCGTAACGGTTTCGGGTTGGGGAAGACCTGCGGGCCTCAGTGCGGGCGGCCAGTCACAATTTGAAGTCCATGCAAAGGTGCCGCTGGGCGAGGCCATGATCGCGGCAGCGCCGGGTGTACTCGAGGGCGTGGCGGAAGGCGCCCGCGCATTCTGGGGGCGCGTGTTGCCGGACGGCGTGGCGCCGGAGATGGCGAAACAGGTTCGCCACTCGATGGATCAGCCGCATGTTCCTCCCCGGGGGCTCCCAGCACTGAACCTCCCCAAGCACATTCGCTCGCCAGCGATTCCCCATCACCTCGGGTGGCTGAACTACTGGTCTGCCGCTGCCGCACAAGCCATCGGGTTCCCGGAGCCTGCCCTCGATGCAGAACTCCTCTCTCGGGCGCGGCGTACCGAGAGCGGCGGGTGGGTCGTTCGGCTCACGGATACGCCGCTCGATCTCGACAACCCCTCTCACCTGGAGGCGCTCATCCGCGCGTATGAGCGCTTCCCGGAGATCGGCGGGCGCGCGATTCCGCGCTGAGTTCCGGGCCTGATGCCACCGCGAGGATGTTAGTTGCTCCAGGCGGCCAGGAGCCTGTTGGCGTGTTCCCGGGCGAAACCGCTCGCCATCTTGTCATAGAAGGCATAGGGGCCTTCGATGGTGGCGGTCGGCCAGGTCAGCCCTCTTGCCCTACCTTCCAGGTGGCGTGTCTCCCGGCTCGCGGCGGAAGACGGGAGGGAAGACGCGCGGGGCCTTCTTCTTCCGCACACACCGCGTCTTCGCGCTCATGTAGCAGGTGGAGAAGGCGCGGCGGCGCTGCCCGGTGCGGCTCGGCCCGGAGCGGTGCCAGATGTGGTTGTGGATGAGCAGCACCTCGCCTGCCTGGACGGGCAGGAGCAGCCGGCGGGCCTCGGCGTCAGCGGCTGCCACGCGGTCCGGAGGGATGACGCCACCCAGCGGGGTGACGAGCCCGCCGCGGTGGGTCCCGGGCACCACCTCCAGGCAGCCGCCATCCACGGGCGCGTCGTCCAGGGCGGTCCAGATCTGCAGCTCGGGCTCCTGGGAGATGCCCCAGAGCCGGCCCCCATCCTGGTGCCAGGGCAGGTTGCTGCCGCCGGCCTGGCCCTTGTGGAAGAGGATGGCACGGTACAGGACGATGTCGTCCGGGATGACGGCGCGGGCGATGCGCTCGAAGAGGGGGTTCTCCAGCCACGCCCGGAAGCGTGGATCCAGCTCCAGCTTCTCCAGCTTGCGGTAGTCGAGCGACGGCCCCTGCCAGCCCAGCCCCAGCGGCGCGTCCTCGTAGCGGCCGGAGGGCGCGTCCATCTGGAAGAAGAGGCCCGGGTACGCCACGCGACCCAGCATCAGATCGTCCGCGCGCTCCCGCAGGGCTTCCAGGCCCGTGTCGTCCAGCACCTTGCCCAGCCGGGCGTAGCCGTGCTCGGCGTAGTGCGCGAGCGCCGAGGCCACATCGAAGCCGCTGGGATCCACGCTCAGCATGCTCATCTCGCGTAGCGGGCATCCGTGCCCACGAAGGCCTGGTGGAGCGCGTCGAGCCGCGTCAGCCCCGCCGGGGACACGGAGCGGGCGCAGGCCTCCAGCGCGGCGTCCAGGTGCTCCACGGAGCCAGGGCCCACCAGGATGGAGTCCACCCCCGGGCGGTTCGCGAGCCACGCGTAGGCCAGCGTCACCAGATCCATGCCCTCGGCCTGGGCCACCTCGCGCAGGGGCTCCACCTGCTCGAGCAGCCGATCCGAGCCGTAGCGGCCCTGGTACATCCGGTTGGAGCTGAGCCGGGAGTCCGGGGGCGGGGGAGCGCCGGGGGTGTAGCGGCCCACGAGCACTCCGCCCGCGAGCGGGTTGTAGACGGTGGTGTGCACCGGGTAGCGGCGGGTGAAGGGCAGGTACTCCAGCTCGATCTGGCGCACGAGCAGGTTGTAGAGCACCTGGGAGACGGCGGGGCGGGGCAGGCCTCGCGCATCACAGAGCGTGTCCAGCTCCAGGATCCGCCACGCGCCGAAGTTGGACACGCCCCAGTGGCGCGCCTTGCCCGCCCGGAGCACGCGGCCCACGGCCTCCAGCGTCTCCTCGATGGGCGTGGCTGGATCCGGCTGGTGCAGATAGAAGAGGTCCACGTAGTCGGTGCCCAGCCGCTCCAGGCTCTCCTCCAGGGCCCGCTCCACGCGCGCGGCGGACAGCCCCTCCGGACGCCCCTGCATCCGCAGGAGGCCCACCTTCGTCGCGATCCCCACCTCGGCGCGCCGGCCCCGGAGCGCCTGTCCCAGGATGCGCTCCGACTCTCCGTTGCCATACACGTTGGCCGTGTCGAAGAACCGTACGCCCCGCTCCAGGGCCCGGTCGACGATGCGCCTGGCCTCGGGGGCAGGGGTGCGCTTGCCGAAGTTCATCGTCCCCAGGGACAGCACGGGCGGACGGGACTCCCCGGTGGGGCGGGGAGCAAGCCAGGGAGCCAGCCGGGCATCGGAAGTGCTCATGAGCACACTCTCGGCGCCCCGGGGCACGACGTCCAGCGTCGCGAGGAGGGCTGGTGGGCAGCCAGGGGTGCTTGCACCCTGGGGAGTGCCTCCCCATCTATTCCCAGGCCCATGCCCTACCGCCGCGTCACCCGCTTCGTCTCCGCCCCGGATGGCACCCGGGTCGCGTACCACACGCACTGCGGCGATCTGCCCGAGGAGGACTCGGAGCGGGAGATGGCCTCCCGGCCTCCGGTGCTGCTGACCAACGGCATCGGCACCTCGGAGAACTTCTGGCGCTACATCGTCGCCAACCTCGAGCAGGACCACCGGGTGGTGCACTGGAACTACCGGGGCCACGGGCACAGCGAGGAGTCCCGGAATGGGGACTACTCCGTCGCCACCCACGTGGACGATCTGGAGCGTGTCATCGAGGACATGATGCGGCGGGGAGACGGGCGGCCGCCGCACCACATCGCCTTCTCCATGGGCGTGCGCGTCGTCCTGGAGCTGTACCGCCGGCGGCCGGAGCTGTTCCCCGCGCTGACGCTGATCGCGGGGGCTCCCGGGGTGATGTGGGCCTGGAGGCAGGAGCGGTGGGCGCGAATCGGGCTGAGCACGGTGCGGCAGGCCGTGGGTGCGTCCACGCCGCTGGTGCCCTGGGCCTCCCCCCTGGTGCGTGCCTTCCTGACCAGCCGACTCGCCTACCCGGCCGGCCGCCTGACGGGGACGCTACGAGCCCGGGCTCCGCGCGCGGACCTCGACGAGTTCTTCGCCGCCGTGCACCGGATGAGCCCCGAGGCCTTCTGGAAGACGTTCCAGGGCCTCTTCGAGGGCCACGCCTGGGACGTGCTGGCCCGGGTGCAGGTACCCACGCAGATCATCGCGGCCGAGAACGACTTCATCGTCCCGCTCAGCGACATGCTGCAGATGCGCCAGGTGCTGCCCCAGGCGCGCTGGCTGCTGGTGAGGGACGCGGGGCACGCGGGGCTGGTGGAGGCCGGCAGCGAGATCGCCGACGCCGTCCGGTCCTTCCTGGTGGAGCAGGGGATCGAGCCGGCCTCCATGGCGCCGTGATTTCGACTGGACCGGCCAGGGGCCCACACGCCATAAGCACCGCGTGCGAGTCGTCTCCTGGAACGTCAATGGGCTGAGGTCGGTCCACAAGAAGGGGTTCGAGCGCTGGCTCACCGGGGCGCGGGCCAACGTGGTGGCGGTGCAGGAGGTCCGCGCCCGAGAAGAGCAGATCCCCGAGGAGCTGCGGGCCCTGAAGCGCTGGCGCACGCACTTCGTCTCCGCCGAGCGCCCCGGCTACAGCGGCGTGGGCCTGTTCGCTCGGGACGCGCCGGATGACGTGGAGACGAAGCTGGGCTTGAAGGAGGTGGACGTGGAGGGGCGCCTGCAGGTGGCGCGCTTCGGCCGGCTGACGATCGTCAACGCCTACTTCCCCAACGGCAACGGCAAGAACCGGGACAACAGCCGCATCCCCTTCAAGCTGGACTTCTACCGCCGGCTCTTCGATCGGCTGGAGAAGGCGCGCCGGGATGGCGAGCGCATCCTCGTCGTGGGCGACTTCAACACGGCGCATCAGGAGATCGACCTGGCCCGCCCCAAGGACAACCGCGAGACGAGCGGCTTCCGCCCCGAGGAGCGCGAGGAGTTCGACCGGTGGATCCGCGCCGGCTGGGTGGACACCTTCCGCTTCTTCAACAAGGGCGGCGGGCACTACTCCTGGTGGACGCAGCGGCTGGATGCGCGGGCGCGCAACATCGGCTGGCGGCTGGACTACGTGCTGGCCTCGCACGGCGCCATGCCCTTCGTGAAGCGCGCGGCCATCCACCCCGAGGTGTTTGGTTCCGATCACTGTCCGGTGAGCGTGGATCTGGATCCGAAGATCCGGTAACTGCTCCGGCCATCCATGAATGCTCTGCTCTCGATCTATACGTGGCTGGAGATTGGCCTCGTCGCCCTGGTGGGCTTCTTCGTCCAGTTCGTGGTCGCCGTCGTCACCTGGCCCTTCGATCGCCGCAAGGTGATCGCCGGGCGGTGCTTCCGGCTGATCGGAGTGACGGCCTCGAAGCTGACGCCCTTCTGGCGCTTTGGCGTCCATGGCCCCGTGCCCAAGCGCCTGTCGCCGCGCACGGTGGTGGTCAGCAACCACGAGTCCAACGCGGACCCCTTCCTCATCTCCTATCTGCCCTGGGAGATGAAGTGGCTGGGCAAGGCCAGCCTCTTCAAGATCCCCGCCGTCGGCTGGAGCATGTGGCTGGCCGGGGACATCCCCGTGACGCGCGGAGACCAGGGGTCCGCCAAGGGCGCCATGGCGCAGTGCGCCAGGTGGCTCGCCAAGGGGATGCCGGTGATGATCTTCCCCGAGGGCACCCGCTCGAAGACCGATGAGCTGTTGCCCTTCAAGGACGGGGCGTTCCGCCTGGCCATCGAGACGGGCGCGGACGTGCTGCCGCTGGCGGTGAGCGGCACGCGGCGGGCACTGCCCAAGCACTCCTGGCGGTTCGCTACCTCCCGAGGACTGGTGACGGTGGGGACCCCCATCTCCACCCAGGGGATGACGCTGGCGGACGTGGAGCGGCTCAAGCAGTTGGCTCGTGAACAGATCCTGGCCCTCCGGGCGAAGCTGCTCCCCCTGACGGGCGCCGCTCCGGACGCAGACGCCGGGGCCCGGCCGGCCTGATCCGGAGAAATCGCAGGGGGGGCAGGAAACTTTTGTCCTGCAAGTACGAAAAGGAGGATTGGCGCATCCGATCGACCGAAGGCCTCTGAACTATGTCCTTCCACCTCCGTTTCCGGACCGATGTATCGCGAGCTTCCTCCGCACCCCTGGGCGCAGAAGCTGCCGCCAAGGGGTGGAAGCCCATTCCCCAGGTCAATCAGCTCCATCCCCGAGGGGCCGACAAGGACTATGTGAACGGTGCCTACAACTGCGCTCCGGCCGTGGTGGCCATGGTGGCGCGGGGGCACGGGAGCATGGGGGACCTCACCGACGCCCAGCTCATCAGCCAGCTCGGCCATGACATCGTCACCCGCAACGGGACCGACCCCGAGGGCGTGACGAAGATGCTCGAGCGCGTGAATGTGCCCCTGGCCGGCGACGCGCTGGGCGCCAACTACAGCGATGCGGAGCTGAAGCAGCACCTGAACCAGGGCCACATGGTCATCGCCCAGGTCCGCACGAGAGATCCGAGGGCGCGCCAGGACAGCGCGCACTACGTGCTGATCCAGGGGATGACGCGGAACGGCGACTACATCATCTCCGATCCGCTGCACAACCGGCCGTATGCGGTGTCTCCCAAGCAGCTTCAGGAGGCCGTTCTCCGCGCCCCGCCGGATGGGGGCATGCTGATCCCGGTCGCCAGCCCGTCGGAGTCCAGCAAGCTCCTGGGAGCCAAGGCGTCCATTGCCGCCGCCGTCGGCGCCGTCGCCGCGGCCGCTTCCGAGGGCAAGGGCTCCGAGTCGGTCTCGTCTCCCGTCAGCGCGGAGGGCGCCGTGGCGCCTCGGACGCTGTCCCAGGAGGGCATGCCCGTCATCAGCCCCACGCTGGCCAGGACGCCCACCACGCAGGAGCTGCCGGCGGTGGCGCCCCGGACGCCGACCCAGTCGGACATGCCCGTCATCGGCCCGACGCTGGCGCGCAAGCCCTCGCTCACGGAGCTGCCGGCGGTGGCACCCCGGACGCCGACCCGCTCGGAGATGCCTGTCATCGGTCCGACGCTGGCCCGCAAGCCCTCGCTCACGGAGCTGCCGGCGGTGGCGCCCCGGACGCCGACCCGCTCGGAGATGCCCGTCATCGGTCCGACGCTGGCCCGCAAGCCCTCGCTCACGGAGCTGCCGGCGACCCCGACGCTCGAGAAGAGGCCCGCGACAGGGGAGCGGCCCGCGCTGACGCTGGCGCCTGAGAAGAGGCCCACGGCGGTGGAGATGCCCGCTGTGACGCTGGCGCCCGAGAAGAAGCCCACGGTGGACGAGAAGGCGACGGTGGCTGCGGCGGCCGACAAGACGGTCTCCCTGGCCGAGTTCGTAGCCACCACCACGAAGGAGGCTGCCGCCACCGCCGCCGCCCTGGAGAACCCCAACCCCGATGCCTTCACGGCCACGGACGAGCTGTTCGAGGGCGTCGACACCGAGTTCAAGGAGCCGACGACGGAGCAGCAGAACTCCAAGATGGAGGCCAACGAGCGGCGCAACAACTACCACCTGGACGTCCGCTACGGGGACAGGCACGGCCCGCGGCGCTCCGACAAGACCGAGTCCGTGACGCCGAAGGACAAGGACGTGGAGGAGTTCGCTCGCGAGCTGCGTCAGGGCAAGGCGCGCGGAGACCTGAGCGCCTACGAGACCCTAGAGAAGCTCGAGAAGAGCGACTCCCCCCGCGATCGCCGCGTGCTGGAGCTGATCGAGCGGATGGACAAGAAGGATCCGGGTGTCGGCAAGAAGATGTGGGGGGATGGATTCTAGGGCGTAGGGGCCTTGCCCCATGTCCTAGGATGCCGGGCCCATGGAGGATTCCAAGACCGAGCCCCGGCCTCGCCCCGGGCCCGAGGCTGACGCCGACATGCCGACCCGCGAGGAGCGGCCGCCGTCCGCGCGCTCCCGGCCCGGGATGTCTTCCGCCTCCGCGTCCCAGCCCTCGATCGAGGGCCCGGAGGAGAACTACGAGCTGCCACGCGGCACGCGCATCGAGCGCTACGTGCTGCTCAAGCCCCTGGGGCAGGGCGGCATGGGCGTGGTGTACTCGGCCTACGATCCCGACCTGGATCGCAAGGTGGCGCTCAAGCTGCTGCGCCCCGACAAGCAGACGCCCGACGGGCACACGGCGCGCGCCTGGATGCTGCGGGAAGCCCAGGCCATGGCCCGCATCTCCCACCCCAACGTCATCTCCGTCTACGACGTGGGGACCTTCTACAACCAGGTCTTCGTGGCCATGGAGTTCATCCAGGGCCGCACCCTCAGCACGTGGATCCGCAAGGAGCAGCACACCTGGCAGGAGGTCCTCCGCGTCTTCCTGGAGGCGGGCCGCGGGCTGATGGCGGCGCACAAGGCGGGCCTGGTGCACCGGGACTTCAAGCCGGCCAACGTGCTCGTCGGCGAGACCGGGCGCGTGTGCGTGCTGGACTTCGGCCTGGCCCGGCTCGCCGAGCTGGCCGAGGCCGAGGAGCAGAGCCTGGCGGGCGAGCTCGAGGCGCGCGAGGAGCGCTCCGGCGAGCCGGTGGCGCTGGAGCTGCCCGACAGCAACGTCATCATGGGCACCCCCCAGTACATGCCTCCCGAGCAGTACCTGGGCGAGGGCGTGGACGGGCGCGCGGACCAGTTCAGCTTCTGCGCCTCGCTGTACTGGGCGCTGTACCGCAAGCGGCCCTTCGAGCCGCGGCAGGTGGCCCGGACGGCGGCGCAGACCTCGAGGGCCTCGGCCGGCACGGGTGAGGTGTGGCGCCAGCTGCCGCACTCCACCGCCGCCAAGGAGCCGCCCGCGAACGCGAAGATCCCCTCCTCGGTCCGCCGCGCGGTGATGCGCGGGCTGTCGCTGAACCCCGAGGATCGCTTCCCCTCCATGGAGGCGCTGCTGGAGGCGCTCGCGCAGCAGCAGCGCAGCGTGCAGCGGCGGGGTGCGCTGGCGGCGGTGGGCGCCATGGCGCTGGCCTCGCTCGGCGTGGGCGGGTTCATGTACCAGCAGAGCCGGGTGTGCGCGGGCTCGCAGGCGCTGGTGGCCTCCGCGTGGAGCCCGGAGACGCGGCAGAAGCTGGAGGCGGCCTTCGCGGCCACCGGCAAGCCCTTCGCGGCGGAGACGGCCCTCAAGGTGGTGCGCGCCCTGGATGGCTACGCGGGCGCCTGGTCGAGCATGCACACCGAGGCCTGCGAGGCCACCCGCGTGCGCGGAGAGCAGACCGAGGAGCTGCTCTCCATGCGCATGGTGTGCCTGGATCGGCGCCGCAAGGATCTCGCGGCGCTGACGGGCCTGCTGGCCGAGGCGGACGCCAAGGTGGTGGAGCGCGCGGTGGATGCCGCCGCGGCGCTGCCCTCGCTCCAGCCCTGCCAGGACATCGCCTCGCTGGCCGAGCAGCCTCCGCTGCCTGCGGACGCGGCGTTGCGCGCCAGCGTCGAGAAGCTGGGCGATCAGCTCTCCCAGGTGAAGGCGCTCCACGACGCGGGCCGGTACAAGGCCGGCGTGGAGCTGGCCCGGAAGCTGGAGCCCGAGGTGGTCGCCACCGCGTACCGCCCGCTCGAGGCCGAGCTTCGCTACCACCTGGGCTGGCTGCTCCAGCAGGCTGGCGAGGCGGAGGACAGCATCCGCCAGCTCGAGCAGGCCTTCGACAGCGCGGAGTCCGGCCGGTCCGATCGCGTGCGGCTGGAGGTGCTCACCAAGCTCGTCTACGTCTTCGCCAACAACGGCCACCCCGAGGAGGCGAAGCGGTGGGGCCAGGTGGCGCAGGCGGTGCTCGGCCGCGTGGGCAGCGAGCCGCCGCTGGCGCTCGATCTGATGGGGAACCTGGGCTACGTGGCGCTGCTGCAGGGCCGCTACCAGGAGTCCCGCGACTACTTCGAGAAGGCCCGCGCGCTGGCGGAGTCCACGCTGGGGCCCGAGGATCCGAAGCGGGCGAAGGTGAGCCACGGGCTGGGCCTGGCCGCGCTGCGCATGGCGGACTACCCGCGCGCCATCGCGCTGCTGAGCGAGTCGCTCCGGCAGACGGAGACGGCCAAGGGCAAGCAGCACCCGGAGGTGGCCACGCGCCACACCATGCTCGCCACCGCGTACCGCGAGAGCGGCGATCTGGAGAAGGCGCTGGCGCACGTGCGGCAGGCGCTCGAGGTGCGCCGGGCCACGCAGGGGCCGGAGCATCCCGCCGTGGCCGACACGCTGGACGAGCTGGGCATGAGCTTCATCGCGCTGAAGCGCTACGACGAGGCGGTGAAGACGTTCGGCGAGGCCCTGGAGATCAAGCGCAAGGTGTTGGGCGAGGACCACCCGGACCTCTCGTACTCGTACGACGGCGTCGGTCAGGCGCTGCTGGCGAAGGGCAATGCCGCCGAGGCCATCGAGCCGCTGCGCAAGGCGCTGTCCTACGAGGACACCGAGCCCGAGGGGCTGGCGCAGACGGGGTTCGCGCTGGCCAAGGCGCTGTGGGATGGGGCGAAGTCCCCAGAGCCCGCGCGCGAGGAGGCCCGGAAGGCGCGTGCCCTGTACGTGAAGCTGGAGAAGCCCAAGGAGGCGGCGGAGATCGACGCCTGGCTCGGCGCGCATGCCGAGGAGCCCGCGCCGCCACCGCGCGTCGTCCAGAAGCAGCGCCCCGCCAGGCGCAAGTCGCGCTGAGGGCTCGCCACCTCGGAGCAGGCGGCGTCAGAACCGCCCCGCGAAGCCTCCGAGGATGCCACCCGAGCGGGTGACGCTGAACACGGGGAGGCACTGGAAGCCAGCGCGGGACGAGGAGGCGCTCACGGCGGGGCCGGGCAGGGGCGGCTCGCTGGTGTTGGAGAGCTCGTAGCCGAGGACCGCGCCGACGATGGGGCCCAACATGAGGCTGAGCAGGACGAGCCCATCGCTGTCGGCCGACGCGGAGACGACGGCCAGCGTGATCCCCGCGAGTGAGCCGAGCGTCGTCCCCGCCAGGGAGGCCCAGTACTTCCCGTGGCCATCCATGGCTCGGCCGACCCCGTAGACCCCCAGCGGAGTGCCCAGCAGGATGCCCAGGCTCATGGAGCCCAGCACGGGGATGGCGCACTCGGCATCGGAGCAGTCATTGCCGACGAGGAGGAACCCGGTGAAGACGCCCGCGATGCCGGCCAGGGCGCCAGTTCCGGCCCCGGCCAGCGTCTGGAACAGGAGCCGCTTCGCGGAGGACCGTTCCTGGGTCGAGGGGCGGTAGGTGTACGGGATCGACTCTCCCGGGGGAGGCGGCTCCAGCTCGGCAGGCTCGCTCTTCTCGGGCGCGGGGACGAGAGGTGGGGGCGGAAGCGGGGCCGGGGAGGTGGGCGAAGGGCTCTCCTCGGGCGTCTGGGCGAAGCCCAGGCTCGAGGTCAGCACGGTGAGGCAGAGCACGAGGCGCGCGGTGGACACGCACGCAGTCTAGTCGTCCGCCCGTCGGCGGAGACAGGCCGACCGCCAGATTCCCGCCTCCGGAGGGGCGGAGCCCAACGGCCTGTGGCCCGAGGAGCGCCCTCTGGGCCATGTGCTCGCGTGCGTCTCCCGGCCCCTGTCGCCGGTGGTGGTGGAGGATCTGCGCTACCAGGCTCCGTGAAACATGATACGCCAATCTCGTGGCTGAGAAGGTCGTCTTCGAGAACACGATGGAGAGCGTGCTCCAGGTGCTGGAGCGCCCCATTCCTCCCGAGCAGATCGCCGGGCTGGATGCGCTGGGGATCGACCTGAGCAAGCCTCTGCTACCGGCCTACTCGGTGGAGACCCACGCCGCGCTGATCGACTTCGTGGTGCGGCAGCGGTGGCCGGAGCTGCCCCCGGAAGAAGGGCAGTTCGAGGCGGGCAGGGCCTTCATCGACATCTACACGCAGACCCAGATGGGGCGAGCCATCAAGGGGCTGGTGAAGACCATCGGTCCGCACCGCGCCCTGGAGCGCATGAACCGCACCTTCCGGACGGCGAACAACTTCACGGAGACGCGGCTGCTGCAGCTGGGGCCCGCGACCTTCGAGCTCTGGTTCAACTTCGTGAGCCGCCCCGGCTACTACCGGGGCCTCGTCTACCAGACCCTGTTTCACTCCGGGGTGCCGGAGCTCGAGGTGACGCAGTCCTCCAGACAGGGCGACGAGGTGACGTACCGCGTCGTGTGGCGGCCCTGAGCCTCCGCTCGGCTGGCCGCTGGGAGAACGGCCCCCCCCTTGGTCATGGGAGCCGGGTTTGCGCGATACTGGCGGAACCACCTGGAGGCTGCCCTGGACGCGATCTCGAACCGACGTGACCTCGCCATCTGGGGATATGCCTTCGGCTACTTCGCCTGCTACGCGCCCTACAGCGCGCTGACGAAGGCGCTCTCGAGCGGGTTGCTGGAGGGGATGGAGGACGGCATCGCTGGGTTCGCGCTGCTGCCGGCCTCCACGTTCGCCTCCTTCATGGGGATGATCGTCTTCCTCTCCGTGAAGGGCTGGTGGCGGTACGCGCACCACCGCACGGTGTGGGGGGTGAGCATCCCGGTTCCCGGGATGTGGACGTTCCTGTCCGGGCTGTGCTCGGCGGCCATCATCGGGACGACGACCCTGGCGTACACCTTCGATGGCACCTCCATCGTCTTCATGATGCTGATGATGCGCGGCGGCGTGCTGATGCTCGCCCCCATCGTGGACGCGGTGAGCAAGCGCCAGGTGCGGTGGCCGTCCTGGGTGGCGCTGGGGCTGAGCCTGGGCGCGGTGATCGTCGCCACGGGCCCGGGCGCGGACCTGCGGATGTCGATCGCGGCGATCATCGATCTCGCGGTGTACCTGCTGGCCTACTTCATCCGGCTGCGGGCCATGAGCAACCTGGCCAAGTCGGAGGATCAGGCGGCGAGCACCCGCTACTTCGTGGAGGAGATGATGGTGGCCTCGCCCGCCATCTTCTTCACGCTCGGCATCCTGGCCCTGGTGGGCGAGGGGCAGACGATGCTGGAGATCCGCGAGGGCTTCACGGGGTTCTTCGCGCGGGGGCACATGCTCGAGGAGCTGAGCGTGGGGCTGCTGTCCCAGGGGACGGGGGTCTTCGGCGGCCTCATCCTGCTCGATCACCGGGAGAATGCCTTCACCGTGCCGGTGAACCGGGCCTCGAGCATCCTCGCGGGCGTGCTGGCCACCGGGGCACTCTCGCTCTGGCTGGGGCAGCGGGGCGTGAGCGGGCGCGAGCTCGTCGGAGCCCTGCTGGTGATGGTCGCGATGCTGGTGCTCAGCGTGCCCACGATATTGAAGGCACGCCGGGCGAAGGCGGCACAGGCCCTCCCGTCGATCTCTCCCACCGGGAGGCAGTGAGGCCAGCCCTTCGGGGCCGGCTACTTCGCCGCGTCGTAGAGGTGCACGGTGAGGACCGGGCAGTGGGCCCGCGCGACGATCTTCTGGGCCACGCTCCCGAGCAGCAGGCGCGGCAGACCGCGGCGGCCGTGGGTGCCCATGATGACCAGATCGTGCTTGCCCTCCTCGGCCACGCGCAGGACGGTGGAGGCCGCCTCGCCCACGACGACCCGGTGCTTGATCGGGCGGGGAGCGCCCTGTACGGCCGTCGCCAGCGCGGTCAGCTCCTTGGTGGCGGCGTCGACGGCGACCTGCTCGAGCGACTGCGAGTTCCAGCCGGGCGCGGCCACGAGCAGATCCGGCGCCACGTACTGGGGCGGCTCCCAGGCGTGGATGATCTCGATCTCCGCGTTGAAGGGCCTGGCGATCTGGATCGCGTAGTCGATGAGGGCTCGAGAGCCTTCCGAGAGATCCACCGGGACGAGAATTCGAGACGGTGCGGGCATGAGGCTGTTCCTCCTGTTCGGAGATGCTCTGTGCACTCCTGGTGCGTGAAACCACCCCGCTCTCTGGAAGAAGTGTGCCAGTCATCTCCCTGAGGAGGGGCCTGTCCGGACGCAAACTTTTCGTGGCTCGCGGGGACGGGTGCACGTTCTGCGTCCACGGAGGCGAGCGGCTCCACCTCCGTCCTTCCTCCTCGCTCGCGGAGGAGCCGAGAATGCGCCTCGGAAGAGGGGACTTAGCTTTGCGTCATGCGTCCCCCCATCGACTCCGGCACCGTGCTCATCACCGGAGCCTGCTCCGGGATTGGCCGGGAGCTCGCCCGGCAGCTCGCCCACCGTGCGCGGACGCTGGTGCTCGTGTCCCAGACGGTGGAGCGGCTGGAGGCCCTGCGAGACGAGTTGCAGCTGAGCAACCCCACTCTGGGTGTGGTGCTGCTGGCCTGTGACATGTCCCGGCCGGGAGAGGTGGGGGACATGCTCGCGGAGCTGTCGCGGCACTTCCTCTCGGTGGATGTGCTGGTGAGCGCCGCCAGCGTGGCCGAGCCGGGTCTCTTCGCGGAGCAGCGCTGGGGGTGCATCGAGCGGATGCTGATGGCCAACGTGGTGGCGCCGCTGCTGCTCGCCCGTCGGCTGCTGGGGCCGATGCTGGCGCGAGGGCGCGGCGGGCTGCTCTATGTCAGCTCGGGAGCGGGCCAGCTCTTCCTCCCGGGCGCCGCGACCTACGCTGCCACCCGGCGCTGCCTGGACGGCTTCATCGAGTCGCTCCGCCTGGAGCTGGAGGGCACCCCCATCTGCGTCACCCAGGTGGCGCCAGGGCCGGTGGATGACACGCGGGCTCGGGCGGTGGGAGGGCTCCAGGGCACGAGGCCCTTCTTCGAGGTGTCCGCGGCGCAGTGCGCTCGGGAGGCGCTGGCGGGCTTCGAGCGGGGAGTGCCGCTGGTGTACCCGGGCCGAGGCCACCGCTGGGTGATGACGCTGCTGCCGAGACTGCCGCGAGCGGTGCGGCGGGTGCTGGGAAGGCGCGTGGCCAGAGCGCTCCACCCGCCCGCCGGAGCCGAGACGCCCGTGCTGCCCGAGGGCTCCCGTGGACCGCTGGAGGCGGGGCCGTCGCTGGCCTGAGGCCCGGGCTCGAGGGAAAAAAAAGGCGGCAGCCTGGGGGGGCTGCCGCCTGGGCGGGACAGAGTGGGGGGGATTCACACCGTCCACCGCGCGGACCGCTCCCGGAGGAGCGGAGGGGATTCCGCGATCCCTTCGCTCCAGGCGGCCTGCCAGCGGATGGCAGTTATGCCCAGGTTGAAGGTATCTGCACTCATGGATAAGCACTTGCCATGCCGGACATGCAATTGCCTGAATTCCCTAGGAAAGGCGATTTATGCCACAATGTGTCATGGAGTGATGTAGCACCGGTCCTCGACCCCCGACTGTAAAGAGCCTGTACAGTCTGGGAGAGGTTTCCCAGCAGCTTCCGGGCCTTGCCGGAGCACATCTCGTTGTCGTCTTCCCGGACAGTCCAGAGAGGGGAGTGTCCGGGTCCGGCACAGGGGAACCCCGTACCTGTCAGCCGATGATCATGTCCTCGCGCTCCAGGCGGCCGGAGGAGAAGCGGCGCAGGTTGAAGCGGTGGAAGAGATCGTCGTGCTCATCGGTGGCCATCCAGGCGGCCATCCGCTCGGCGACGGCGGGGGCCATCATGAAGCCGTGGCCGACGAAGCCGGACATCTGCAGGAGGTTGTCCAGGCCGGGCGTGCGCCCGAGCACGGGGTTGTTGTCGGGCGTCACGTCGTAGCAGCCAGCCCACTGGCGCAGCACCTTCACGTGGCCCACGTTGGGCAGCTGCTCCATGAGTCCCTGGGAGAAGCGGGCCACGAAGCGCAGGGTGGAGCCCATGTTGAGCCCCGCGGGCTCCTTGGGGTCGCCCATGCCGCCGACGATCTCTCCGCGCATGGACTGGCTGAAGTACAGGCCCGAGTCGAGCACTGACACCAGCGGCCCGAGGAAGGGCTTGAGGGGCTCGGTGCTGAGGATCTCGTGGCGGTGGGGCTCGTTGGGGAGCTTCACGTCGGCGAGCTTCGCGATCTCCGGGCTCCAGGCGCCGGCGGCCAGCACCACGGTGTCGCAGGCGATGTCGCCCCGATCGGTCTTCACCTTGCGGACCTGGCCGTTGGAGATGTCGAAGCCGGTGACGTGGGTGAAGGTCTCGACCTTGATGCCCTTCTTGAGGCAGTGCTGGGCGTAGCCCCACATGAAGGGCCAGGGGAAGATGACGCCATCCTCCGGGTTGAACGAGGCGGTGAGCACGCCCTTCATCGTCAGGCCGGGGACGATCTCGCGCGCGGCGTCGGCGGTGATGATGCGGGTGGGGACGCCGTGCTTGTTGTGGAGCGCGGCGTTGCGCTCCAGGCGCCTGGCGACGGCCTCTGTCTTCGCGAGGAAGAGGTAGCCGCCCTGGCGCAGCCAGATGTTGATGCCGAGATCGCGGGCGAACTGCTTCATCAGATCGATGGAGCGCTTGGCCAGCTCGATGTTGGCGGCGGTGCCCCACTGCATGCGAACGCCGCCACCGTTGCGGCCGGAGGCACCCGCGCAGAGGTAGCCGCGCTCGAGCACCACCACGTCCGTCTCGCCGCGCAGGCTGAGGTTGTAGGCCAGCGCCAGCCCCATCACTCCGCCGCCGATGATGACGACCTTGGCCTTGGCGGGCAGGGGCGTATTCGGGCGCAGCGCGGGTGGGAAGACGCCGAGCTCCTCGGGCACGCCGCCCACGGGAGGCCGGGACTCGTCCACCGGAGCGCTGCCGAACAGGGACAGCTCGGTGGGGTAGACCGGAGGCCGAGGCGTGAAGGGCTGGATGCCCTGGGGCTTGAGGGGGCCCTCCTTGGCGATCAGCGCGGCCACGGCGGCCAGGCAGCTCTTGCCCTGGCAGATGCCGGTGCCGAAGCCGGTGTAGCGCTTGACGGACTCCACGTCGCAGTAACCGCGGGAGAGCGCGTGGCGCACGTCGCCGACGGTGACATCCTCACAAGAGCAGATCAGCGCCTTGCTCATGACAGTCCTCCGATGAGCGCCTCGGCGGCCCGGGCTCCCGCTGCGGCGGCCTCGCTGGCGGTGCCGCCGCCGGTGATGTCTCCCGCGACGAAGAGGTCCGGAGCGGCCGTGCTCCCGTTGGGCTGGGCCTCCGCCACGAAGAAGCCGCGCTCGGCGTCGAAGCTCACGTTGGCGCCACCCTGGCGAGCCAGCTCGAAGCTGGGGCTGGTGGGGATGGAGATGAGGACCGCGTCGCAGTCCACCTTCTTCTTTCCACCGCCCTGGCGCACGAAGCTGAAGGCGCCCACCTTCTTGAGCCCGTGGGCCTTGGGCTCGCTGCCGAGGCAGGCGGTGGGATGCGGGGAAGCGGGCAGGGGGCCTCGGAGATCCACCACCGCCACCACGCGGGTGCCGTGGGCTTCCAGGAGCCGGGCCAGGGCATGGAGCTCCGGGCCCCAGCCGACGAGCGCCGCCGACTCGGGCGCCACGCCGTGCTCGCGCAGGAGCATGCTGGCGGCACGGCCCGCGTAGACGCCGGGCAGATCGTTGTTCTCGAAGGGGAGGATGCCCGGGTGGCCGCCCGGCGCGAGCAGGAAGCGGTCCGCGTGGACGAGGAGCAGGCGCAGGCCCTCGGGCTCCTGGGCGGTGACGGCCAGGAAGCGGCCGCCCTCGTCATCGTAGAGGCCGATGGCGTGGGCGCGGGTGAGGACGCTGCCCTTGGGGAAGGAGGAGAGCTCGGGGACAGAGGGATCGTCCGCCAGGGGAGCGCCTCGGGTCAGCCGACCTCCCACGCGCTCCTCTCGCTCGATGAGGAGGAAGGGGACGCCGCGATCGGCCAGCACCTTCGCGGCCGCGAGCCCCGCCGGGCCTGCGCCCACCACGGCCACGCGGGTGCGCAGGATGCGAGCCGGCAGCCGGGGAGGAGCTTCCTGCTCGGGCAGCAGGCCGAGCCCCGCGAGCTGGCGGGCCACCTTGGCCATCACCTTCTCGGCGACGGGGACGCCCGCGAACATCTCGTGGTGGTCCAGCCCGCGAGGGAAGAACCAGTCGATGGTCCCGAAGAGGTCCACCTTGGCGGAGGGGAAGGCGTTCTGGCGCTCCAGGCGCATGCCGGCGCGAGCGGGAGTGCGGCAGGTGTAGACGTTGGGCAGCCCGTCCACGCGCATGAGGCAGTGCGAGCAGGCGGCGGCGAAGCAGTACGCGCCGCGGGGGCGGTGGTACTTGATGGAGCGGGCGAGGACGTCCTCTCCGGCGGCGATGAGCGAGCACGCTACGGGTTCGCCCTCGACGGCGGGAACGGGCTCGCCCTCGAGGTCCACGGTGATGGCCCGACCACGGGGGGAGGCATCAGGGAGGCGGCGCATGGGTGGGCGCAACTTCGCCCACTGGCCCCAGGCAGTCAAAGGGCGCCGGGAGGGGTGTCACCCGTGAACACCAGCCGGGGTGATGGCAGGCCACACGGCAGCTACGCGAGCAGGGTGGTGCGGCGCGTCAAGAGCGGTGGCTCCCTGCGAAAAACACGAAGGGGGCCGACCGGTGAAGGTCGACCCCCACGGGATGCTACGAGCTGCAACGAACTCAGATGCTGGTGGGCGTGCGAGACAGCGGCTCGGGGATGCCGCGCAGCCGGTGGCCGAACCGGGTGAGCAGGGCGGCGCCGAAGCCCATGAAGCAGGCCGCGAACAGCACGAACCAGCCCAGCACGGGGATGGACGTCATCGCCAGGAGGATCACCAGCCCCAGGGCCAGCACCACCGCCTGCGTCTTCCGGCCGCGCATGATGGGCACCCGCAGGCCGATCTCGCTCGCCACCGCCGTGAAGCCCAGCACCGTCACCAGCATGGCCATCAGCCACAGCGCGGCCGCCACCGGAGCGCCGATGATGGTGATCGTCAGCACCAGCGAGATGGGGAACAGCGCCACGGCGCCCAGCACGCCCACCATCGTGCTCTTGATGGGCTGCGTCCGGATCTCCGTGGACAGGTCCTTCATCCGCGCGGGGAAGAACAGCTGCCCCAGGAACCCCAGCCCGAAGAGCGCCGCGAACTTGATGATGAACCACGGCAGCCCGCCTCCGCCGTGGTCATCGTCCTCATCCTCCGCGGCGGCATCCTTGTTCCGGAACTCCTTCTTGAGGCTCTTCTTCACCTCGCCAGCCACCAGGGCGCCGACATTGCTGCCACCGAAGGACTCGGTGCTGCCATTCACGTGGGCGCCCTCCTCGCGGATGACGTTGCCGCCAATGGCGGACACGTCTCCATCCACGACGGCGCCCGGGTGCAGGGTGATGTTGCCGCCGAAGGCGTTCGCGTCTCCCTCCACCGAGCCGTAGATGTCCACGTTGCCGCCGAAGGCCACCACGTCCTCCTCGACGTGCCCGCGCACCACCAGGTTGCTGCCGTAGACCACGGCGTTGTCCACCGAGTCGTCCTTCCTCACCTCCAACGGGTGGCCGCGCGCCACGACATCCCGCTCGCCCTTGCGGCGGCGCTGGGCCTTGCGCACCTCGTCGCGGACCCGCTCCCGGATCTCACTCGGATCGATCTCGTCCTCCGCGCTCTCGGCGATGCCCGGGGGCATCGGAGGCATGGGCGGGACGGGCGGCATGGAGGGGAGGGCCGGCATGGAAGGCATCGACGGCATGGACGGGACGGCCTGCGAACCGGCAGCCGCCTTCGCGCTCTCCTGGGCGCTCTCCTTCTCGTCGTGCGTCATGGGCCGCATCGTGAAGATGGCGCCGTCCTGATCCAGGCGCAGCGAGTAGGTGCGCGCGATCGTGCGCAGGGCCTGCTCGGCGGTGACTCCCTTGAGGTGCACCTCGACGGTGGTCTCCAGCGCGCCGGTGGCCACCACGTTGAGGCCGCCTTCCTCGGCGATGCGCTTGAGCGCGTCCTGGAGCGTGCCGCGGAAGTTCACGTCGATGGTCTTCGCGGCCGGAGCCTCGGCGGCCGCGGGGCTGGGAGCCTCCGCCAGGGCCAGCGGAGCGCCCAGCAGAAGGGTCGGCAGGAGGATGCGAGTGGCGATCTTCATGGGAACACTCACGCTTCGGAAGGGTTGGGGCCGGTGCCGACGAGACGCTTGAGGCCCGTCAACGAGACGATGAGCAACAGGACGAGGAGGATGGCGACCGGACCGGCCGCGGTGGCCCAGAGGGCGTTGGCTCCGCTGGCGAGCCCCTGCAGCAGCGCCTTGCCGTCCGTGAACAGCGAGGCGAGCGCCGCCCCCAGCCGGGACAGCGCGCGATCATTGGAGATCAGCAGGCCCAGCCCCACCGCCAGGGAGGCGAGCAGGATGGGCACGCCGGACCACAGCTCGCGCCGCAGGGGCGTGGGCTCGGTGGCCACCCGAGCCATGACGTTGGCCACCAGCGTGGGCGGCGGCAGGGGATCGGCCAGGCGGTAGAGATCCTTCTCGAGCTGGCGGTGCTCCTCGAGCATCGCGGTGCACAGGGGGCACTCGGCGGCGTGATCGAGCGCGGGGCCCTCGCCGGCATCCAGCTCGGTGAACAGCACCTCGAGATCGGGACACTGGGTGGGAGTCATGTGGGCTCCTCCATCGTCATCTTCTTGCGCAGCTTCTCCCGCGCACGGAACAGGCGCGCCATGATGGTGCCCGGCGCGCAGCCCAGGATCTGGGCAATCTCCTTCGTCGTCCGCTTCTGCACGTAGTAGAGCGCAAGGACCTCGCGGTCATCCACGGACAAGGTGGCCATGGCCTCCTCGAGCGACTGGCGCTCCTGGCGGGCGATCGCTCCCTCCTCCAGCGAGGCCTCGCCACTGGGGAGCACCTCCTTCATGGGCTCCAGCTCCTCGGTGCGCACCTTGGTGCGCCGGCGGAGCATGTCCAGGCAGAGGTTGCGGGTGATGGCCATCACCCACAGATCAAAGGGCCGCGACTCATCGTAGCGGTGCAGGTTCTGGTAGGCCCGCAGGAAGGCCTCCTGGGACACCTCGGCCGCCTCCGCCTCGCTGTTGAGCAGCCGCAGCGCCAGGCCGTACACGGCGCGCTGGACGCTGCGCACCAGGGCCTCGAAGGCGTTGGGGTCCCCGCGGCGGGCGGCCTGCACGTCCGCCTTCCAGGGGAGCGAGGGGGCCTCCTCAGCCATCAGCGACCCGATGGCCTGAGCGATGTCCCCAAGAGGATTGAGTGTGAGTGCGTTCACGCCCTGCTGTACGCACCATGGGGCCCCCCATTGCGCCTGTGCGCGAGACTACTCTCACGGCCCCGGGTGTCCTACTTTTTCTTCTGTGATCTCGCGGGCTTGGACGCCATGTCGGCCCGGGCGCGCTCCTTGGCCTCCTTCTTCTGCCGCTGCCGCTCGCGGAAACCGGGAGCCGGCTCGCGAGGCTCGGGGGCCGGCTCGGGAGCCGGTCGGGCGAGGGGAGGCTCACGAGGCGTCCGGGGAGCCTCGGAGCTCCGGGCACGTCCAGCGAAGGCGCGCTCGGGGGCTCCTCTCGAGCGCCCGGCCGGGGCCGCCGACTCGGAGCCGTCGCGAGGGCGCCGGGGGCGGGTCTCGAAGGACTCCTGGCGCTCCTGCTCGGCGAGCCGGGGGCGCTGGGAGGCGCGGATCTCGTCGGGAGTGTCCTCGCGCCAGGAGAAGTGGAACAGGCGCTTCACCACCAGGGTGGCGTAGGCGCCCGGCGGCAGGGTGAAGGCGACGTTGACCTTCATGGAGCCGCGGTTGAGCTCGTCCGCCTGCGGACGTCCCAGCACCAGCTTGTGCGGGAAGGAGAGCACCGGGCGCCCCTCGCTCTTGAAGAAGAGCAGCTTGCGGGCCTCCTGGATGACCAGGTCCTTGAGCGTGATCTTCTCGCGCCCGAGCGTCCACTGGACGGCCTCCTCGATCTTCGGATCCATGAAGGTGGTGTCCGGCCCGAGCAGCGGGAAGGACGTCTCCCGGAGCGTGCGGAGCACCTCGGGGCTGGCCTCGCGGTGGAACAGGAGGGTGCCGGCCTGGTAGCGCAGGGGGAACAGGTGCTCGCGCGGCAGCAGTAGCTGGAGGTAGCGCCGCACGCCCTCGTTCCACAGATAGCTCTGGTAGGTGAAGAGCAGCATCGCGCGGTAGTCCGCGTCGATCTGCAGGAAGGCGCGCACGTAGTCGGTGGGGTGCTCGCGCAGCGACCGCAGGATGCGGTGGTACTTCTTGCTGCCCTCGAACGGGACGCGCGCGTCCCAGCGGCCCCAGTTCTCGCGCCAGAACTGCTTCACCTTGGCGTCCTCGGTCCGGTCCAGCTCCGAGGGCTTGGCGAAGTAGTTCTTCAGCGCGGCCTCGAAGTCGCCGCGGATGAGATCCTTGGCGATGAAGCCCTGGCCGTGCTTGAGCGAGCCGAAGCGCTGGCTGTCGAAGTAGTTCACCACGCCCAGGCGGTTGACCTCGGCGGCGGCCACGTTGAGCGGGCCCAGCGCGGCCTCCTCCAGCGCGCGCACGGTGACGGCGAAGCGGTTGGAGGTGATGTTGGCCGCGGACAGGGGCTTGTCCGTGCGCCCCAGGTACTTCAGGCGCAGGTTGGGCTCCTGCATCTCCACGTCCGCGCCTTCCACGGCGATGAGCTGCTCGGTGCGGCCCTGCTTGTCCTTCAGGCCGCAGAAGCTGATGGAGCCCGGCTTGAGGCCGAAGGCGTCCCGGAGGCGATCCACCGCCTCGAAGGTGGACAGCTTCTGCTTGTCCATGAGGTAGACGCGGAAGCGCCCACTGGCCACTTCATCGAAACGGAAGGACTCCTTGACGGAGAAGTCCTCGGGTTTTTGCTTGATTCGCACGGGAGCCCCCTTAGCAGCGTGGGCCCGCGGAAAGAAGGCGCGAGTTGAAGAAGCCCTGACAGCACTGCCCAGAAGCAAATAACCTTCGGGCCATGAGATACCTTCCCTCACTGCTCCTTCTCGCTCTGGCGACGGGCTGTGCCTCCAACATCTCTACCCTGCAGACGGCGAAGCCGCTGGCCCGGGGGCAGTTCCAGGTCTCCCTGGGGGCGGGCGCCTTCATCCCGGTGGGGCAGCTGGCCGAGGTGGTGGATCTGGGCATCAACAAGGGCCAGGAGCTCAAGGACGCCATCGACGGCGACCAGCCCGTGCGCCTCACCGAGGAGGAGCAGCAGCGCCTGCTCACCTCCGGCGTCGCCCTGGCCGTGGCGCCCCCGGGCGTCGTCAACGAGGTGATGATTCGCGCGGGCCTGTTCGACGACCTCGACGTGGGCCTGCGCTACAGCGGCATCTCCTGGCGCCTGGACACCAAGTTCCGCGTCCTCCACGCCGGGGACGGCGAGGACGTGCCGGAGAACAAGCGCAAGTCCTTCGACGTGGCGCTCGGGCTCGCGGGGGCTCGCCACTCCTTCAAGAGCCCGGTGTTCGATCTGATGAAGATCATCCAGCTCGATGAGTTCTCCCGCTATGACGTGGAGGTGCCGCTCTACATGAGCGCGGATGTCGGCGACATCCTCCGGCTGTACGCGGCGCCCAAGTACATCTACAGCCGCACCAGCCTGGACGAGCGGTTCGTCGACTTCGCCGCGCAGGGCAAGGACGTGACGGGCTTCGACGTGAGCCTGCCGGCCAAGGTGAAGAGCGAGTTCGTCGGCACGACCATGGGCGTCTCGCTGGGCTACAAGTACGTCCACGTCTTCGCCGAGATCACCGGCGGCTATACCTTCTGCAAGCCCGAGCTCTTTGGCGTGCAGCGCAACCTGGGGGGCGCCACCTTCTATCCGGCCGTCGGCATCGCTGTGCGCAACCTGGCGCCCCAGCGGCCGGCTGCGCAGGCTCCCTCGGCGATTGATGCCAGCGGCACTCCCTGATAACTCGGGAATACGGGACGCCTGCCAGGCCGGTGGGGGGCGGGGTGGAGATCCACCCACGGCCGTTCCCCCAGGGGGAGTGCGTCTGCTAGTGTCCCACCGGTGAGGTCTGTCGAGTGACCCAAGCTTCCGCCCCTTCCCAAGCCCAGCCGAAGACGATGCGGGGACCGCGCCTGACCGGCATGTTCGCCGACGGCACGCTCGGGGAGTTTCCGCTCGGTCCGAAGACGACGCTGGGCCGCCACCCGGCCAACACGCTGCGTCTGGTGGACCGCGAGGTGTCCAAGGAGCACGCCGTCATCGAGCAGGCGGGGCGTGACTTCATCCTCAAGGACCTGAACTCCTCCAACGGCACGTTCGTGAACGGACGCCGGGTGAAGGAGATGCGGCTGCGGGACGGGGACGAGATCTCCCTGGGCAGCTCGAAGTTCACCTTCCATGCGGGGGACGCGCCCTCGGTGCCGTCGGCGCCGGCGGGCGTGACGGTGGTGGCCAACCCGCGCTCGGTGCCGGCGTTCCTGGCGCAGATGGACCAGGGGCCGCAGAACTTCCGCCCGGCGGACGAGCTGGGCGACATGGAGGCGCTGCGCCGCGACTACGAGAAGCTGCGCATCGCCTACGAGTTCCACCGCCAGGTGAGCCTGGCGGGCACGCAGCAGGAGCTGTTCGATCAGATCATCCGCGTGGCGTTCCAGCTGCTGCCCGCGGACAACGGCGTCATCCTGACGATGGCGCCCAACGGCGAGTTCGATCCGGTGGCGGTGCACCACCGGCAGGGCAAGCCTATGAACGTGATGCTGTCGGACACGGTGCTGCGGCGCGTGGTGGAGACGGGCAAGGCGGTGCTCACCGCGGACGCCATCATCGACGAGCGCTTCTCGGCGGCCGAGAGCATCGTGGCGCAGGGCATCCGCTCGGCCATGGCGGTGCCGCTGACGGTGAACGGCTCCATCAAGGCGGTGCTGTTCCTGGACAGCCGCCAGCGCATCAACGCCTTCTCCGAGAACGATCTGACGATCCTCACGGGCATCGCCGCGCAGGCGGGCATCGCGCTGGAGAACGCGGCGCTGGCCGAGCAGATCCGCGCCGAGGCCATCACCCGCGCCGAGCTCAGCCGCTTCCTGTCCAAGGCGGTGGCGGACGCGGTGATCAAGGGCGAGACGGAGGACCTGGCGCAGAGCCGGCTGGCCGAGGTGACGTGCCTGTTCGCGGACATCCGCGGCTTCACCACGCTGGCGGAGAACGACTCTCCGCAAGAGGTGGTGGAGATGCTCAACGAGTTCTTCACCGCCATGGCCAACGTGGTGTTCCGCCACGAGGGCAACCTGGACAAGTTCATCGGCGACTGCGTGATGGCGGTGTGGGGCCCGCCGCTGTCGCACCCGGACGATCCGGCGCGCGCGCTGCAGGCGGCGCTGGAGATGATGGACGCGGTGGACGAGCTGAACGAGAAGCGCAAGTCCCAGGGACGCAAGCCCATCGAGGTGGGCATCGGCGTCAACACCGGCCAGGCGGTCGTCGGCTACATGGGCAGCGTGGAGCGCCACGAGTTCACGGCGATCGGCGACACGGTGAACACCGCGTCCCGGCTGTGTGGGCTGGCCAAGGGCGGCGAGGTGCTGGCCACGGGGACGACGATCCAGAAGGCGGGGCCGGGGTTCTTCGCGGATGAGCTCCCCGTCCTGCAGGTGAAGGGCCGGGAGAAGGGTGTCCAGACGTTCCGGGTGACCGGCTCGGAGCGCACAGTCGTTCGGGACGCATGATCACCCAGTCCTGCCCCAACTGCGAGCGCACGCACGACATCAGCGTGTACGTGAGCGGCCAGCGCCTGCTGTGCCGCTGCGGCATCCGCTTCGAGGTGCGTCGCAACGTGGCCTCCACGGTGGGCACGCGGCCGACCGTCGGTGAGATGCCCGCGGTGCAGGCCAGCGCGAGCGGCGTGGTGCCCTCTCCCCAGGCGGCGCTCCCGACGGTGCCCGGTGGAGGCGTGGCGCCGCCGGCGCAGCCGCTGATGGTGGATCTGGACGTGAGCTCGGCCACGGTGGTGCGGGGCTCGCAGGTGGCGGAGCAGGCGGCGCCGGAAGAAGACGGCGGGCCGAACAAGACGTTCGTCTCCCGAGGCAAGGCGGAGCTGCCGGGCTACGAGCTGCTGGAGCTGCTGGGGCAGGGGGGCATGGGCGAGGTGTGGCTGGCGCGGCAGCAGTCGCTGGCGCGCACGGTGGCGGTGAAGCTGCTGCCGCCCCGGCTGGCGAAGGATCCCGAGTTCGTCACGCGCTTCGAGAAGGAAGCCACGGCGCTGGCGGCGCTCAACCACCCCAACATCATCCAGATCA
Source organism: Hyalangium gracile (assembly GCF_020103725.1). Lineage (NCBI taxonomy): Bacteria > Pseudomonadati > Myxococcota > Myxococcia > Myxococcales > Archangiaceae > Hyalangium > Hyalangium gracile. The sequence continues at coordinate 82,369 of NZ_JAHXBG010000002.1, read as the reverse complement.
TCGATCGCGGGGTGGCGGGGGAGCACTACTACTTCGCGATGGAGTACGTGGAGGGGCGCTCCCTGCGAGACATGCTGGGGGTGAACCGGCTGTCGCCGCAGCAGGGCCTGCGGATCCTGCTCCAGGTGGCGCGCGCCATCGAGTACGCGCACGAGAAGGGCATCATCCACCGCGACCTGAAGCCCGAGAACATCCTGGTGGATGTGAAGGGCCACGCGAAGGTGGCGGACTTCGGGCTGGCGGGCATCCGGCGGCCGGACTCGCGGCTGAACCTCACGGGCACGGCGGTGGCCATGGGGACGCTCAACTACATGGCTCCGGAGCAGCGGCGGGACGCGCGCAGCGTGGATGGGCGGGCGGATCTGTTCTCGCTGGGCGTGGTGATCTACGAGGTGCTCACCGGAGAGCTGCCCGTGGGGCGCTTCCGGATGCCGTCCGAGCGGGTGCCCGGGCTGGACCCGCGCGTGGACGAGGTGGTGGCGCGGCTGCTGGAGAACGAGCCGGACGCGCGCTACGCGACGGCGGGCGAGGTGTGCGCGGTGCTCGAGGGGCTGATCGGCTCGGGCTCGGGGCCAGCGCTCGCGGTGGGCTCCTCGGTGGCCACCCAGCCGGCGCGTCCGTCCAGGGCGCGCTCCGTGGCGAAGCAGCTGCACGTGGGCTGGCGGAGCGTGCGCACGGGGCTGTCCGTGGTGGGCGGGCTGATCGTGCTGGCGTACGTGGTGCGCGCGGTGATCGGCCCTGTGGATCTGCACGTGGGTGGCGACAAGGGCGTGGTGATCGGCACGTCGGGCATCGCGGTGAAGCACGGCAAGAAGCCGTGGCCGCCGAACACGGACGGCGAGCTGTTCATCACGTCCCACCTGGAGGGGCCGAAGCAGCCGGACGGCGTCTCGCGCCTGACGCTCGAGTTCGCGCCGGGCGAGGAGGAGATGAACGCCTGGTCCGGCTCGTGGCGCATGGAGAACGGGAAGCTCAAGGTGATCCAGGGCGGGAGCGAGGTGGGCCCGAAGGGGCGCTTCCTGCCGCGCGCATACGTGGCGCACCGGTACTTCTCGAGCGACGACTTCACGGCCGAGGTGGAGATGGACGTGAAGAAGCTGGGCGCCGAGTACCTGGACGAGCCGGATGCGCAGCACTTCGGCGAGCTGACGTTCCGGATCAAGGATCTGCAGGTGTCGGCGTTCGCCATTCCGGACGTGGGCATGCGGCTGTCGTGGCGCTACCTCCAGGAGGATGGCGAGGAGGTGGTGGGCAACAGCTCGCAGGATCTGGAGAACCTCACGGCGGACGAGATGCCGGTGCCGACGAAGGGCCCGTTCAAGGTGCGGCTGCAGCTCAAGCGCAAGAAGAACGGCGTGATGGCGGAGGCGTTCGTGAACAACGTGCGCTTCGCGTACAAGATGCTGCCGGGGTTGGAGGGGCGCGTGGGCAAGGTGGCCCTCGGGTGCCGCAACCTGTCGTGCAGCTTCAGCCACCTGACGGTGCAGGGAATTCCGGGTGAGCGCCCGAAGCGGAAGGTGGCAGGCAGCGCCCAGGAGTGAACGGACGTCCGCCGCGGAAGGGTCCAGTGGCTGACGTGGGTGGCCCCCCGGTCCGGGTGCCCTTGCACGGGCATTGCAGCATCCCCACCCTCGACAGGCGTGGCGTGTGGCTGAGGCCGCGCTCCATCAGCCGCGGGGGATGGGATGGATGTCCGGATGATGCTGGCGCCGCTCTATGCGGCGGGTCTGAGCGGGCTGGTGATCCTGGCGTTTGCGTTTGGCCGCAAGGACTCGGGCTCGTTCATGCCGAGGTGGCCATTGGCGTGGTTCGGGCTGCTGGCGGCGGTGTCGCTGGCGCTGGTGACGGACCATGTGCCGACGGCGCTGCGGGTGTCGCTGGATGTCGCGGGCCGGGGCGTGGGGTTCGCGCTGCTGGGGCTGGCGGCGGGGCTGGCGTTGCTGGGCTCGAAGGCGAGGCTGCGCGCGGATGCGCTGCGTGGGTCTGCCCCCCGGAGCATCGATGAGGCCGTGGCGGAGCTGAGAGCTGGCCGGGAGCCCGCGTGGGGCGTGTACCAGGGACGGCTGGGAGCGAGCGAGCCGGTGACTTCTCCGGGAGGCGTGGTGTGCGCCTTCTATGACGCGGAGCTGCGCGCCGCGGGCGAGCAGGGCCGCAAGGGCGCGTTGATCTCGCAGGATCGGGCGTACGCGCTGCTCATCACGGTCCGCGGCGAGCGGGCGGAGGCGGCGGTGAGCTTCGCGCCGTCCACGACGCTGGCTCCGGTGCGGGTGATGCGCTGCCAGACGGATCCGCGGCTCGCGGAGCCGGAGGCGGGCGAGCTGGTCCAGGGCCGACCGGTGGAGGAGGTGCTGTCCTACGAGCGGATCGGGAAGCTCGGGGAGTCGTGCCTCGTGGTGGGCGAGCTGCAGCGAGGGCCGGCGCCGGGCTCCTACGTGCTGCGAGGGAAGCAGGGCGGCCCGGCGATGCTGGTGCTGGGCAACGAGGGGACGGGCACGGGGCACGAGCTGGCGCGCCGGGCCTGGGGGTTCTTCTCGGCGGCGGGGGCGCTCTCGGTGGCCGCGGCGTTCGTGCTCTCGCGCACGCTGTAGCTGAGAGGCGCATAGCCAACACCTCCCCTGTGCCTGAAGTCGCAAGCCTCTTTTCCGAGATTGCTCGGGGAGGAGGCTCGGGGCTAAGTACGCGCGCGCTCATGACCGACATGCCTGAAGGCGTCGATGCGGCGCAGTTCCAGCAACTGGTGACACGGCTTCGCGAGGAGAGCCAGCGCAAGGCTCCCGCGGCTCCCGCCCTGGAGCCACAGCCGCAGCTCGAGCAGGTGACGGGTGAGGCCAGCACGCTGGTGAAGGAGGATGGCCGCCCGCTGCTGCCCGTGGCCTTCATCGAGACGCCGAGGAAGGACCCGAGGAGCTCGAGGTTCGAGCCCGTGAAGGCGCCCGAGGACATGCAGTTCGTGGTCCCGCGGCTGCGAGAGCGATTCCGGGCGCAAGCCGAAGGTGGCATCTCCGCGGTGAGCGCTCCCCAGGGGAGACAGGAGGCTGCGGTGAAGGAGCTGGAAGTGAAGCTGGCCCGAGTCAGGGCCACCCTGGAGCAGCACCAGCTGGGGGCGGTGCGTCTACGGGGAGTGGACTGGTTCGCCTGGGCGACGTGTGGTGGCTCGAACGTGGTGCTGCTCACGACGGATGTCGGGGTGGCGGAGGTGCTCATCACCCGAGAGGGGGCGTGGGTGCTGACGGACGCCATCGAGGCGGCCCGGCTGGAGGAAGAGGAGGTGCCCCGCGGCCTTCCGATCTGGTCGAGTCCGTGGGCGCAGCGTGAGCAGCGCGAGGCCTTCGTCGAGTCGAAGCGGGGAGGGGGCCAGGTGGCCTCGGATCGTCCCACGGGCAAGGAGGTGCCGCTACCGGCCGAGCTGGTGGACGCGCGTCACTCGCTGCTCCCCGAGGAGCTGGAGCGGTACCGCGTGCTCGGGCGGGATGCGGCGGAGGCGATGACGGAGGTACTGCTCGCGGCGAAGCCGGAGTGGACGGGCTGGCAGCTGGCGGGAGCCGGGGCCGAGGCACTGTGGGCACGAGGGATCCACCCGGCGTTGACGCTGGTGGGAGAGGAGCGCCGTCTGCCGCTGCACCGGCATGCCACCGCGAGCAGGGAGCGGCTGGGAGCGCGGGCCATGCTGGTCTTCTGCGCGCGTCGGCACGGGCTGTTCGCCAACCTCACGAGGTTCGTCTACTTCCGTGAGCCTTCAGCGATCGAGCGCAAGCTCGCGGTGGACGTAGCGCGTGTGGAGGCGGCGGCGTTCCGGACCTCGCGGCCGGGGGTGGCGCTGGGAGAGGTCTACGCGGCGATGGTCGAGGCCTACGCGGCGTGTGGCCATCCGGGAGCGCAGGCCTTCCACCACCAGGGAGGCTCCTGCGGCTACCTGTCGCGGGATGACGTAGCGCTTCCCGGGTCGAAGGTGCTCCTGCAGCCGAGCAATGCGATGGCCTGGAACCCCTCGTTGCCGGGCTCGAAGATCGAGGACACGGTGGTGGTGAGCAACCAGGGGATCGAGCTCCTCACGGTGGATCCGCGCTGGCCGACCTTCGAGATGGAAGGTCGAGCCAGACCTGACCTGCTGGTGCGCTGACGAGCTCAGCATCCCTGGGGCACGAGGCCACGTAGCGCGGCCCGCGCGTCACGGGAAGGGCCGCCACAGCTCCCAGGTCGTCTCCGGAGCCACCTCCTGAGACGGGCGAGCGATTCCCACCACCAGGAAGGCTCCGTCGCCCACGGCGACCAGCCGGTGGCCCGCGCGGCCCTGCTCCATGGGCTTGCCCGGAGTCCAGACGCGCCGCTCGGGCTCCCAGATCTCCACCTCCTTCGTGTGGTCGAACGGGCCCTCCGCCAGCCCACCGGAGACCGCCGCCCGGCCGTCCGGCAGCGCGGTCAGGGCGAGGCTGGAGCGTGCAATCGAGAGCGTCCCCGCCGGGCTCCACTGTTCGGTGCGCGGATCCCACACTTCCGTGCTCTTGAGGAGCGTGCCCTCGTGCCAGCCTCCCACGACGAGGATGCGCCCATCCGAGAGCGTGACTCCCGCGGCGTCGTCACGGGGCTCGAGCATCGGGCCGGCGCTCGTTCGCCAGGTACGGCTCCCGGGCTCCCAGATCTCCGTGCTCTGGGCGAGGGGCGGGGCGTAGTGGACTCCTTCGATGATGGCGAAGCCGAAGCCGTTGTCCCGGCCGCCCGCGATGACCACCCGCTCGCCGCTCACGCACACGGGGCCGACGTGGAAGATGCGGACCGTCTGGCCCGCCGGCTCCCAGGCGCTGGCACCCGGACGCAGCAGCTCCGCCCGGGTGCCGCGCTCCAGGTCGTCGTCGAGCTCGGAGGCCAGCACCAGCACCGCGCCGTCTGGCAGCACACGGGCCACGGGGTATGCGCGCGCCTCGCGGAGCGGGGGGCCCTCCTTGAACTCCCGGGTCGTTGGATCCCAGAGGAGCGTGCTTGCCATCTCCGTGACGCTGTTGTCCCGCCCGCCGATGAGCAGCACACGCCCGTCCCCCAGGGCGACCGCCGCGTGGTTGAAGCGTGGGGTGGGGAGGGGTGGAAGCGGGAGCCATTCCTGCTTCGATGCATCCCAGAATGACGCCCTGTTGGCCGTGTTCGGCGGGGTGCCGTCCGAGTGCGTCTCCGAGCCGCCCGCCAGGAGGGCGCCGCCGGCTACCGCCGTCAGGCTGAAGCCATCGAGCCAGGTGCCCTCGTAGGGGACACGCGTGGGGTTGGGTGATTCCTGGTTGGGGGACATACCGACATTATAGGGGGGCCCAGGTCGGACCAGAGCGCCGCCAACTGGTATGCTTGTCATACCAGTTCGCAACGGTTCCAGCCGACAGGCTCCGCGCTGGCTAGGCCTCGTCCGCGAACCCGTACTCCTTGAGCTTGCGCGCCAGGGTGTTGCGACCGATCTCCAGCACCTTCGCCGCCGCCGTTCGGTTGCCCTTCACCGCCTCCAGCACTCGCAGGATGTGCTGTCGCTCCACCTCCGCCAGAGGCATCAGGCCCACGGGCGCGGTGGCCACGGTGGTCGCCTCCGTCCCCGAGGGCGCCGACGCGGCCCGGTCCATCGTGGGCATCGGCAGGTGCTCCTCGAGGATCTCTCCCTCGCAGAGCACCACCGCGCTCTCGATGCAGTTCTCCAGCTCTCGCACGTTGCCGGGCCAGCGGTAGGTCCTCAGGCGCTCCAGGGCCACGGCGCTCAGCTGCGGCTGCTTCAGCCGGTGCCGCTTGGCCGCCGTCGCCACGAAGTGCCGCGCCAGGCGCTCGATGTCCTCCGCCCCGCGCTCCCGCAGCGGCGGCAGCACCATCTCCACCACCTTGATGCGGTAGTAGAGGTCCTCGCGGAACTTGCCCTCGGACACCATCTTCGCCAGGTCCCGGTTCGTCGCCGCGACGATGCGCACGTCCACCTTGACCGTCTGCGTGCCGCCCACGCGCTCGAACTCGCGATCCTGCAGCACTCGCAGCAGCTTGCCCTGCACCGGCAGCGGCAGCTCGCCGATCTCGTCGATGAACACCGTGCCGCCGTCCGCCGCCTCGAACTTGCCCGGCACCCGGTGGTCCGCGCCCGTGAAGGCGCCCTTCTCGTGGCCGAACAGCTCGTTCTCGATCAGCGTCGCCGGCAGCGCCGCGCAGTCCACCTTCACGAACGGCTTGTCCCGCCGAGGCCCGTTCACGTGGATGGCCCGGGCGAACAGCTCCTTGCCGCAGCCGCTCTCGCCGCGCAGCAGCACCGTCGCGTCCGTGGGCGCCGCCTTCTGCACCAGCCGGTAGATGGACTTGAGCTGCGGAGACTCGCCGATGATGCGGTTGAAGAAGTAGCCGACCGGCGCCTGCGGCTGGTCCTTCGCCCGCTTCAGCTCCTGGTAGAGGCTGGTGCTCTGCAGCGCCGTGCCCACCTGGGCGGCGATCACCGTCAGCCGCTCCATGTCCTCTTCCGTGAAGCGATCGCTGCCCCGCCGGTTGAGCACCTGCAGCACGCCGTAGATGGCGCCCTCCGAGTCCCGCAACGGCACCGCCAGCAGGCTCGTCGTCTTGTAGCCCGTGAGCCGATCGATGTCCGCGAAGAACAGGCGCTCGCCGCGGGGATCCGGAACGCTGACCGGCTCGCCCACCTTCGCCACGTGGCCCGCCACGCCCTGCCCGAGCTTCACCCGGATCTGCGACACCTCGGGCAGGTGCGCCGCGCGGGAGAACAGCTCGCCGCGCGCTGGATCCAAAAGCCAGAGCGTGCCGCGGTCGGCCTGCATCGTCACCGCGATGCGATCGACCAGCGTCTGGAGGAACGCGTCGAGGTCGACCTCCCGCCCGACGAGGCCTCCCACCGAGAGCAGTACCTGGCTGACGTCCGTTGGCTGGGGCATGGTGGGCAACGGCGGAAGAACGAACGCCGTGCCACCACCATAGCATTCGTAGAGCATCGCGCCGTCCGTCCTTACGCGTTCACGGCCTGTCCCAGCACCAGGCGCTTGCCCTCACGCGCCGGCTCGGTCGCGAAGAAGTGGTTGCGGGCCTCCTCGGCCATGTTCTCCACCAGGTCGTCGTTGTGCGCCGGGTCGTGGTGGAACAGCAGCAGCCGGCGCGCGTCCACCGCCGAGGCCACCTGGGCCGCGTCCACCATCGTCGAGTGGCCCCAACCCTTCTTCGGGATGCCCACCTTCCCGGCGTACTCGTCCGGCGTGTACTGGGCATCCAGGCACAGCGCGTCCGCGCCCTCCAGGTAGCGGGCCACGTCCGAGGTCAGCCCCGCCCGCGACAGCTCCACGTCCGTGGCGTAGACGAACGTGTGCCCGTCCGCCTCCACGCGGTAGGCCAGGCACCCCTGCGGGTGCGGCACGTCGATGGGCGTCACCTTGAACGGGCCCACCTCGATGGGCTGCCCGTGCAGCGCCGACCCGAACGTCATCTTCGAGCGCAGCGTGGACAGCGGCACTGGGAAGTTGGGCGGCTCCATCTGCCTGGCCAGCACGCTCTGCAGCGCCTGGTCCCCGTTGGCGCCCGGCCCGTAGAGCGTCAGCTCCGTCGAGCCCAGGTACGCCGGGGTGAAGAAGGGGAAGCCCTGCACGTGATCCCAGTGCAGGTGCGAGAAGAACATCGTCGCCTTCTGGGGCGGGCCCTCGCGCATCATGATCTCGCTGAGGGTGCGGATGCCCGTGCCCGCATCCAGGATGAGCCGGTGGCCCTGGCTGGTCACCTCCACGCAAGCCGTGTTGCCCCCGATGCGCGAGCCCGACACCGCGATGCTGCCCCGAACTCCGAAGAACCGGACCTCCATGGTGCTCCTCCTCCAGATTGCCTGCGCCCCGACGGGCCGAGCTGACGTTTTCGTGTAAACCGCTGACGTCCTGGCGTAAGAGCAGGGATGATGCCAGAGGCCAAGTGCCTGGAATCACAGGGAGGAGAAGGGAGTGGAGCACCCCGGTGCACCACTTTGGATCGCACTGGATCAGGACGCTCGCGCCAATCCGGGACATCCTGGCTGGCGTGGAAGTCGGATTTTTGAAATGGGTGGGGAATCAGGGTAGGGGCCGGCCGATCCGAGGAGGCGCGATGAAGCGGTGGATGCGAGCTTTGGGGCTGCTGGCGTTGGGAGCCGCAGGGCTGTTCGGCTGCCAGGACGGAGGGGAGGAGTACCTGGTGTCCCCGTTCAAGGCGACGTGCGAGGGCGTGGGTCCTCAGACCTGTCTGATAGGGATTCGGGAGGACACGGGAGAAGGAACGCTCTTCTATGAAGGGATTGAAGGGTTCACGTTCCGCTGGGGCATGCTCCAGACGATCCGGCTCTCCAAGGTCGAGGTGAAGGATCCTCCCGAGGATGGCTCGTCGGTCCGCTACGTGCTGGAGGAACTCATCGAGTCGAAGCCCGTGCCAGAGGAGGCGATCTTCACGCTGATGGTCAACCGGAACTACCTCAAGGGCACCCGGACGAGCGGCTACTCCCTCATCGACGGAACCCCGATGACGTGTGCTTCCAGCGCGGTGTGTGACGCGCTCGAGCAGAAGCTGGGCAGCGAGACTTCGCCGTTCCAGCTCTACATGGACTACCCCGTGGTCGAGGGCGACCCGCTGATCATCACCGGCGTCCCCTGATCAGGGGCTCCAGCGGATGACGGTGCCCTGGCTGCCCGCGGCCCAGACGTCGTGCGGTCCCACACCGTCGATGGCCCTGGGCGTCCACGAGAGGGACTCCACGGAGCTCCAGCTCCCGTTGAACAGGTACACCTTCTTGTCGTTGGTGACGGCGTAGATCGCCGTGCGACCAAAGGCGGTCAGGCCGTGGATGTTCGGAGGGGGGCCTCCTCCCGGGTCGAGCCGGGTGACCTCCTTCCACGCCCCGTTGGAGCGCTCGAGCACCACACCCTGATCTCCCGCCGCGTAGGCGAGCTGACCGTGCACCATGTGCACGTCGCGCAGGAACACCTTGGGCAGGGAGGCCGGCAGGCTCTCCTGAACCCAGACGCCGCCCGTCGGGTCGAAGCGGAAGGCCCGAGGCACCCCGCTGGAGCTGTCCACGCCCACGGCCAGCAGGTTCGTGGGGCTCGTCCCGTGGATGCTCCGGAGGTTCGCGCCGAGCCCGGCCAGCTCCACGGGCGGCGCATTGCCCGGATAGGTCCACCGGTAGATGCGCCCGTTGCTCGTCACCGCGAAGAGCGTGGTGCTCGCGCCATTCTCGAAGCCCACCAGGCCATTGATCTGGGAGCTCGTACCCGTGCTCGTGTTCTCTCCCGCGGTCGAGCAGTCGACGCCTCCCGTCACCGCGTGAGTGGCGATCCGGCCGTCTTCCGAGCCCAGGAAGACACGGCCATCGCTGGGACGAGCCCAGGCGGAGAGCCACTGGCCCGCGCAGTCGGGGTACGCGGTGGCGACGCCACCCGCCACATGCGCCAGCGCGCCCGTGGGGCTCGCCACCCAGGCCCTGCCGTCCGCGTAGGCGGCCAGCGCGCGCCACTCGGTGTTCCCGGTGCCCGGGATCGTCCTCCAGGCCACCGAGCCGCAGCCCACCTCGTCCACCTGGCCGTTGCAGTCGTTGTCCAGCCGGTCGCACCGCTCCGTCCCTCCGCTGAACGCGAAGGGCGAGCTGTCGTCGCAGTCGTCCTGGCGATCCACGGCTCCGGCCACCGGCGGCACGCAGCCCGGACCCACGGAGCGGCCCGCGCGCTGATCCCCGTCCTCGTCCACGTACCAGTTCCTCGGCGTCTCGGGGCTCACGCACTGCGAGGCGCGCTGGTCCGGGGTGCAGGCCCACGCCCCGGAGCAGCCCAGCGCCGTGGTGCACGGCCTGCTCACATCGAAGCTGTCGTCCGCGACGCTGTCGCAGTTCTCGTCCTGGCCGTTGCACAGGAGCTCGCGCTGGTTCGGACGCACCGCGGCATTGGTGTCGTTGCAGTCCAGGCCATTGGTGGCGGTGCCCGTCGGCTGGACACAGGAGGCCTGCCGTGTGGCCGGGTTGCCGTAACCGTCTCCGTCCACGTCCGCGTAGTACACGATCACACCCGGCGCGTCGGACTCGTCCCCCGAACAGTTGTCGTCCTTGCCGTCGCAGTCATCGAGGATGCCGGGGTTCACGGCGGGATCGTCGTCGTCGCAGTCCGTGCCGCCCTGGCTCACCTTTACGTAGTGGTCGTCGTCCAGATCCTCGGCGCGCAGCGCCATGCTCACGAGCGCGATGCCCTCCGCGGGCACCTCCGCCTCCAGCGTCTGCGCATCCACCTGCCTCGGGTTCTGCTCCGCGCAGGAGCGCTCATACGCCGTGGCCGTGAGCACGAGCCGCCGGCTCCAGTCCTCCTTGCGGAAGACGGCCACCTTCACGGTCCTGCTGGGCGCCGGCTCCTGCCCCAGCGCCACCTCCTGCAGCGTGAAGCGGGACGGGTCCGCCTGATCCTGCGCCTTCAGTGTGAGGCACCCCGGACGGAACGTCGCATAGGTGAGGTCCACGCGGAGGGCTCCCGCGGTGGGGACCTCCTCTCGCTTGCATCCGATAGCAAACAACACGCACCACAAGCCGAATCGGAATAAACGCATCGGAGGAGGATTCCGGGGCGCACGCGCCCGTTTGGAAGGCCGAACTGAATGTCTCCCTTAGTCCGTCGAGCCGGCCAACGTCCACCCACGCCAGAACTCCTTGGTCCTGCTCTCCACGCTTCGTTATATGGCGAGCGGAGAAGACCTTCGCGCTGCGTACGACTTCACACCTCCATGTCCACCGTCCGATCTCTTCTCGCCGCGCCGCTCTGTGCCTGGCTCGCCCTGAGCCCCCTGGCGGCCGCGGCGCAGAGCTCGGAGCCGGGAGCCAGGCCCCTGGAGCAGGCCACGGGCGAGCCGCTCACCCTCGAGCGGGCCGTGGCCCTCGCGGCCGAGCGCAACGAGCGGGCGCTGGCGGCGCAGCGGCGAGCCGAGGCCGCGGAGGCGCGCGTGGCTCGGGCCCGGGCCTTCTTCTTTCCCGAGCTGACGGTTACGGGCACCTACACGCGCCGCCTGCGCGAGGCCGTGCGGACCGTCGACGGGCAGCCCGTGGTGAGCCAGCGGCTCAACGCACTGGGCGCCACGGCCGTCGCTCGGATGGCCCTGCTCGACGCGCGGGGCTTTCCCCTGTACCGGGCTGCTCGGCTCCAGGGTGAGGCAGCGGGCCTGGACGCGCGGGAGACCCGGCGCCTGGTGGCCTTCGAGGCGGCGGATGCCTTCCTCTCGACCCTGGGAGCCCAGCAGGTCTACGAGGCCTCCGTCCGGCGGATGGAGTTTGCCCGGCAGAGCCTGGAGGACGCGAGGGCTCGGGCCGAGGCGGGTCTGGCCAGCACCAATGACGTGACGCGCGCCGAGCTGGAGCTGTCCAGCGCCGAGGTGCAGCTGGCCGAGGCTCGAGGCTCCGCGGACACCAACCGCATCGAGCTGGGCTTCCTGCTCGTGTCGCCGGTGGAGGGGCCGCTCGCCCTGCCGGAGGCGGTGCTCGTGGAGGCCGCGCGCCCCCCAGATGCGCTCAGTGCGCTCGGCCAGGGGGCGGAGGAGCGGCGGCTCGACATCCTCTCCGCGAGGCTCAAGGTGCAGGCGCAGCAGGCCTCCGCGCGGGAGCCGCTGGCGCGCCTGTTCCCGACGCTCGGGCTGACCGGGCAATACCGCTTCACCAACGAGCCCGGCTTCGCGGGCCGCAACGGCGATGGGTTCCTCTCGCTGGATCTCACCTGGAACCTCTTCGATGGCGGAGAGCGGTATGCCGATCACCGCGAGCAGGTGGCGCTGGCCCAGGCGACGGAGCTGGAGGCCACGGCCCTCACGCGCCGCGTTGGCGTGGACATCCAGCGCGCCCAGGTGGTGCTGAGCAACGCCCAGGCCGCCCTGCGGCAGAGCGAGCTGGCGGCTGCCCAGGCTCGCAAGAATGCGGAGGAGACGGGGATTCTGTATCGACAGGGCCTGTCCACCGCGCTGGCGGTGGCGGACGCCTCGCTGCGCCTGTTCGAGGCGGAAGTGGCGGTGGCTCGCGCGCGCTACACCCTGGGTGTGGCGCTGCTGGATCTCCGGGCCGCCGTGGGACTCGATCCTCTCGGGAAGGAGCCGTGATCGTGAGACGCGGGATGGGACTGGTGGCCCTGGTGGCCGTGGTGGTGGCCACGGGGGTGGGGTGTGGCCAGAAGGAGGGGGGCGGCGCTCTGGGCGGTGCAGGCGGTGGAGATCGGGGCGGCGGTGCTCCACCGGGCAAGGCCGGTGGCGGTGGTCCGGGAGGCGGCGGGCGTGGACCGATGCAGTTCCCCGTGGAGGTGGCGCCCGTCGAGATCCGGGACGTGGAGTACGCGGTCAGCGCGGTGGGCTCCGTGGAGGCCTTCGAGCAGGTGCAGATCACCGCGCGCGTGGCGGGCGTCGTGGAGCGCGTGGGCTTCATCGAGGGACAGACGGTGAAGAAGGGGGAGTTGCTCGCGGAGATCGAGCCCACCCGCTACAGCCTGGCGGTGAGCGCGGCGAAGGCGGCGCTGGAGAAGGCCCAGGCGTCGGCGTCGGAGGCCCAGGCCGGGGCCCAGCGTCGCGCGGCGGTGAACGAGCAGCGCCCGGGCCTTCTACCCGCGGAGGAGCTGGAGACCTTCCAGACGCGGGCCCGGACCGCGGCGGCCGAGGTGAGCGCGGCGAAGGCGGCGCTGGAGCAAGCGGAGCTGAACCTGCGGGACGCCTACGTGCGCGCGCCCATGGACGGGGTGTTGCAGACACGCACGGTGCAGACGGGACAGTACGTGCAGCCGGGCTACGTGCTGGCCACGCTGCTGCGCCGCGAGCCGCTGCTGGTGCGCTTCCGCGTGCCCGAGGCGGACGTGGGGCGGATCAAGCCGGGCCTCTCCGCGCGCTTCACGGTGCGCTCGGACAGCCGCACCTACACCGCGAAGATCACCCACGTGGCCGCGGCAGCGGACGATCAGAGCCGCATGGTGTCGGTGACGGCGGAGGTGTCCAAGGAGGACAGCGAGGCGCTGCGGCCCGGCGCCTTCGCCTCGGTGGTGGTGCCAGTGGAGACGTCCAAGGGCTCGCCGGTGGTGCCGCAGACGGCGGTGCGCCCCAGCGAGCGCGGCTTCCTGGCCTACGTGGTGGAAGGGGACAAGGCGCGCGAGCGCGTGCTGGAGCTGGGCATGCGCACGGCGGACGGCCGGGTGGAGGTGCGCGAGGGGCTCAAGCCGGGCGAGCAGCTCGTGGTGCGAGGCGCGGAGGCGCTGCGGGAGGGCGCGGCGGTGCGGGTGGCGCAGGGAGAGAAGCCCGCCGTCACCGGTGAGCCGCGCAGGCCCACGGATGGCGGCAACGCGGCGGGAGCCGGGCAATGAACATCACCGAGGCCTGCATCAAGAAGCCCGTCTTCGCGTGGATGCTGATGGCGGCCACCATCGTCTTCGGCCTGGTGGCCGCGCAGCGCATCGGCATCAGCCAGTTCCCGGACGTGGACTTCCCCACCATCAACATCTCCGTGAGCTGGGAGGGCGCCTCTCCCGAGTCCGTGGAGAGCGATCTGATCGAGCCGCTCGAGGAGGCGGTGATGCAGGTGGAGGGCGTCAAGTCCCTCACCTCCAACGCGCGCCAGGGCGGCGGCTCCATCACCGTGGAGCTGGATCTGTCACGCAACGTGGACCTGGCGCTGCAGGATGTGACGGCGAAGGTGAGCCAGGCGCAGCGGCGGCTGCCGCAGGACGTGGATCCTCCCATCATCTCCAAGACGAACCCGGAGGATCAGCCCATCATGTGGATTGGCCTGTCCGGTCCCTTCGCGCCGCAGGTGCTGAGCGACTTCGCGCGCTACCGCATCAAGGAGAAACTGCAGACGGTAGAGGGCGTGGGCGAGGTGACGCTGGGCGGCTCGCTGGAGCGCAACGTGCGCATCTGGGTGGACGCGCAGAAGCTGGACGCCCAGGGGCTCACCGTCATGGACGTCATCGCCGCGCTGAACCGCGAGCACGTGGAGTTGCCCGCTGGCCGCATCGAGACGGAGGGCCGCGAGGTCAACGTCCGGGTGATGGGCGAGGCGCTGAACCTCGAGACGCTGCGCAACATCGTCGTCCGGGAGCAGAACGGGGACACGGTGTACCTGAATGACGTGGCGCTGGTGGAGGACGGCTTCGAGGACGTGCGCCGCATGTCGCGCGTGGACGGCAACCCGGCGCAGGGCCTGGGCATCCGCAAGCAGCGCGGCGCCAACGCGGTGGCCGTGGCGGAGGGCGTGCGGGCCGCGCTGGCCGAGCTGAACAAGGATCTGCCCGAGGGCATGCAGCTGGGCATCAACTTCGACTCGACGCGCTTCATCGAGGAGAGCGTCCACGAGATCGAGATCGAGCTCCTGCTGTCCTGCCTGCTCACGGCGCTGGTGTGCTGGATGTTCCTGGGCTCGCTGTCCAGCACGCTCAACGTGGTGCTGGCCATCCCCATGTCGCTGCTGGGGACGGTGGCGGCCATCTACTTCCTGGGCTTCACCCTCAACACCTTCACGCTGCTGGGCCTGGCGCTGGCGGTGGGCATCGTGGTGGATGACGCCATCATGGTGCTGGAGAACATCTACCGGCACGCGGAGATGGGGAAGGAACGGGTGCGCGCCGCGCGCGAGGGCACCTCGGAGATCACCTTCGCGGCGCTGGCCGCCACGCTGGCGGTGGTGGCCATCTTCATCCCCGTCATCTTCATGAAGGGGATCATCGGCAAGTTCTTCCTCCAGTTCGGCGTCACCCTGTGCGTGGCGGTGCTGCTGTCGTACCTGGAGGCCATCACCCTGGCGCCGGCGCGCTGCGCGCAGCTGCTCAAGGCCTCGCGCGAGCACCGCGGGCGGGTGGGGCAGTGGGTGGACCGCGGCTTCGAGCGGCTCGAGGGCTTCTACGGGCGCGTGCTGGGCAAGGGGCTGAAGCGGCCGTGGTGGGTGCTGGCCGGAGCGGCGGTGATGCTGATCGCCTCGGCGTTCGCCTTCCGCGCGCTGCAGGGTGAGTTCGTCCCCTCGCAGGATCAGAGCCGGCTCACGGTGCGCCTGCAGACGGCGGTGGGCAGCAGCCTGGAGGAGACGAACCAGCTCTTCAAGCGGGCGGAGGCGTTCCTCGCGAGCCGCCCGGAGGTGACACGCACCTTCGCGGTCGTGGGCGGCATGGGCGGCTCGGGGGTGAACACGGGCATGGTGATGATCACCCTCGTCCCTCCCGATCAGCGCATGCCCCAGTCGGAGTTCCAGCAGCTGCTGCGCAAGGAGCTCAACTCGTACCCGGGCCTGCGCGCGGTGGTGCAGGACCTGTCCCAGGCCGGCTTCACGGCGCAGCGTGGCTTCCCGGTGGAGTTCAGCGTGCGCGGCTCGGACTGGGAGAAGCTGGTGGTGGCCAGCCAGGAGATGCGTGACAAGCTGCAGGCCAGCGGCAGGGTGGTGGACGTGGACACGGACTACCAGCTGGGCATGCCGGAGCTGCGCATCACCCCGGACCGGGCTCGCGCGGCGGACCTGGGCGTCTCCATCGAGTCGGTGGCCGCCACGATCAACTCCCTGGTGGGTGGGGTGCGCGTGGGTAAGTACAACTCCGGCGGCCGGCGCATCGACGTGCGGCTGCGGCTGCTGGCGGATCAGCGCTCGCGGCCGGAGGATCTGACGCGGCTCAAGGTCCGCACCGGCAACGGCGAGCTGATCCCGCTCTCGTCCCTGGTGCGGCAGGAGGAGCGCCCCGCGCTGCAGGCCATCACCCGCCGGGATCGCGAGCGCGCCATCAGCATCTTCGCCAACGTGGCCCCGAACTCGAGCCAGGAGGAGGCCATCGCCTTCGTGGAGAAGACCGCCAAGGAGCTGCCGGGCGGCACCCGCGTGGTGCTCGGCGGCGCGAGCGTGGCCTTCCGCGACTCCATGAGCAGCCTGCTGTTCGCGCTCTTCCTGGGGATCGGCGTGGCGTACATGGTGCTCGCCTCGCAGTTCAACTCGTTCCTGCACCCGGTGACGGTGCTCACCATCCTCCCCCTGTCCGTGGCGGGCGCCGCGTTCGCCCTGCTCGCCACCGGCACCACGCTCAACATCTTCAGCATGATCGGCCTGTTGCTGCTGATGGGCATCGTCAAGAAGAACTCCATCATCCTGGTGGACTACGCCCTGCAGCAGCGAGAGCAGGGCGCGGACGCGGTGGAGGCCATGCAGCGCGCGGGCCCGGTGCGGCTGCGGCCCATCCTGATGACGTCCATCGCCACGATGATGGCGGCGGTGCCCGCGGCGCTGGCGCTGGGCGCGGGCAGTGAGACGCGTCAGCCCATGGCCATCGCGGTGCTCGGAGGCCTCTCCGTCTCCACCGTGCTGAGCCTGCTCGTGGTCCCCGCCTTCTATGTGGTGGCGGATCGCGCCAGGACGCGCCTGAGCCAGCTCCTCGGGCGTCGCCGGAAGCGGTCGGAGGACGAGGTGCATCCCGCGCAGGGCTGAGCCGCCAGTTCTTAACAGCGTGAGACATCGCGTAGGCTCGGGGCATGAAACGACTGCTCCTCGTCTCCGCGCTGCTCCTGTCCTCCGCCGCCTGGGCGGATGTCCCTCCTCCGGGAGGCTGCGACTGCTCCTCCTCCTCGGGGGTGCCTCTGGCGCTGCTCGGGGTGATGGCCGTCTGGGCTGCTCGTCAGAGGTAGGCGTTGGGGTGTGGCTGTCTCAGGCGTGGAGACAGAAAGTACAAGGGCGTGGAAGTTCTCCAGGTTGCGTGCGCGGGCCGTGAGCACTGGCGCCGCGTGCGTGGCCGACGGGCGTGTTCGCTGGTCTTCCGGGCGACGTTCGAAGCAACCACCTGGAGAACCCCATGCAACGCGTCCACATCCTGGCTTCTTGCCTCATCACCCTTGCGCTCGGCCTCATCGGCTGCGGAGGGGAGAGCAAGGTCACCATCAAGCTCACCGACGCTCCGGGCGACTTCAAGCGCGCCGTCGTCACCATCTCCGAGGTCGAGCTGCTGGGCGAGGGTGAGAACAACCGCGTCGTCCTGCTCAAGGAGCCGAAGACGACGGATCTGCTCACCCTGGCGAACGACACCGCGGATCTGGTGAAGGACGCGGTCGTTCCGGAAGGCACCTACAAGGAGCTGCGCTTCGTCATCACGGGCGCCTTCATCGAGGTGGAGGAGGAGGACGGCTCCACGAAGATCTACGCCTCCTCGCCGAACTACCAGGGCCTGCCCGCGAGCGCCTCGGTGGCGGGCGAGCTGCACATGCCCAGCTATGGCCAGTCCGGCCTCAAGGTGAAGATCGCCGATCCCGTCTCCGTGGAGGGTGAGCAGAAGGTCATCCTCGTGGACTTCGACGTGGCGCAGAGCTTCGGCCGGCAGGCGGGCAACTCGGGCCGCTGGGTGATGAGCCCCGTCATCAAGGCCGCGGAGATCACCTTCAGCGGCACCGTGACGGTGACGCTCACGAAGGCCGCTGGCGTCACGCTGCCCACCGTGAACGATCAGGCCATCACCCTGGCGGACTTCAAGGCGTCCCTCACCAACACTGGCAACACCACCGAGACGGTGGCCTTCACGGATGCCAACGGCGACGGCACCTTCGAGGCTCAGTTCAAGTTCCTCATCCCCGGTGACTTCTCCGCCGCCATCGTCGGCCCCGACGGCGTGACGTTCGCCACCAACCCGGCGAGCCCGGCGCCCGTGTCGGTGGGCTCGGGCAAGCAGGTGAGTGTGGCGTTCACGCTGACCGCGGCGTCGGCGCAGTAGCCGCCTTCCGCTACTTCGCGGGTGGGGGCAGGAAGGGCTTGAGCTGCTCCTCCAGCGCGGTCCTGTCGGAGAACATGACGGAGACGCCCGCCCGGGTGGTGCTCTGGGGCAGGCTGATGTGCACCACCACGGCCTCCTGCTCCACCGTCTCGTTGGCGAAGTCCAGGCACAGCGAGACGATGACCTTGTCCTGGATGCGCAGCGGCTTCTCCGTGAGGATGAACGTGCCGCCCATGCGCAGCTCGCGCTCGTAGGCGGCCTGGAGCTGCTCGGCGTTGGTGTAGTGCACCTCGAAGGTGGTGGTGTCCTTGTTGACGATGTCGGCCACCACCTCGCCCGGGTAGAGGAAGCGCACGCCGAAGCCGCCCGGATCCACCTGCCGCAGCTCGGCGGGCACCTTGCGGTGCCGCTGCACGATGCCCTCGAACAGCACGAAGTTCTTCGGATCCAGCTGCACCTGCAGGTGCACCCGCGTGTCCAGCGGCACCATGTCCCGCGTCAGGATGAAGGCTCCGCCCTTCGAGATGTCCCCGGTGATGCCTTGCTTTGACAGATCAGTCGTGCCGAACCGGACCGTGTACCTCTTCTTGAATCGCCGGTGCTGCCGCTTCTCCGTCATCGGGTGCCTCCCAGGGGGGCCTGGATCCTTCCCCCTGTCCTACCCCAAGTCTGCCATGGCCGAACTTTTTCGGCGCAACCGGCAGGGTAGGCAGCATCAGGCACCTGAACCCCAGGCCCCCCGGAAGGGGCCTGGGGCCTCGAGGTGGACTACTTGAGGAAGGCGCGGGCCTTGGCCTCGTCCTCCTCACCGTCCGGGCCGACGATGACGCTCCGCCCCTTGGAGACCATCACCACCACCCGGTCTCCGAGTGAGAACGCCGCCTTCAGCTCCGGCTTCACCTGGAGCAACGCGAAGTAGGCCTTGGAGAGGAACTTCACCTTGAGCTGCTTGCCTGGGCTGGTGAGCGCCTCGGAGTCGATCCAGCCGCCGTCCCGGAAGATGAACGTCCGGCCCGCGGCCACTCGCACCGGATCGCTCGCCGAGGGGCCGCGCTCCTGCTCCTTCATCTTCTTCGTCGCGCGGGAGACGGCCACGCCGCCCTTGCCCTCGGCCATCGTCATGGACTCGGCCGGAGCGGGCGCCGCGGCCGAGGGCGCCATGGCCCCGCTCGCGCCGCCTCCCGCGCGGCCACGGCTCGCGCCGAACAGATCGCCGAAGTCGTCCTCCGCTTCCCGGGCCTCCGCCTTCGGCATGGGGCGGTTCTCGTGACGATGCGGCGGGTGATCCTCCCACGGGCGGATGACGGGCGGCGGGGGCGGCTGGCCGGTGACCGCGAGGGGCTCGTCCTCCACCACCAGGTAGCTGGTGTAGGGCGTCACGATGCCGAACTTCTTGCCCAGCGCGAGCACCTCGTCGCGCAATTCGGGGCGCTCGCCGCGCAGGCGGATCTCCTCGAGCAGGAAGCCCACCTTGCGGATGGCCCACAGCCGGGGAATGAAGTCGTCCCGGGTGGCCTCGCGGGGCGCCGTGGTGCCGTAGTCGAACGTGCGCTTGTCGCTGTTCACGTAGCCAGTGAGGACGACCTTGGCGTCGCCGGGCTTGCGGTAGCGGCCCATCACCACCACCTGCGTCCCCTTGAAGAGATCCGGCAGCTTGCGCGGGTAGAGATCGTACGCGTCGATGGAGGACAGATCGAGCGCCAGGTCCGCCAGCACCGGGTTGCTCACCTTGTCGTAGAAGCTGGAGATCTTGGTCTCGAACTCCTTGCCGTCCCGGACGAAGTCCGAGGTGCCGTTGCCCTCGGCGGAGAGCCGGTCCAGCAGCCGCGCGTTCAGATCCTCGCCGACGCCGAAGGTGAACACGCGCGTCTTCGTCTTGCGGCCCTCCTTGGAGTGCTGGGCGATGACGCTCTCGTCCGTCTCGCCGATGGTGGGCTGGCCGTCGGTGATGAAGAGCAGCAGGTGCGGGGTGGGGGACTTGCCGTCATTGTCCTGGAGCCCGCGCACCAGCGCCTCGTCGATGGCCGTGCCGCCGATGGCCTCCATCTGATCCACGAAGGAGACGGCCTTCTGGATGTTCTCCTTGGAGGCCTGCTTCAGCCCCGGGAAGAGCGGCTCCACGTCCGTGGAGAAGCGCACCACGTTGAAGGTGTCCTGGGCATTGAGCCGCGTGACGCAGTACCTGAGCGCGTCCTTGGCGATCTTCATCCGATCGCCCTGCATGGAGCCCGAGGTGTCGATGACGAAGGTGACGCGCTTGGCGCCGATCTCGTTGGGGCTGACCTCCGTCTTCGGGGTGATGAGGGCCACGAAGTAGCCGGGCTCGTCGGCCTGCTTGTACGTGAGCAGCGACAGGCCCACTGCCTTGTCGGAGACGGAGAAGTAGAGGTCCAGATCCTTGGAGAGATCCGCGCCGCCCACCTGCTCCATACCGACCACGGCGCTGGCCTCGCCCCGGCGGGAGACGTCCACCTGGTGCGTGGGAGAGTAGATGCTGCGCAGCGGTGTCTTGCTGGAGATGCGAGCGCTGAAGGTGAAGTCGCGCGTCGCCGTGCCGCCCACCTGACGCCAGTCCGCGGGCTGCGCCTTGGCCGTGGCGCCCAGCGGGTAGTGGTAGTGGTAGAGGCCGCTGGAGTAGTTGAGCACCTGGCTGAAGGCCAGCTCCACCTTCTGCTCACCGCGCGCGGGCACGGGGAAGACGCGGACGCGGAACACGTCCGAGTCCACGTACTCCAGCAGGCCCGGGTCCGCGAGCCGCCGGACGATGCCCTCGTAGATGGAGGTGGCCTTCTCCTTCTCGAGGATCTCTCCCTTGGTCTTCTTGCCGTTGATCCAGAGGTAGAACTCGGAGAGCGCGGCGCCCTTGGGCAGCGGGAAGATGTAGTGGGCCTCGAGTTGCGAGGGTCCGTCGTTCTGGAACGTCTGCTCGACGCGGGTGACGGAGGTGCCGTCCTGGATCTCCACGCTCACCCGCTGGCTCTTGATGGCCAGGGGGCGGGCGTTGGGCGTGGTGGGCAGCAGCATGCCCTGGGCCGAGGCGAGCAGGGGCACCAGGAAGGCGGTGAGCAGCAGCAGGCGTTGCGGGGCGTACACGGCGGTCTCTCTCCTCTGCAATCCGAGGACTTCTTCAACGCACGAGCCTTCGGCGCGGTCTACCTACATCAGCGCCCTTCCTTCGCCACCCCGTGATCCCCCGCCTCGGGTGCGTCCCGGACCTCCATCCGCATCTCGTCGGAGGTGGCCCGGAGCTCTGGAGCGTACATGGCCTCCAGGCGGGCGGGCAGGGCGTGGAAGCGGCCAGGGGCCTCGGCGCGCAGCTCGTAGGAGAGCTTCGTCACGCCGGCGGGGATCCGGGACAGGAAGAAGGCCACCCGGTCGGTGCGCAGCTCCACGTGGGCGCACTGGTAGTTGCAGAGCTCCGGGCCGCTCTGGAGCGCCACGGCCTCGAGGCCTGCGGGCTTGAGGTCCTCCACCATGAGGAACTCGACGGGCTTGTTCGCCTTCACCTCCAGGTCCACGCGCACGCGGACGCCGGACTCCACGGGCATGCCGTACTCGGTGGGGGCGGTGACGCGCTCGGAGGCGGCGGAGGGCTTGCCGAGCAACGTGTAGGTGCGCGCCACCTTCACGTCTCCGCCCACGCCCTTCACGTTCTCGTCGCGGTTGTACACGTCGAAGATCGCCGCGTAGTAGCCGGTGACGGGGGCGCCGTCGCGCTTGAGCACCACGGTGTTCTTGCCGGGGCGGAACGCCGAGTCCGGGAGGACCACCGGCTCGGACAGATCCATTCCGCCCGAGCTGAAGCGCACGCGCGCCGCCTCGCGCCCGTTCACCTGGACGATGAAGGCGCCGGAGCTCGCCGCGGCCTTCTCACGGGCGGCGAGCTCGGACAGCGCGTAGATCGAGAAGGCGGTGTCACGGGTGGTGCGCCACTTGCCGCCGTTGCGGCGCATCACGAGGAAGTCGGTCAGCGGCTTCACCCATGGGCTGGCCGGGTCGTGCCGGTAGACGGCCATGAGCGTGTAGGCGGTGGCCTCGATGGCCTCGGAGGTCTGCCAGATGTCGTTGGCGTCTCCAGCCGACGCATCCCGCCGCTCCTGGGCCGCCTTGATGATGTCGTCCAGGTTCTCCACGGCGATGCGTGCGCGCGGATCCTTCGCGGAGATCAGCGCCAGCGCGAGGAGGGCTCTGCCCCGGTTGGAGAGCTGGCTCCTGCGCTCGAAGGCCTTGGTGAGCGCGGTCCTCGGGGCGCCGCCCGTGGACGCGAGGGCGAAGACCATCCACGTGTGCTCCTCGGAGTTGTCGAGCGCGGCGCCGAGGTTGCTGGAGAGGTAGGCGCGGCCCCGCTCCAGGACGCTGGGGTCCACCTGCAGCCCCGCGTCGCGGCCGAGCGACAGGCCATAGACGACGTAGGCGCTCATCCACCGGTTCGTCGCGTCGGACTGCCACCAGCCCCAGCCGCCGTCCGCGTGCTGGAAGCCGTAGAGGCGCTTGAGGCCGGCGTCGACCATGGCGTCCAGTTCCGCCGGCACGCGGGACTTGGGGAGCCCCAGATCGCGGACCGTCCGGGCGGCGATGGAGGCCGGGACGAAGCGGGAGAGGGTCTGCTCGACACAGCCATACGGGTACTGCGCCAGGTAGGGCAGCGCGTCCATCATCACCGAGGCGAGGGTGGGGGAGACGGTGAGCTCGAAGCGGGTGGCGCTGGCGTTGCGCTGCTCGGGGAGCTTCAGCTCGAGCTCCACGGCGTCCGAGAGACGTCCGGCGAACGCGGCGCGCTGGGCCGAGCCATGGACGACGACGGGCAGAGTGAGCTCCATGGCGTCCTGCGAGCCACCGCCTCGGGCGACGACCTGGAGCTTCACCTCGCCCGGCTTCACGACGCGGAAGCGCGCATCCACGCGCCGGTCCGCGCCCGCGGGCACCTCGACGGTGCGCTGGGTGGCGCCGATCGGCTCGAAGCCAGGAGCGCTGAAGGACACCTGCACCGAGGCGGACCGGTCCAGCTTGCTGGACACGAGCGCGGAGAGCGTCACCTCGTCGCGCTCGGTGAAGAAGCGGGGCGACTGGAGGCGGACCATGAGCGGCTTCTCGGTGCGGAAGCTGGCCTTGCCCACGCCCATCTGCGCGCCGTTTGTCATCGCCACGGCGAGCGTGCGGAAGCGGGTGAGTGAGTCCGGCACGCGGAGCGCCAGCTCCGTGCTCCGGCTCGCGCGCACCTGGGGGAACCAGCCCGCGGACGAGCTGAAGTTCGTGCGGACCTTCACGGGAGGCTCGGCGAGGCCACCCCTGGGGCCCGCTGGAGCGGACTCGACAGGGGAGGGAGCCGCCGCGGCCAGCTCCGCGGCAGGCGCCTCGCTCTTCTTCGCTCGCTCCATGTCCATGGAGGAGGCCTTCTGGGCGAACCCCGCCGCGTCATCCTCGGACGCCATGGCCGAGGGAGGAACGGGCGCCTTG
This sequence comes from Hyalangium gracile, assembly GCF_020103725.1. NCBI lineage: Bacteria > Pseudomonadati > Myxococcota > Myxococcia > Myxococcales > Archangiaceae > Hyalangium > Hyalangium gracile. The sequence continues at coordinate 59,228 of NZ_JAHXBG010000002.1, read as the reverse complement.
GCGGGCCTGTCATTCGCGTCCCGTCGCTCGGGGGCCTGCTCCTTGCGAGGGATCGGCCGGAAGGAGCGCATGTTCTGGGTGTAGCCGGTGGTGACCCACTGCTGCTGGGGACGGCGGCCGAAGAACGAGAGCACATCGCTCTGATCGGGGGCGATGGCGAAGATGGCCTCGTCGACGGAAGACACCATGAGCTCCACCTCTCCCTGGGCACCCTTCACATCGATGCGGGCCTTCTGCGGCGAGCCGGGCTCCACCACCTCGGCGCCATGGGAGACGTTCACCTGGAGGGCGTTGTCGGTGCCAGACACCTTCACCACCGCCTGGTGCTGGAGGAAGTTGCCCTGCTCGAAGCGGCCGAGCTGGAGCCAGGCGTTGGGCGTCATGGCGGCGGTGAGCGGCAGCTCCACGAAGCGCGCGCGCCCGTTCAGCGGGAACGACTTCGCGGCATGCAGCCCGTGGCCTTCGACGGTGAAGAGCACGTGTCCGCCGCTGGAGGGAGTGATCGCCAGCGCGCGGACCGTCCCGCCCACGGCGAGCGGCGCGCGATCCGTGAGGAGCGCGAAGCCCATGTTCGGCGGCGTGAACGGCTTCACGTCGCTCGTGAGCCACACGTCGGTGGTGGCGTAGGGGGGCTCGGTGTCGGGAGCGCCGGGTCGGCGGACCTCGATGCGGGTAGCGCCCACCGCGTCGCCATCCAGCACCGCCTCGCCGCGGCCGCTCACCAGCTTCGCGGAGCGCTTCAGGATGAGGCTCTGGCCTCCATTCTGGTCGAGCCGCAAGAGTCGCAGCTCCACCTCGGGAGACTGGCTGCGCCCGTTGGCGTCCTCGGCGCGGAGCTTGAGCTGGATGGGCTCGCCCGGCTTGTAGAGGTAGCGGTTGCTCCGCACGTCGACGAAGACGGGCGTGGAGGACACGTTGACGGTGCCGCTGCCCGTCACCTCGCGGCGGGTCGCATCGGTGACGAAGACGTGGATCAGGTAGCTGCGGTCCCCGGCGTCCTCGGGCCTGGGCAGCTCCAGCTCCGCGCGGCCATCCGCGCCCGTCTTGAAGGTCAGCGTCGTCTCCCGGTACGTGGGGCGCCAGCCCGGATGGTAGTAGGGCTCCTCGTCGCCATGGCCGTAGCCGTAGCCGCCCCAGCCGACTTCGATGTCGTCCTCCCAGCGGCTCCATCGGTGGGTGTAGCCCATCTCCGTCACGACGGCCCGTCCGCTCGCATTGGCCACGGGCCCACCGGAGTAGCGCGAGGCGGAGATGCGCACCTTGACTGGCTTGCCCGGGGCGGGACTCTCGGAGGGCTCCACGGACACGATGAACTCCGGGGGCTTGAACTCCTCCACCCGGAAGACGTGGTTCGCCTGCTGGAAGGACAGGTGCTCTCCCGAGGCGGACTCCACGTGGAAGCGCCACTGCCCGAGTGCCGCGTCCTTGCCGAGCGGAAGCTCGAACGCCGCGGTGCCGAAGGCGCTCGTCGTGAGCTCCTTCTTGAGCACCTCGCGGGACTGGGCGTCATACACCCGGACCCGGATGGCGCGGTCCGCGACCGGCGTCGAGGGGCCGTTGGCGCGGCTTCGCACGAACAGCTTCGCCCCCACCGTCTCTCCCGGCTTGTAGAGCGGCCGATCCGTCAGCACGTACGCGAGCCAGTCACGCTGCTCCTCCGAGCCGTAGCCGTTGGACCAGCCGCGCGAGAAGGTGACGTGGGTGCCCGCGCTCGCCCAGGCGGTGAGCTCCTGTAGACGACCCGGGAACTTCATCGGGATGCGGGCCAGGCCCGTCTCGTCCGTGCGGCCCTGGAACCGGGTGTAGTGCGTCTGGTTCTCGTAGCTCCTGACGGAGACGGCGACTTCCGCGTTCCTCGCGGCCGCGCCCGTCGTCGCGTCGGCCACGAACACGGCGACCTCCTTGGGAGCCACCTTGACGACCATGGCCAGCGGGGTGAGGAGCAGCCAGTCGGAGGCGCTCACCTTGCCGCTGAAGGCCTCGACGACCCAGGCACCGGCGCCAGGCACCTCGAACACCTCCTCGGCCGAGCCGGGCGCATAGGGGGCGGGGGCGGTGAGCTTCCGGCTCCACCGCTTCACCTCGTCGCCAGCGGGGCCCACGGGCGTGGAGCCCAGCACCTTCTCCGGGGGCTGCTGGAGCGGGCTGGCGCGGCGCAGCACCAGGGTGACGTCGGGCAGGTTGCGGAAGGAGATCCGCAGCGTCGGCTTCACTCCGGGCTGCTCGATGTAATACGTGGTGATGGTCAGCTGCGGACGCTGGATCTCCTCGCTGCGCGAGCGCGCCTGGTCACGCACGTTGCTCGTGGTGCCGTCGAAGCGCGACAGGATCTGGCCATGGAGCTCGAGCGCTGACGCGTACTGGCCGGTGTTCTCCTTGTGCTCGGCCAGCGCGAAGAGGGCGTCGTCGGCGAACTCGGTCTTTCCGCGCCCCAGCTCGAGCAGCTCCTTCTCGGCGCGTGCGATGCGATCCTTCGCGCCCGTCTGAAACCACATGCGCGCCCGCAGGAGGATGGCCTGAGCGCGGTCACGGGCCGATGGCTCCAGGGCCAGCACGCGTCCGCAGAGGTTCTCCACGAGCTTCTCGTTGTAGGACTGCTGCGCCATCTGCTCGAGCGCGGAGTGGAAGAACAGCCCGCGAGCCTCCTTCGCCCAGCGGCCCCCGGAGCCGCGCGCCACGGCCTCGAGCTGCTCCAGGGCCAGGGTGAGCCGATCCCGGCTGCCCTTGCTCATCCAGTTCTCCCCCTGCTGGGCCAGGGTGAGGTTGGCCAGGGCGCGGGGCAGATCCACCGAGCCTTCTCCTCCCGCGGCGCGGAGCTCCTGCAGGGCGTTGGAGCTGTCCTTCCCCACGGAGAGGCAGGTCCGAGCCGCCTTCACCTTCGCCTCGGGGGCCAGCGTGGAGGAGGGGTGCTCGCGGAGGAAGCCGCGGAACGCCTCGCACGCACGGGCATTCGACTGCTCCGCGAGGTAGCGGTTGGCGGCGTCGAAGTCGGACTGTTCGGCGTCTGGGGCGCTCGGGGTGGGAGAGGCGGTGGCGGCGATCGCCAGACCGGAGGCGACGAGGCCCATGGCCAGCAGGAGCAGGACCGCGCGGCGGACAGGGTAGGACACTGGGAGACTCCAGGCTTGCAGAGTGCGCGGACTCATCAACGCACCAGACGCGAATAGAATCTACAGGGTGAGCACGGGGGGCACTCCGTCGCGCTATCCTGGCCAGATGAGACAGCCAGCCAGGGTGTCGAGGAGCACCGTCTGGAGCCATGCCTGTGGGATCGCGTGGCTCTGGAGCCTCCTCGCAGGCTCGGTGGTGTTCGCGGAGCGCCTCACGATCAATCCCGAGACGCGGCTCTCCCTGGACTTCAAGGTGGAGGGGACGACGGCCTGCATCCTGATTCCCCAGCAGGCCTACGATGAGCAGGCGTGCGCGGGGATTCCCCGGGAGGAGGTGGCGGCTCCGCAGGGGAGGGGCCAGAACGTGCGGGCGCTGGTCATCCTGAGGCAGCCCGAGCGGGTGTTCGTCCTCACGGTGGCGAGCATCCCTCGGCCGGGGATCGGCCAGATGTACGATCGGCAGCTCCAGGGCTTCGTCGATGGGACGCTGAAGAACCTGTCCCAGGAGTTCGGGGCCTCGACACACCTCGTGGATGGCAAGGCTCCGGCGTACACCCTCGAGAAGGTGGGAGGCGTTCCGGTGGCGCGTTGGGAGTACACGACGGATCTGCCGGAGGCGGACTCCCGGGCGAACACCGCCAGCGCGGTGGTCTACCTGATTCCTTCGCGCGACACGCTCGACATCCTCTCGCTCAATGCCCACCAGCGGGATCTGGAGGCGGCCCGGAGCGTGGGGGCGCGGATCATCTCCACGATGCAGGTTCCGCTGACGATCGACGTGGAGGCGTTCGGCGGGGACATGTCCATGGCCCTGGGGATGGACTTCGCGAAGGTGCTGGTGCCGGCGGCGCTCGTCCTCCTGGTCGTCGGGTGGATGGGGTGGCGGTACCGGAAGGCTCGGCGCGGATAGGAGAGAGAGAACCCACACCGATTGGCGGGAAGGGTGTAGGGTGGGCCCGTAGCTTCATCCAGCTCCTACCGAGCTCGCGCCTCCACGGCGCCCAGCCCTCTTCGAGACGGCCCTTGAACGGACAGAACGAGCACCGCATCGCCCTCTTCCTCGACTTCGAGAACCTGGTCACCAACACCGGCATCAGCGCCGGCAACTTCGATCTGCAGCCATCGCTCGATCGGCTGCTGGAGAAGGGCAAGGTGGTGTTCCGCCGCGCCTACTGCGACTGGTCCCGCTTCCCGGACGCCAAGACGCGGCTGCACGAGTACGGGGTGGAGCTGCTCGACGTGCCGCCCTCGACGCGCTCGGGGAAGAACGGCGCGGACATGCGCCTGGTCATCGACGCGCTGGAGCTGTGCTACGCGCGCGAGCACATCGACACGTTCGTGATTGCGTCGGGGGACAGCGACTTCTGCCCGCTGGCGTACAAGCTGAGGGAGAACGGCCGCACGGTCATCGGGCTGGCGGTGAAGGGCTCCACGTCACCGCTCTTCGTGAAGGCGTGTGACGAGTTCCTCTACCTGCGGCCCCGGCAGGCCCGCGGGGACAAGGACAAGAGCGACGTCAGCGCCGAGGAGCCGGCACGCGGCTCGCGCTCCGGACACCGAGCCAAGGGGCACGGGAGCAAGGCGGCGGAGGCGGAGAGTGGCGGGGGCACGCAGAAGGGGCGCCCGAAGGTGCCGGACATCGCCCGGTCGGTGGTGAAGCGGCTGCTGGGGAGCGCGGCGGGGCCCATCAACCCGTCGTTGATCAAGGAGACGATCGTCCGAAAGGAGCCGGACTTCGACGAGCGCGATCATGGCTTCGCGACCTTCGCCAAGCTGCTCGAGGCGATGGAGCAGGAGGGGCTGCTCAAGCGTCAGCAGCAGGGGCGGCAGTGGTACGTGGTGACGCCGGAAGCGGCGCCTCCGGCGCGCGGTGGGCACTCCAAGCGAGGCGCGGCGCGCGAGGAGGTGGAGGACGAGGAGGACCTGGAGTCGTACCCCGATCCGGAGGACTCGGAGGGGTAGGGCCCGGAGTGGGTTGGCGCTCGCTGAGGGCCCTGCTCAGTCTCTCTCCACCCGCCGAGGCTTCTGGATGACAGTGCCGTCTATACTGATGCCCTCCTCGCTCTGTAGGGCGCCTCATGGCATCTCGTCTGACCGTGGCGGGCGAGGCGTATCCGGGGAAGAGGGCAGCATCCGCCGTTCACGCCATGCTGCCCCCAGGCTCACGCCGCCTTGGACCGGCTGACAGACGCCAGCAGTGACTCGATCGACTTGCGCGCATCGCCGAACAGCATGCGCGTGTTGTCCAGCAGGAAGAGCGGGTTCTCCACTCCCGCGTAGCCCGCCGCCATGCCGCGCTTGAGCACCACCACCAGCTTGGACTTCCACACCTCCAGCACCGGCATCCCGTAGATCGGGCTGGACGCATCATCCAGCGCCCCCGGGTTGACGATGTCGTTGGCGCCAATCACGAGCACCACGTCCGTGCTCGCGAAGTCGTGGTTGATGTGCTCCATCTCCTGGACGATGTCGTACGGCACGCCCGCCTCGGCCAGCAGCACGTTCATGTGCCCGGGCAGCCGGCCCGCCACCGGGTGGATGGCGAAGCGCACGTTCACGCCCTGCTCGCGCAGCTCCCGCGTCAGCTCCTCCACCGCGTTCTGCGCGCGCGCCACCGCCATGCCGTAGCCCGGCACGATGATGACGCTCCGCGCCGAGCGCAGCCGAGCCGCCGTCTCGTCCGCGGACAGCTCGCGCACCTCGCCGGAGCGAGGCCCCTCGGACGCCTTCACGTCCCCCGTGCCGAAGCCACCGAACACGACGTTCAGGATCGACCGGTTCATCGCGCGGCACATGATGATGGACAGGATCGCGCCGCTGGCGCCCACCAGCGCCCCGGTGACGATGAGCAGATCGTTGGCCAGCACGAAGCCCGCCGCCGCCGCCGCCCACCCCGAGTAGCTGTTGAGCAGCGACACCACCACCGGCATGTCCGCGCCGCCAATCGCCATCACCAGGTGGATGCCCAGCAGGCCCGCCAGCACCGTCATCACCAGCAGCCACATCAACCCCATGCCCGGCCCGCTGGCCGCCACGAAGGGCACCGCCAGCGCCACGATGCCCACGGCGATCGCGGCGTTGATCAGGTGCCGGCCCGGCAGCAGCAACGGCTTGCCGGAGATGCTCCCGCGCAGCTTGGCCCACGCGATGATGGAGCCCGTGAAGGTGATCGCGCCCACGGCCACGCCCACCCAGATTTCCACCATGGCGACGACATGGGCCGCGCCCGCCGTCGCGTGCGAGCCCGCCCGAGGCGCCAGATAGGACGAGATGCCCACCAGCACGGCCGCAAGCCCCACGAAGCTGTGGAGGATGGCGACCAGCTCCGGCATCCCCGTCATCTCCACCCGCTTCGCGAGCACCGAGCCGATCACCGAGCCGACCAGCACCGAGCCCACCAGCAGCGGCAGCCCCGCGCCGAACGAGCCCTCGCGGGTGACCAGCCACGTGAAGCCGGCCACGCCCACGGCGAGCGCCATGCCGAGCATGCCGTACAGGTTGCCGCGCGCCGCGGTCTCCTGCTTGGAGAGGCCTCCCAGGCTGCGGATGAAGAGCACCCCCGACAGGAGGTAGGCGACAGTCGTCACGCCGTTCATGCGCCACCTCCGGGATTCTTCCGGAACATCTTCAGCATGCGTTGCGTCACCAGGAAGCCACCCGCGATGTTGATCGCCGCGACGAGGACGGCGATCGCGCCCAGGATGGAGGCCAGATCGACCTCGCCTCCTCCTATCTGGAGCATGCCGCCGATGATGATGATGCCGCTGATGGCGTTGGTGACGCTCATCAGGGGCGTGTGCAGGGCCGGAGAGACGCTCCAGATGACCTGCCAGCCCACGAAGCAGGCCAGGATGAAGACCGTGAAGTGCTTGAGGAAGTCCTCGGGAGCGAAGCGGCCCAGCAGGAACAGGATGCCAATCATCAGCAGCCCGCCGATCGTCGTCCCCCAGGCCCGACGCGTGGGAGCCATGATGGCCTGCTGCTGAGGCTTCGCGTCCGCCGGAGGAGGCTTCGGTGCCGGCTTGGGCGCCGCGGCGGGGGAGGGCTCCTTGCGCGGAGGCGGCGGCAGCAATTCGCCCCCGTGGGTGAGGAGCGCCGGGCGCACCACGTCGTTCTCCAGATCGACGCGGAACTTCTCGCCAGGGCCCATCTCGGTGATCAGGTGCACCAGGTTGTTGGCGAAGAAGCGGCTGGCGGTGCCGGCCATGCGGCTGGCCAGATCCGTGAAGCCGATGATCTTCACGCCGTTGAACTCGACGATCTCCCCCGGCTTGCACAGCTCGCAGTTGCCGCCCTGCTCGGCGGCCATGTCCACGACGACGGAGCCGGGCTTGAGCTTTTCCACCACGTCCCGAGGCAGCAGGATCGGCGCCCGGGTCCCGGGCACGAGCGCGGTGGTGATGATGATGTCCACCTCCGCCGCCTGCTTGCGGAACAGGGCCATCTCCGCCTCGATGAACTCCTTGCTCATCGTCTTGGCGTAGCCGCCCCCGCCATCGCCGCTCTCCTGGATGTCCACCTGGAGGAAGGAGGCTCCCAGGCTCTCGACCTGCTCACGCGCCGCGGCACGCACGTCGAACGCGCGCACCTCCGCGCCCAGGGACTTCGCCGCGGCGATCGCGGCCAGGCCCGCCACTCCGGCGCCGATGATGAGCACCTTCGCTGGCGGACTGGCGCCCGCGGCGGTGATCTGCGGACCGAAGAAGCCCTGGTAGTGCTGCGCGGCCTCGATCACCGCGCGATAGCCCGCCAGGTTCGCCATGGAGCTGAGCACGTCCATCTTCTGGGCGCGCGTCACCCGAGGGATGCGCTCCAGCGCGATGGCCGACAGCTTCAGCGACTGGAGGACCGGGGGCAATTCCGGGTTGCGCTCCGGCTGCAGCAGCGAGATGAGCGTGGCGCCCGGGCGCGCCCGTGAAGCCTCCTCCGGCGTCGGAGGCCGGACCTTCACGATGACGTCCGCGGCCTTCCAGAGCGCATCCGCCGTCTCCGCCAGCGTGGCGCCCGCGGCGACATATGCCTCGTCGGCGATGCCGGAGTCGGTGCCCGCGCCTCGCTCGACCGAGACTTCGAAGCCGAGCTCACGGAGTTTGCGAATGGACTCGGGGGTCGCGGCGACACGCCGCTCACCGGGGAGGATCTCTCGAGGGACTCCGATGCGAATGACAGCCTCCTAGCCGAGGGGTGCGCGGAAGATAGCCGCAAAAGGCGGCAAACCCCTACGGCAGAACAACCCGGCAGGTTCCACCGAGCGAAGGCTGTCAGGCCTCTTCCATGGCGAGAGGGCAGGGGAGCGAGAGGCCAATCCCAGAAGTGAGCAGGATTTGGGAGTTCCCAGGCCATCCGAGCGGGGAGGACCAGGGCCCTTGCGCCCTCTCTCCTGGCTGCTCGAAGAGAGAGAGGGGCAGGGGCCGAAGCCTCACTCCGGACCCATGAGCCGAGGCAGGGGCGGCCTAGTCGTCGTGGTCATCCTCGTCGTCATCGTCACTGAGGGTGATCTGGCAATCGGAGTTCTCGAGGGCTTTCTTGAGGAAGCTCTTCGCCAGATCGTCCCCATTGATGTTGAGGGAGAAGCTGACCTGGTCACCACCCACGGTGGCCCCCTCGCCGAGCTGGAGGGTGCCGCCGAGCGCCACCGCATCCCCCTCCACCCGGGCGTTCTTCTGGAGGCGCAGCTCGCCGCCGAGCGCGACGACATCCCCCTTCACCCGCGCCCCTTCCTCGATGGTGATCCTGCCGTGGATGGAGACCACGTCCTCCACCACCGCGCCCTTCCGGATCAGGACGTCCCCATCCACCGCCACGGCATCCCTGGTCTTCTCGCCGGCGTTGATGACCAGGTTGGTGCCTTGAACGGCGCGGCTGCCATCCTTGGAGTGGACGGAGCACTGCACGCGAGGGGACGCGGAGTTCCGGGCCGGGGCTGGCTTGGGCGCTGATGCCTGGGGTTTACCAGAGTCCTCCGCGAGTGCGGGCAGGGACAGGAGGCTGCAGAGGGCCAGGGTGGGCAGGCACATCGAGCGCATGATCGGACTCCGTGGAGAGGTGCGGTACGCTCTCTACGGGGGAGGCCCGGAGCTATTGCTTCGGGGGAGGCTCATCTAAGCTCCGCCGCCGGAAACGCCATGGACATCGTCAAGGACACCGTGATGGAAGTGGGGTACCTGCTCTGGCAGGTGCGGCCTCCGCGCCCTTCGTTGACGGTCATCGCCAAGGCCACGTTCGCGCTGGTGCCAGACGGCACGTGCACGCTCGCCGAGGAGCAGCAGCCAGTCACAGGCCCCGTCTTCCATGACGAGGATCCGCTCAAGAGCATGCGCCTGGACACGGACTTCGCCGTCTGGAAGATCCGGGGCGAGTGCTTCCTCGCGGGCACCTGCCATCCGCCCGGCGGCAAGCCCGCGCAGACCTCTGCGGTGGCCTTCCAGGTGGGCAAGGTGTCCAAGACGCTGGCGGTGATCGGGGATCGCACCTGGTCGAGCCTGGGCGTCCTGAGCGCGCCCAAGCCCTTCACCTCCATGCCCCTGAGCTACGAGCGCAGCTTCGGCGGGCCGGGCAACGACGCCAACCCGCTGGGCAGCCCCGTCCCCAACATCGAGGATCCGCGCGAGCTCATCACCTCGCCCCGGTCCAAGCCCAGGCCCGCGGGCGCCTTCCCCCTCCTTCCCGACTGGAAGAGCCGGCAGCAGCGGGCGGGGCGCTACGACAAGAAGTGGCTGACCACCCGCTGGCCGTTCTTCCCCGAGGACTTCGACGGCAGCTTCTTCAACGCCGCGCCCCAGGATCAGTGGATCGAGGGCTACTGGAAGGGAGACGAGGACATCGTCCTGCAGAACCTGCACCCTCGCCACGCGGTGCTGCGGACGCGGCTGCCCGGCCTGCGCGCTCGCGCCTTCCTGATGGAGAAGGACACGGGCTTCCGCGAGGTGCCCCTGCGCCTGGACACGATCACCGTGGACGCGGATGCGGGCGTGGCGCTCGTGCTCTGGCGCGGCATGGTCGAGGTGAAGACCGAGGCCCTGGACGAGGTGGACTTCCTCTACCTCGCCCACGAGCCCCTGAGCGCGCCCCTCTCCCCGGAGGCGCACCAGGCCCGCTTCCAGCAGAAGCTCGCCGAGCGGGAGAAGGAGGACGAGGACTTCGAGCCGGAGGCTCCGCCGCCCTCGCCCGAGCCGCTCATCGAGGCCGCGCCCGAGAGCGCCGAGCCCCAGGCCCCCGAGCCTCCCGACACCGAGGCGAAGATCCGGGAGCTGCTGGGCCCGCCCCCGCCGGACACCGTGGATCCCAAGGCTGCCGTGCCTCCGGACGAGAAGGCGGAGGTACTGAAGAAGGCCTTCGCCGCCGCTGGACTGAAGGAGGCGGAGGGGGTCAAGGAGCTCCTCGCGGAGATCGATGAGCCCGAGGAAGCCACCGAGCTGGCCACCCAGATCGAAGTGGACACGGGGCCGCAGGGGCTCCGCCAGCAGCTGCTGCGCCGGGTGAAGGCCAAGCAGCCCGTGGCCGGCGAGGACTGGACCGATGCGGACCTCTCCGGGCTGGACCTGCGCGGCGTCGATCTGTCCGGGGCGATCCTCCAGAACGCATCGCTGCGAGGCGCAAGGCTGGACGAGGCGAAGCTGGACGGCGCGATCCTCTCGGGAGCAGACCTCTCCGGCGCGAACCTGAGCAAGGCCAGCCTCACCGCCGCGGAGCTCACCGGCGTGAAGGCCGCCTCCGCTCGCTTCGACGAGGCGAACCTCGAGGACGCCACGCTCAACGGAGGGGACTTCTCCCAGGCCTCCTTCCAGAAGGCAAGGTGCGCTCACGTGCAGCTCGTGGAGGCGCGTCTGCCCAAGGCCGATCTCCGCGAGGCCTGCCTGGACGAGGCGGATCTCACCGGTGCACTGCTGGCGGACGCGCGCCTCGAGGGAGCGAGCCTGAAGGACACGGAGCTGGCGGGAGTGGATGCCAGCCGCGCCAACTTCGATGGCGCCAACCTCACGCAGCTCCGGGCGTCGCGGAAGGTGCGCATGGCCCAGGCCTCCTTTAAGCGCGTGCAGGCGGCGAACTCCCGGTGGGGTGGGGCGTTCCTGGACGAGGCGGACTTCAGCTTCTCCGAGCTGGAGCGGGCGGACTTCAGCGGCGCCTCGCTGGTGAAGGCGCGCTTCGGAGGCTGCAACCTGCCGCACAGCCGCTTCGCGAGCGCTCGGATGGTGGGCGCGTCGATGCTCAAGGCCAACGTCTTCGAGGGCCTCTTCGAGGCCGCGGATCTGTCCCACGCGGATCTGCGAGGCGCCAACCTCTTCGGCGCCGAGTTCTGGAAGGCCCAGACGGCCACCACGCGGCTGGAGCTGGCCATCCTCACCCGAACCAAGCTGGCGGATCGCTCATGAGGGTGCTGCGAACCATCGAGGAGATCTCCCGGGAGCTGGAACTCGGGGGCCTGCGCGAGGTGCTCATCCAGGGCCTGAGCCTGAGCGGCTACGACTTCGCCTCGCGCCCGCTCGTGCGCGTGCGCTTCGAGAAGGTGGACCTGAGCGGCGCGAAGTTCACCGAGGCCCAGTGCATCGAGGTGGTGTTTCGCGGCGTGAACCTGCGCGAGGCGGACTTCACCCGCGCGCTGCTCCAGGCCGTGGATCTCTCCGGAGACGGAGAGCTGCGGGTGGACGCGACGGGGGCCCGCTTCGAGCAGGCGGACCTCAGCAAGGCCCGGCTGGGCGGCGCATGCCTGGCGGGCGCGCACCTGGAAGAGGCGCTGCTGACGGACGCGGATCTCACCCGCACCGAGCTGACCGGGGCCTTCCTGGCGAACGCGGAGCTCTCGGGGGCGCAGCTGGTGGAGGCCCGAGCGGAGGGCGCGGACTTCCGAGGCGCGACGCTCCACGGCACCCTGCTGGAGCGGGGCCGGTTCTCCAAGGCCTGCTTCGCCGAGACCCGCCTCACCGCCTGCAACGTGAAGGGCGCCGTCATGGACGGCGCGGATCTGGAGGGCGCCGATCTCCAGAAGACCGCCCTCGCCACGGCCGCCGTGCTGCCCACGCGGCTGGTGCGGGCGCGGCTCGCGAAGATGAAGCTCACCAAGGTCTCCTGGGCCGACGCTCAGCTCGCGGGCGCGGACCTGAGCGGCTCGGATCTGCGGGAGGCCGTGCTGGAGCGGGCGGATCTCTCCGGGTGCACGCTCGACGAGACCGACCTGACTGGCGCCCGCCTGGACGGGGCGGATCTCCGCGAGGCCAGCGCCATGGGCGCGCGCTTCGAGCAGGCCTCCCTGCGTCAGGCGCGGCTCGAGGGGGCTCATGTGACGGGCGCTCGGTTCCAGGGCGCCACGCTCGTCGGCGCGAAGCTGGAGGGCTCCAAGCTGGAGGAAGCGGACCTGCGCCAGGCGAAGCTGGAGGGCGTCCGGCTGACGAAGCTGGCCCTGCCGGGGGCGAACCTGGAGGGCATGGACCTGCGGGGCCTGGATCTCTCGGGAACCGATCTCACGGGCGCGCGGCTCGTGGGCGCGCAGCTGGAAGGGGCGCGGCTCGAGGAGACCGTCCTCAATGGCGCAGCGCTGACCCAGGTGAACCTCGCGGGCGCGAAGCTCATGGGCGCGCTGCTGGAGGAGGCCGATCTCCAGGAGGCAAACCTGGAGCAGGCCAACCTGGAGGGCGCGCAAGTCGCTGGCGCGGCGCTCGCCAAGGCCCGGCTGGTGGGTGCGCGGCTCGTGGGCGCGGATCTGGATGGCGCCAACCTGGAGGGGGTCCTGCTCCAGGGCGCGGATCTCACCCGCTGCAGCCTGATCGGAGCCAAGGCCGCCCGGCAGGACTTCTCCCGCTGCGAGCTCACCGACGTGGACCTCTCCCAGGCCGACCTCACCGGCGCGAACCTGTCCGCCGTCTCCGCGAAGCAGGCCAACTTCTCCGGTGCCAACCTCACCGAGGCGAAGCTGCGCGACGCGAAGCTGCGCTCGGCCGACTTCTCCCGGGCGCGGCTGGAGCGAGCGGACCTCTCCCAGGCCGACCTCTGGCAGGCCCACTTCCGGCACGCCAGCGCGCTCAAGGCCTCGTTCACCCGCTGCCGGCTGGACAACGCCTTGTTCGTTCACGCGGACCTGCGCAGCGCGAACCTGTCTCACATCCACGCCCCCGGCGCCGACTTCTCCCACGCCCACCTGGAGCTGGCCGACTTCACCTCGGCCCACCTGAAGGGTGGCAAGCTGCACCGGATCTCCGATGCCGGCACGCGCTGGAACCAGGCGGTGCTCACCGACGTCGAGCGCACGGATCCCGCTCTGGCCGCCGCCGAGGACTTCAAACCTGGCCGGTCCGGTGGCGGCGCTCCGGCGGGGTGACGCGTCAGGTCATTCGTCCGCGCGGGGTTGCTTCGCGTGGGAGGAATCCAGGAAGCTCCAGAAAAGACCATGCAGAAGCCTCAGCACAGTCCGTCCCAGGAAGATTCACTCGAAGTCACGACGCCCACGCTGCGCCCCGCCACGGTGAAGGCCGTGTCTCACGGGCGCGTCACGCTGGAGGTGGAGGGGCAGGCGCCCGTGTCCGCGCTGATGGCGGTGCCCGCTCCGTACACGCCGCGCGTGGGGGACTCCGTCCTCGTGGCGCCCGGCCCCGGCGGGGAGCGCTACGTGGTGGGCGTGCTGGTGGCCCTGCGCGAGGCCACGCCGCCGCTGGTGCTCCGGGATGGGACCAGCGCCGAGGTCTCCGAAGGGCCCGAGGGTGAGGTGCTCTCCGTGCGGGACGCCACCGGTCGCCTCGTCTTCGAGCACCACGCCGCCGCCCACCGCAGCGTCGTCCACGCCGCGGGCAACCTCGAGCTGCGCGCGGATGAGGGCGGCATCCTGCTCTCCGCGCGGGACGCGGTGCGCGTGCACAGCGCTCGCGAGGTGCGGCTGGAGTCCGATCACGCGGTGCGGCTGGGCACCACGCCCGGCGGTGATCGCCCCGCCTCCACGCTGGCGATGGACGCGCGCGGCACCCGGCTGGACACGCCGCGGCTGGACGCTCGCGCGGACACGGCCCGGGCGGAGCTGGACGAAGTCTCGCTCACGGCTCGCGCGCTCAGCACCACCGTCCAGAAGGCTCACCACGCGGTGGACGTGCTGGAGGTGCAGGCCGGCCGCATCCTCGAGCGCGCGGAGAACGTCTACCGCGACGTGAAGGAGCTGGCCCAGACGCGCGCGGGCCGCGTGCGCCTGTTCGCCGAGACGACCTTCCACCTCTTCGGACGGCGGACGCTCTTCAAGGCCAAGGAAGACCTCAAGCTCAAGGCGGACAAGATCCACCTGGCGTGAGCCCCCTGGGCTCCACGCGTTCGATCTTCAAGGAGTGGCGACATGTTTCCGGCTTCAACCAAGGGGGGAGGGATGTGCTTCGCCTTCCCCAACGTCTGCAAGACTCCCGCGGCGCCCTCGCCCATCCCCATCCCGTACCCGAGCATCGGGCAGTGCTCGAACGCCAGCGGAGACACCTGCAGCAAGAAGGTGAAGATCCTCAACAAGGCGGTGCTCACCAAGGCCTCGGAGATCTCCTCCACGCAGGGAGATCAGGCCGGCACGCTCAAGGGCATGGTGTCCCAGACGACGGGGGACAAGGCCGCCTACAAGACGTCCGCGAGCAAGGTGCTGGTGGAGGGCAACGAGATCGTCACCCACCTGAAGATGGTGGGGCAGAACGGCTCGAACGCCAACTCACCGCCGGGGACCCAGGTGGCCCCCAGCCAGGTGAAGGTCATCGTCGCTCCGTGATCGGGAACCGCCATGCCTGAGCTGCTCATCGAGAACAACGTGACGTTCCTCTCCTCGGCCCTCGGGCCGGAGGAGCTGGTGCTGCTGAGCCTGAAGGGCCGCGAGGCCATCAGCGAGCTGTACTCCTTCGAGCTGTGGCTGGCCGGCGAGGGCGAGGTGGCCCTGGCCTCCGACACCATCGAGGACGTGATGGCGGGCACCGTGGGCGTGGCCTTCGGGCTCGGCTTCGAGTTCCCCATCTGGGGCGTGCTCAAGGAGATCGAGCTCGTCGCGCGCGACGACAGCCGGGCGCCGCTCTACCGCGCGGTGATGGTGCCGAGGCTCTGGTACACCACGCAGACGCGCCGCTCTCGCGTGTACCAGGGCTCCACCGTGCGGGAGATCGTCACCGCGGTGCTGAAGGACGCGGGCATGAAGGAAGGGGAGCACTTCGACTTCAAGCTCGAGGGCACCTACCCCAAGCGCGAGTACGTGCTGCAGTACCAGGAGACGGACTTCGACTTCTGCTGCCGCCTGCTGGAGCACGAGGGCATCAGCTTCTTCTTCGAGCAGACGGTGAAGGGCGAGAAGATCCTCTTCGTGGACGCCAACGGCAAGTTCGGCAAGCTGGAGGGGCACGAGAGCATCGCCTACCTGCAGCGGGACGGCGCCACGGATCCCGGCGAGTCCATCTGGAGCATGTCGTGCAACCACCGGATGGTGCCCCGGCAGGTGACGCTGCGCGACTACAACTACCGCACGCCCACGGTGCCGCTGCTGGCGCACCAGCCGGTGCAGGAGAAGGGGCGCGGGCACCAGGTGCTCTACGGCGAGCACTTCAAGGACGCGGGAGAGGGCAAGCGCCTGGCGAAGGTGCGCTCCGAGGAGTTCAACGCGCGCCGCAACGTGTACGTGGGCAAGAGCCGCGTGCGCGCCCTGCGCAGCGGGCACCTGTTCACCCTCACGGGCCACCCGCTGGGCCAGTTCGACCAGCGCTACCTCGTCACCGAGGTGCTGCACCAGGTGGATCAGACGCCCGTCTCGGAGTTCACCGAGGGCGCGCGGGGCACGCAGGGGTACACGAACTCCTGGGTCGGAATCCCCGCCGACGTGCCCTTCCGTCCCGAGCGCCGCACGCCCAGGCCGCTGGTGAGCGGCGTGCTGAACGGAGTGGTGGACGGGCCCGTCAACGGCGCCGCGGCGCCGCTGGACGAGCAGGGGCGCTACCACGTGCTGATGCCCATCGACACCGTGGGTCGCGCCGGGGGCCGGGCCTCGCGGGCCGTCCGCATGCTGCAGGCCAGCAGCGGCGCCAACTACGGCATGCACCTGCCGCTGCACGTGGGCACCGAGGTGGCCATCGGCCACGTCAATGGAGATCCGGATCGCCCCGTCATCATCGGCTCGGTGCCCAACCCCGAGACGATGACGCCCGTGGTGGAGGACAACGCCACCCAGAGCGTCATCCGCACCCGCGCCGGCATCCACGTCGAGTTCGAGGACGACGCCTGAGCGTCCCTGCCTTCTAGAGGAATCCGATCATGCCTTCCCCTTCGCCTCAGAATCGCCAGGGCTCCGACCGCAACGGTGGGGACTCCCAGCCAGAGAGCGGCAAGAACCTGCCGAACAAGCTCGTCATCGTCACGGACGACGTCGTCGCGGCCCCGGAGCCTGTGTCGTCGCTGCAGCGGTTCCGGGTGCACGTGCCCAAGCCGGACACGCAGTTGCTGCTCGGCGAGCGCGCCAAGGGCACCCCAGCGGGGGTCCCGACGTTCGGCTACACCGGCGCGTCGCTCCAGACGGTGGGCAACCTCTTCATCGACGTGAAGGAGGACATCGTCATCCAGAATCAGGGCTTCACCCTGATGCAGACCCAGGATCTGTGGCAGCAGTACTCCACGAGCCTGATGGAGCTCAGCTCGCCCGCGGCGGTGAAGGTGGTGGGCGGCCAGGTGTTCCTGGGGGCCACGGACTCCGTGCAGGCGCCGTCGCTCCGGGTCAACAACGGCGCGGATCTGTCGCCCAACACCGGCAATGATCTGACGCCCGCCATGGCGCACCTGGCGGCGGTGGGCAGCGGCTGGGACATCGGCCTGTCGGTGCTGAGCCTGGTGGCGACGGCCGTCTTCTTCTCGCCGCTGGACGTCAAGGACACCAACAGCTGGATCAAGACGGCCGAGACGGCCTGGTCCACGGGCAAGAAGCTCTATGACTTGAAGAAGAAGTTCGACCCGCCCACCCCCAAGAAGGACGTGAACATCTACGGGAAGGAGGGGGTGAACATCATGACGCCCAAGAAGGTGTCGCTCACGGCCGAGGACAGCGTGAAGGTGTTCGCCAGCTGGGGCGTGACGATCTCCAGCGCCGCGAGCAGCACGATGATGGCGGTGCAGGGCGTGAAGTGCTTCGGCGGCCTGAAGGCCTCGCTGGAGGGCGGCACCTACGCGGACGTGAAGGCGGGCGTGGCGCTGGGCGTCTCGTGCCTGCGCGGCAAGCTCAAGCTCAAGGCCTTGGAGATCGAGATCGGCTCGCACGATCCCAAGTGGACGCAGCTGGCCACCACGAAGATCAAGGTGAAGGCGCTGCAGGAGATCGCCTTCGACTCGAAGCAGACCTTCAAGGTCAACACCGGCAAGTCCACCAAGGTGGAAGCCAAGGAGAACTTCGAGGTGAAGGCGGACAAGGCCGTCCGCATCCAGGTGGGCTCCTACTGCATCGAGGTGAAGACGGACGGCATCAAGATCGGCAAGGGCGACAACGGCACGCCGTCCGATCCGATCATCACAGTGAAGGGCCGCAACATCATCCTGAAGTCCTCCGGGATGCACGCCAAGGTGCAGGACTCGAGCGTGCAGCTGGGCAACCGGAGCACCTACGTGAACATCGTGGACAGCGGCAACGTGATGGTGAAGGGTAACCTCATCAAGCTGGGGTAGGGTCGCGGGGCTGGCCCGCGTCCCGAGCCCTCCGTGTCCACATGAGCCTGACAGAATCGCCCGCCGTCGAGTCGGATGGCCCGTCCAAGGGGGCCTCCACGTGTCCCATCTGTGGAGCCCGGCTCACGGAGGCTCGCTGCGCGGCGTGCGGAGCGGCGGCCCATCCGGGGGGCTACGCGGTGCAGCGGCTGATCGCGCAGACGCAGCACAGCCGCGTGTACCTGGCTCGGGGGACCCAGGGCCAGGAGGTGGCGCTCAAGGAGCTGCTGCTGGCGCAGATCCCGGGGACCCAGCAGCTGGATGCCTTCGAGCGGGAGGCTCGGCTGCTGGAGACGCTCTCGCATCCGCGCATCCCCAAGCTGCTGGGGCACTTCCAGGAGGGGCAGGGGGCGGGTCTACGGCTCTACCTGGCCGCCGAGTACGTCGCGGGTGAGACCCTGCTGGACCGGCTGTCCCACCATGCGTTCAGCGAGGAAGAGGCCCAGGTGATCGGCCTCCAGGTGCTGGAGCTGCTGGACTACCTGCACGGGCGCAAGCCGCGGATCCTCCACCGGGACATCAAGCCGGCCAACCTCATCCGCCAGCCGGACGGATCGATCGTCCTGGTGGACTTCGGCTCCGCGAGGGAGTCCGCGCGGGGGGCCACGGTGGGCTCCACGCTCGTGGGAACGTTTGGCTACATGCCTCTGGAGCAGCTGGGCGGCACGGTGGACGTCACCAGCGATCTGTATGCGCTGGGGGCTTCGCTGGTGCACCTGCTGGGGGGCACTCCTCCGTCGGACCACTTTCATCCGGATCGCGGGCTGGACCTGGGGCACCTGGAAGCGCCGGTCCTGAGCACGTGGCTCCGGAAGATGACGGCGCTCAAGCCCGAGGATCGGTACTCCAGCGCGGCGGCGGCTCGGCAGGCGCTGGCCGCGCTCAAGCCCGGGGGGAGAGTTCCCGCGCGTCCGGTGAAGGCGGCGCCCGTGGCGCTCTCGCCGGATGCGCCTGCTGCCCTGGCGCGACTCCAGCAGGAGGCCCAGGCGGCCCGGGCGACCACGGCGAAGTCCGTGGGGCGCCAGAAGCGAGAGGCGATCGAGGCGGCCCGGGGCGAGGCGAGGGATCGCGACAAGCAGAAGGCTCGCCACGAGGATGACCGGCTCTCCCTGCTGGACTTCTACAAGATGGCCAGCCCGGTGTTCCTGTCACCGGCCGTGCTGCCCTGGGTGGGGTTGCTGCTGGGCACGGGCGTGTACGCCAGCTTCCCGGCGTTCGACCTGATGCCGATTCCCGCGCTCGATACGGTGGCCGGGATCCAGTTCGGGGCGGGAGTGCTCGCGGCGTCCTATGCGGCGCTCGGGGGACCCTCGCTGATCCGGGCGTTGCTGTGGCTGAGTTCTTTCCGGCGGCTTCCATTCTCACTAGAGGGCCTGGGCCAGTTGGTGCATCGAGGGGACGGAGACGCGCGCAAGTTCATCCGTTGCACGCTGCGCCTCCGGCTGAAGGAGACGGCTCCTTCGCCCCAGGCGGCCTCCACGCTGAAGACTGCGAAGGCCACGGCGCTGAAGCTGGCCGTCGACCGCGCCAACCATGTCGTCAGCCGCATGGCGGGGAATTCGGAGTACTTCCAGAAGCTCCGCTGGAGCGTTCAGGGAGACAAGGCCGAGGGATTCGCCAACTGGCGCGTCGGAGGGCTGCTCCTGTCCGTCTGCAAGGAGAGCCTGGCCCCCTTGCAGCGCGACCTTGGAGTACTCGAGGCTGTGGTCATCGAGCCCTCCGACGAGGAGTTCACGCTTCCCGACGGGGATTGAGCCGGGGTGGACTACCCCAGGCTCGTCTCACGACGGACAGATGTTTCCTCGCAGAGCA
The DNA here is from genome assembly GCF_020103725.1 of Hyalangium gracile. Taxonomy (NCBI): domain Bacteria; kingdom Pseudomonadati; phylum Myxococcota; class Myxococcia; order Myxococcales; family Archangiaceae; genus Hyalangium; species Hyalangium gracile. The sequence continues at coordinate 39,633 of NZ_JAHXBG010000002.1, read as the reverse complement.
CAGAGCCTATGCAAGCCCCGAACAGCATGCTGAAAGCCTGGGTGCCCATCACGCTGATGGGCCTCGTGGTGGGTTGCTCCTCGGGGGCCCACTTCAACGCGAGCCGTCCGATCGACGCGAGCAGTCCAACCGATACCAGCGAGCCAGTCTACCTGGCTCAAATCTCCTGTTGGGATACGGAGAGCTGCTGCATCGTGAGGGATCCTCTGACTGCTGCCAATCGCTGCATGGTCAGCCCAGCGAGGATTGCCGAAGTCCTCAGCCGGGTGAAGACGGTCTACGGGACGACGCAGCCCGGAGCGGCGAGGCTCAAGGAAGAGGCTCAAGCGAAAGAGGACGCCGAGTTCGCCGAAGCCGCCGAAGCCGAAGGACAGGCCGCGCCCGAGCCGCCCGACTGCCAGGGACAGAACCACCACGTCATCTCTCGGCCTATTGCCAAGGCGCTGGAGGATCACAAGAACCTCAATGGGCTGTACGAGCCTAGGGATGAACGCTTCGTAGCCAAGGCGAAGGACAAGGAGTCCCACTGCGGCTACCAGAAATGGCACCGTGACCTGGATCTGGAGGTCATCCGGTGGCTCAGGCGCTTCGACGAGGCAACGCAGAAGGAGTTCGAGGCGTTCCTGCACGCGATCTACAAACGCGAGGACATGCTCAAGAGGTTTCCCCATGGCTTCGGACCTGCCACCTGATCCTCATTTCTTCGTGCTCGAAGATGATGTGTGGGGCCCCTACGACACCAGGTTCAGCAAGGCCGAACCCGTCAATCGGGGCAACCCGCCCCCATGCCCGAAGTGTGGAAAGACCATCGGCATGCTGACATGGCTGCCACCGTACCGCGCCGAGTTGGAACCACATGGTCAGGGTCTCGGCGACTTCGTGGGAGGCCCCGGCAATGAGGTCCTCATCTCAGAGCGGATGAGGGAGGCTTTTCAGGCGGAGGGGCTCACCGGGCTGCTCGGCTTCCATCCTGTGGAGGTGGTACGCGTACGGAGAAAGCGCAAGAGTCCCAAGCCCGATACAGTGCCTCGTTACTTCGCCGTCACCGCCCGTTTCGGACCTGGGGCAGTCGATGAGGCGCGCAGTCGCTTGCGCCGTATCAAGCCCGTGACATGCCCTGAGTGCCGCAATACAGGAGTGGACTCCATTCACGGCTTTGCTCTGGAGCCGGGCACCTGGCAGGGCGAGGACGTATTTCGCCCTCGTGGCCTCCAGGGGGACATCGTCGTCTCCGAGCGCTTCGTCCAGTTCGTCCAGAGGCACGGGTTTACGAACATGAAATGGATCCCTACGGAGGAGTACGTCTCGGATCCGCTTCGCCTTGGCCCCCCGGCAGACAACCCTATGTCTCGCACGTGACGAGCAATGAAGGGCCTGCGTCCGAAGCGAGGGATGGCTGGCCGATTGACCTAGCGGAGATTCTCCTCCGAAATGCCCCTCAAACCCTTTAGGCTGATGCTCTGGCTTCCACGGGCGGACTACAGCCTGCGATGCCAGGAAAGAAGGGACTACTCGCTTGGCTAACTACAAGAACGACGCTCGATTTCGGGAAATGCAGTTCCTCGCCCAGTTCGAGCAGATGCGCTGGGTGAAGGTGAGATATCCCGCTGGTAGCGACACTTTCGAGAGCGCTAAGGACCGCCAGATGGTCCTGTGGCTCATTCGTCACGGGATGCTCAATGGACCGGATGTCCGCACGCATTCCTACTCAGACTCGGTTACCTGGCAGATGGCCGAACTTGCCGATAGCATGGAGCACCAGGACCGCATTGAAACGGTGAGCCTCATCGAGGCGCTCCTGAAAGGTCAAGAGGTGTCCTTGGAGATAGGTCATCCGGGTCGTGTGCGCCTCGCCGAGTTGCAAGACCAGTTGAAGGCAACGCGAATCCGCGAACCGTTCAACATTCTCTTTGACGGCCGTTACGTCGAACGCGATCTAGCAGTGGCCATCCTCAACAGTCGGCCCGAGGCTCCTGTTTCGCTCGCTTATCTCGACATGAACGGTCTCAAGGCCTTCAACGAGGATGGCGATCACGCAACAGGCGACATCGCCATCAAAGCCTTCTTCAATGCAGTGGATAAGGCAGTCGCAGGATTGGGCGACGCCTACCGCAAGGGCGGTGACGAGGTGGTGGTCATCATGCCCGAAACCCCGCTTGAGACGGCTCGGCAGCGCCTGCGCGGAGCCCTGAAAGCGCTCGACACGGAGGTGGTCAGCGTGAATGGCGAGCCCCGGAAACTATCATCGGCCTGTGGGCTGCTTTCGGTGAACTCCCCTCAGGCACAGGCCGAGGCTGAGTTGCAGCGGGCTGACCACCTGCAAAAACAGGCCAAGAAGGCCTCCAAACTCGATGATGGAAGTAGGTGCAGCGCACTGTCCGTACAGGGCGGGAACGTGGAACGGCTCTAAACCAGTTGGAAGTGCCTCACCCGGGTTTGCAATTTGCAAGGGCGACACCAAGGAGCAGGTGCCATCATCCAAAGGAGATGGACTGCCCCTCCTCTCGGAGTCGACCAGACCCCCGACGCAGAGCCCTGTGAAGCACCTACGCCCATTGGTCCCCGCGTCGGCCGTTCTGATGCTCCAGCTCGGTGCACTCGGGAGCAGGCGGCCCGGGTTCCTCCTGGGTCTCGCCCTAGGCTAGAATGAGACGCAACTGCTAGGTGCATCCCATGATTAGCGCCGCCCAAGTCGAGATTGCAGATCCTTATGCCGCCTGCCCGTGCGGTTCAAGCAAGCCGGGGCGGGAATGTTGCCTTGATGAGCGTGGCCGTATTCGCGGGGTTCCGGCAGCAATTCCGGCGCCGCGCCTCGGTCCTGCTGAGTCTACAACCTTGAGGTGCTATGCGGCACCGATAGGAGGATGCTCCCCTCAGCTTTCCGGTGAGCACTATTTGAGTCACGCTATCCTCCGGAGGATGACCAACTATGGCGGTGGTCAACTTCAAGTCAGTAAGATGGCGTGGCTCCCCCCTGGAAAGTCGCTGAGAATTCCGCCATCTCAGCTCAAGGCGAAGGTCCTGTGCACAGCTCATAACGCAGCACTATCGCCATACGACGGAATTGGTGACCGGTTTTATGAATTGCTCCTGAAGACGGGAGAGCCAGCAAACGATGCGCGTACGGCCACTGGATTGTTCAATGGTGAGGATCTTGAGCGATGGTTTCTTAAAACACTGTGTGGCGTCACGGCGATGGAAGCAGAGGTGAAAGGTGCTCAGTGGTGCGCTCCGAAACCGTGGCTTGAGGCACTCCTCAAGCTGAATGAGGCCATGCCAAGTGGCGCCGGGCTGTGGCTCAACCTTGGCGGGTTCTGGATGTTTCCCGACGGAGCCCCGAGCATGTCGGCGACGCCCATTGATGATCCGCGCGGTGGGGATCCTGCCGGGCTCCGCCTGCACTTCTGCGGTATGGAATTCGTATTTCTGATGAGCCATGAGCACAGGCGCTGGGTGCGGAATGGCCGGCTTCGCCCAGGTCTCCTGTCGTTTCAAACCCCCGGCTATTGTGGCGTGCACATCGGGATTAGCTACCGATACTCACCCCTTGGCATCTACCTCCAAGGACAGGGAACGCCCGCTCCAAGAAACGCGTGATGGACCAAGCGTAGTTAGTCGCGCGCCTGGAAGCCTGTTCCGCCGTTTGGGGGTATCCGTCCGGCAGACGACGTGCTGCGGGGCATTGCCGAGCTGAGCGGCTCGGGACATTGGAAACGATCGTTGAGGAACGTGGGATTCCGATCGCGGCGACTGCGAGCAACCGCAGGATCGCCCCCTCTGGTTTCGATCAGAATCCAGCCCCATCGGTCGGTTGGCGATCTTCGGACTGCGGGCGCCCGAATCCCTGGGTGACCCATGCTTGGCAGGAGCGTTCTGAACGATCGCGTCGACAAGCCCCTGTTTTGTCTTCACTCCTTCGCAAAACAGGGGCTTGTCGACGCCACAGGGGGGCTTGGGGGCTGTAGGCCCCCAGAACTCGCGAGCGCGGGCACTTTCCTGGTTTTCCGATCAACTGAGCCCGCGCTCCATGTAAGTTTCGATCGCGGTCGCCGCGATCGTTTCGCCGCGCTTCTTGGGGCTCGTCTCCACGAGAGTAGCACCGAGCACGGTGCCCCTCCGTCTTCAAGCACTCCGCCGCGGCGTCCGCCGGACGGATACGCTACCACCACCGCAGCACGCCCACGAGGCAAGCCCGGTGCCCCCGGACTGGAGGACACGCCGGACACGCGGCGCCTGTTGCGCCTAGTGGGGCGTCTCAACCGCTCGTGGATCCAACGTCTCGTGAAGGTGGCCACCAGTCTGCTGCCGCGACGGTGAAGCCCGGAAGGCTGCGGGCTTCGCTCCTGGCGTTCTTCAGTGGGCGCGAGCCGCCGTTGTCCCGCGTGGGTGCTTACTCGGCCAGAGTTGGCGCTCCTCGATGCTCGCTGCCTTCCTGGCGTGCTTCCGCCGCTCACGGTCCGACGGGGATGCGGTGCAGCGAATCCGCAAGCTTACCCGACAGATCGTCACCCAAGTATGTGGCGTAGTCGGGAAAAAATGCCGCGGCGTCAGCTAACTGTTGGGTGATTGCAAACGTAGTTTGGATAGTCTCGCTCTCCAGTCCAATGAGACCACCTTTTTGGTGCGGCAGATGATGAGCTTCTTTGAGGAGGTGCAGGAGATATCCCCTCATGCGCGAAGCCAATACGCGACGGAGTTCATGCAGGAGGAGATGCAGGAAAACACCGAGATGGAGTTGTGGCGATTCGATAACAGCCACCATTCCGGCATTGATAGGATTGAACGATAGCTTCACGACGCCATTCTCAATCTCAAGGTAGCACACTAGCCCTTTCTCAAGAACGACGACACAATTCGGCAGATACTGCCGTTCGTCCTCACGAACTTCGGTGAAGCGTGTGGCAACCCAGTCGCCAACAGTCCGTAGCGAGGAATCTGCGTCTGCTGCGAACATCATTCCTGCCGGTGGAAGGGCGCTCGACTGCAGAAAGGAGGACGGTAACAATTGCCTGAACTCCATGAGCTTGGCACAGTCCGTGAGCCACTTCCGTTTGGTGATTTTGCTCGTGACCTCAATGGCGCCAATCACCCCGTCAATGGGATAGATGCCCATCGACTTGGCCTGTAGAAGCGCCGGGCACGCGAGAGCATCCACCAACAGAAGATCAGCCTGTCGGCTCACGCTCCGGTCTACTCCAAGAGCGAAGCCGCTCCGTAACCCAACCCGCCCAGGGAGGTGCCTTTCAAGTGTGTGCCGCAAAGCGTCTTCTAATGCGCGGCCTGCTTCTCCACGATGAGGAATGGCTTGAAATGCCGTGAACTCACTTCGCAATGAATCTGCGATCCTTTGCAGAAGGTCTTGCGTATCGAGTATCTGAGGAGATGGCTCTTGAGCCTCAGAGTGTTCTTCTTGCTCAGGAGCGGCTTGGTTGTCGAGTCCATCCGAATTTTCGCCTGCCATGTACCGCAGTAGTTCAGCCTTCAGGCTTGGCTGCAACCTACTTGTCATGCCGACGGTGGGGCCTCCGCAAGACTGTCCCGACGTGACTTTGAGTCGGCCCCGATCGGTTATGAGACGAGGGGGGCTCAGCCCACCTTGGGCAGCTTCGCCATTGAGGCCTCAACGGCCTCGCGTGGGTACTCGAAGTCCTCGAGCTGGCCGGCGAGGTACTGATCGTAGGCTCCCAGATCGAAATGCCCGTGGCCGGAGAGGTTGAAGAGGATGACGCGTTGCTGGCCCTCCGCGTCGGCTCGCCGCGCCTCCTCGATGGCTGCCTTGATGGCGTGTGAGCTCTCCGGCGCCGGCAGGATGCCCTCGGCTCGCGCGAAGAGGACGGCGGCCTCGAAGCAGGCCCGCTGCGGGTAGGCGACAGCCTCCGCCAGTCCGGCGTCTACGAGCTGGGACACCAGCGGACTGGCGCCGTGGTAGCGCAGGCCTCCCGCGTGGATGCCCGGTGGCATGAAGTCGTGCCCCAGCGTGTGCATCTTCATCAGCGGGGTCATCTTCCCGGTATCGCCGAAGTCGTAGGTGTACACGCCCTTGGTGAGGGTGGGGCAGCTCGTGGGCTCCGCGGCCACCAGCCGCACCTGCTTGCCGTGCATCTTGTCCCGCGCGAAGGGGAAGGCGATGCCTGCGAAGTTGCTGCCTCCCCCGTGGCAGCCGATGACGACGTCCGGGTACTCGCCGGCCAGCTTCATCTGCTCCTGGGCTTCCTGGCCGACCACCGTCTGGTGCAGGCACACGTGGTTGAGCACCGAGCCCAGCGCGTACTTCGTGTCATCGTGGGTGGCGGCGTCCTCCACGGCCTCGGAGATGGCGATGCCCAGCGAGCCCGGGCTCTCCGGAGCCTGCCCCAGGATGCCGCGCCCAGCGTTCGTCTTGTCCGTGGGCGAGGCGAAGACCTCGGCGCCCCAGGTGCGCATGAGCGAGCGGCGATAAGGCTTCTGCTCGTAGCTCACCTTCACCATGTACACGGTGACGGCGAGCCCGAAGAGCTGGCCCGCGAAGGCCAGCGAGCTGCCCCACTGGCCCGCCCCCGTCTCGGTGGCCAGCCGCCGCACCCCCGCCTTCGCGTTGTAGAAGGCCTGGGCCACCGCCGTGTTGGGCTTGTGGCTGCCAGCGGGAGAGACGCCCTCGTACTTGTAATAGATGTGCGAGCGCGTCCCGAGCTTCTGCTCCAGCGCCTGGGCGCGGAACAGCGGCGAGGGCCTCCAGCGAGCCAGCGCGGCGCGGACCTCCTCCGGGATGGGGATCTCCCGCTGGCCGCTCATCTCCTGCTCGATGAGGGGCATCGGGAACAGCGGCGCCAGGTCATCCGGTTTCACGGGCTGGAGCGTGCCCGGGTGCAGCACGGGAGCGGGAGGCGAGGGGAGATCCGGGATGATGTTGTACCAGTGGCGGGGGATCTGCTCCTCGGGCAGCAGGTACTTCAGCGGCATGGCCGGACCTCCTGGTGGGGCGGAAACCCAGGATTCTACAGCGGTTCAGCCTTCGCGATCCTCGCTGTGACTCCCTCTCACGGACTCAGACCGGGCTGGCCTCGTGGTGGATGGGCAGCAACAGGGAGAAGGTGGTGCCCTGGCCCACCTGGGTCTCCACCCTCATCTCTCCGCCCATCTTCTGGATGATGGCGTAGCTGATGGACAGGCCCAGGCCGGTGCCAACCCCGGCGGGCTTGGTGGTGAAGAAGGGATCGAAGATGTGGGGCAGGGCCTCCTTGGGGATGCCGTGGCCCGTGTCGGAGATGTCGATGCGAATGTGGTGCTCGTCCGCTCGCGTGCGCACGCGCAGCCGGTTGTCGCGGGCATTGCCCGGCCGCATCGCCTGGATGGCGTTGACGATCAGGTTGAGGAACACCTGCCCGAGCCGCCCCTCGCTGCCGAGGATCAGCGGCAGATCCGGCGCGTAGTCCTTCTCCAGCCGCGCCGTGTGCTTCAGCTCTCCCTGGGAGATGTTCAGCACCGAGTCCAGCGTGGTGTGGACGTCCACCAGCGTCTGCTCCTCCGCGTGGCCCTGGTGCGACAGGTGCCGCATGCCGCGGACGATGTCCTGGATGCGCGCGCACCCGTCGATGCAGTCGGCCAGGAGCTGGCGCGTCTCGGCCAGCCCCTCCTTCAGCGAGGCCGGAAGCTCCGGCAGCGACGCCAGGTGCTGCTCCAGCTCCTCCCGCCACTGCCGCAGGTAGTCGAGGTTGGAGAGCACATAGGCCGTGGGGTTGTTGATCTCGTGGGCGATGCCCGCCGCCAGCACGCCCATGGCCGCCAGCCGATCGTTCTGGATGCCCTGCTGCTCCAGGCGCCGTCGCTCGGTGAGATCGTGCACGACGATGAGCAGCCGCAGCGCCTCGCCCTCATCCTGCACCGAGCCGAGCAGCTGCACCGCCAGGCGACCACCCGTGGCGGTGAGCAGGGACTGATCGTCCAGGCGCACCGACCCCTGGGGACGCAGCTCCCCCAGCGCTCGCCTCAGCGACGCCCGATCCGACTCGGGTGCCAACGAGTCGAAGGGGCGGCCCAGCAGCTGCTCGGCCTCCATCCCCAGCAGCCGCCGGGCCACCGGGTTGGCCTCGAGCACGCGGCCCTCGCTGTCGAGCACGAAGACGGCATCCAGCGAGGCCTCCATGAGCCGCCGGGTGCGCGCCCGGGCCTCGTACACCACGGACTCCATGCGCGCGGCGTAGAGCTCGGCCTTGCTCAGGGCCTGCTGGAGCGTGGCCTCCTGCTCTCGACGCTCGGTGATGTCCGCGAAGATGCCCAGCACGGACCACACCTTCCCATCCAGATCCTTCAGCGGCACCTTGCTCGTCAGCAGCCAGCGCTCCGGTCCGCCCCCGACGCGGAAGGGCTCCTCGATGTCGAGGATCGGGCGGCCACTGTCCATCACCGCCCGATCATCCCGGCGGTAGGCCTCCACCTGCTCGGGCGGAAAGCCCAGGTCCTGGTCCTTGCGCCCGATGATGCCCGCGGGCGAGGCACGGCCGACCTGCTGCGCGAACGCATTGTTGCAGCCCAGGAAGGTGCCCTCGCGGTCCTTCCAGAACACCGAGTGGGGCATGTGGGCCAGCACCGTGCTCAGCACCGCGCCCTGGGAGCGCAGCTCGCGCTCGACGCGGTGGCGCTCGACGATCTCGGCCTGGAGGCTCTCGTTGATCGCGTGCAGCCGCGAGCGGGCCTGCTCCAGCTCCACGTTGCGCTCCTGGGCCTGGAGCAGCTGGAGGCGCAGACGGAAGTGGGTCTCGATCTGCCGCCCCAGGTGCTCCAGCGTGCGCAGCTGCAGGGGGCTCAGCCGGCGGGGGACATGATCGATGACGCACAGCACGCCGATCCGGTACCCCTCCTCGGTCCGCAGCGGCGTGCCCGCGTAGAAGCGGATGTGGGGCTCGCCACGCACGCGCGTGTTGTCCCGGAAGCGCGGATCGGCCAGCGCATCCTCGATGAGGAAGAGCTCCTCCTGCTCGATGACGTGGCTGCAGAACGAGTCGGTGCGCTCGTCCTGGAGGATCCTCGGCAGCCCCACCTTGGCCTTGAAGCGCAGGCGATCCCTGTCCACCAGGGTCAGCAGCGAGATGGGTGTCTCGCAGATCGCCGAGGCGAGCTGGACGATGGCGTCGTACTCGGGATCCGGCTCCTCATTGAGGAGGTGGCGGTGGAGCGCCCTGACGCGCCCTTCTTCATCGAGCCTCGGCTCATGAACCCACGGCTGAAGCATGAAGACTCCCGACGGGTGTGCTTCTGCCGCCCCATTATGACAACTGGGGAAAACGGGGGAACCCAAGTTGGCAACGCGGTGTGTCAAATGGTGTACCAACGGCATATTGACGGGGGGCCGCTCACCTGATGGCGAACACACCCCGGCCCAGATGGGCGTTGTGGCGATTCATCGGGAGTCCTAGGTTCCGCGGCCTCGCGCGTATTGGCGCCCGTCTTTCCCGAAGGAGCGAGAGTCATGAAGGCCGTTGCCCTGAAGCGCTACCTGCCCATCTCCGATCCGGAGTCCCTGCTGGACGTGGAGCTGCCGGATCCCAAGCCCCAGGGGAAGGATCTGCTGGTGCGGGTCCACGCGGTGTCGGTGAACCCGGCGGACACCAAGGTGCGCTCGCCCAAGGACAAGACGGAGGCCTCGCCGCGAGTGCTCGGCTGGGACGCGGCGGGCGTGGTGGAGGCGGTGGGGCCGGAGGTCCAGCACTTCAAGGTAGGGGACGCCGTCTTCTACGCGGGCAGCCTCACCCGCCCGGGCTGTGACAGCGAGCTGCACCTGGTGGACGAGCGGATCGTCGCGCTCAAGCCGCGCTCGCTGGACTTCGCGCAGGCGGCCGCGCTGCCGCTCACGGCGCTCACCGCGCACGAGGCCCTGTTCGACAGGCTCTCCATCGACGTGGGCGGGAAGCAGGCGGGGCGCACGCTGCTGGTCATCAACGGAGCGGGTGGGGTGGGCTCCATCGCGATCCAGCTGGCGAAGCTGGCGGGGCTGCGCGTGATCGCCACGTCCTCGCGCCCCGAGTCCCAGCAATGGTGCCGCGACATGGGGGCGGACCACGTCATCAACCACCGCGAGGACATCCCGAAGCAGCTCAAGGAGCTGGGGAGCGCGGAGGTGGACTACATTTTCAACACGGTGAACACGGCGGCCTACTGGAACACGATGGTGGAGGTCATCAAGCCCTTCGGGCGCATCGTGTCCATCGTCGAGACGGACGAGCCGCTGAAGCTGGGGGCGCTGATGCGCAAGAGCGTGAGCTTCGCGTGGGAGCTGATGTTCACCCGGCCCATGTTCCAGACGCCGGACATGGACGAGCAGCACCGGATCCTCACGCAGGTGGCCCAGTGGATCGACGCCGGGCGCGTGAAGACGACGCTGACGGAGAAGCTGACGCCCATCTCGGCGGCGCAGCTCCGCGCGGCGCACGCGAAGCTGGAGTCCGGGAAGATGGTGGGCAAGCTCGTGCTCGAGGGCTGGCGCTGACGTCAGGTGGCGCGGCCGATGCGGAGGTAGCGCGCCACGATGAAGAGGTAGAGGGCGTAGGCGAGTAGCCCGGCGGCGGCGATGCCCAGCAGCACGGCGCCGTGGGGCTGGCGGGCCAGGGTGGCCAGCGCCTCGCCCAGCCCCTTGGCCTCGCGGGCGTCGGAGTGGAGCGCGGCGCTCAGGAGGAAGCCGCCCATGAGGAGGAAGACGCCGCCGCGGGCCGCCAGCCCGAAGCGACAGAGCTGGATGACGGTGTCCGAGTGCCGCGTGGTGAGGCGCTGGAGGTCGAGCTTGCGGCTGAAGCGCTTGGTGTACGCGCTGTGGAGCTCCTTCACGGCGTAGCCGATGACGATCCCCCCGACGATGGCCACGAGCACCTGGCCCAGCGGCTGGCTGAGGAGCTTCGCCGTCCAGCTCCGCGCGCTGTGCCCGCCGGAGTCCTCGCGGCCAAGGATGCGGTGCACGGCGCTGACCGCGAGGCCGGCGTAGATGGCGCCGCTGATGAACCAGCCCGCGCGCTTCACGAGGGCCTTGCCGTCCGTGCCCTCATGCTCGGGATCCAGGATCGCCTGCACCCAGCGCCACGCGACGAAGGAGACCAGGCCCACGGTGAGCAGCGCGAGCAGGAACACGCCGAAGGGCTGCTCCGCGATGCGCTCGAGCGCGCCACGGGCGTCGGTGGTGCGGCCTCCACTCTCGCCAAGGGCGAGCTGCAGCGCCAGGGTCCCGATGAGGGTGTAGACGACCCCCTGGGCCGTGAAACCGAGTCGAGCACAGCGCTCGACCCAGCCTCCATGAGCCGAGGCTCGGACGTCTTCGGACATCCGCCTCAAGTCAGGCCCGCGCGTCACGTTCAGCGTCGACATCTTCCGCTCCTCCCCCCGTGGATGGTGTCGCAGCGCTAACGGTGCTCACGGTGAGCCCTCGCGCCAGCGCGCGCCCGGCTGGCTGTGAACCAGGCGGGCACGCGGGGGCAGGGGAGCAGGCGCGGCTCAGGGGTTGCCCGAGGCGTAGGCCCAGAGCTCGATCGGCGTGGCGTAGTAGATCCAGCCGAAGAAGCCGCCGACGGCGGAGTGGGCGGGGGGCTGGAAGTACGCCTTCTGCCGAACGCCGAGGAGCTTCAGGAGCCCGCCGAGGGTGATCGTCCACAGCACCTGCAGGATGAAGGTGATGACGTAGGAGGCGCCGACGAAGGGCAGGTAGAGCGGGCCGAAGATGCGGGCCTGGAGCAGGTGCATCTTCTCGTGCTGGCCCTCGCCGCCGATGTTCACCGTGCCGAGCGTCTGGAGGACGTCCCGACCGAACGAGCTGCCCGGGCGCGGCATGTAGACGATCCAGCCCTTGTCCTCGGAGCGGGCGCGCGAGAGGGTGCCGAACCAGATGTAGGTGGCGTTGCCGATGAGGAAGCCGAACACGGTGTTGGGCAGGCTCCAGGTGAGGTCCACGAGGAGCTCCAGCCAGCCCACGCCCCGGGACAGATCGTAGCTGCGCAGCAGGCCAGCCTCGAGGCCGTAGCCCAGGCCAAATACGACGCTGATGACCACCGCCACATCCGCGGCGAGCGCTCCACCGCTCACCAGGCTGATCACCCCCAGCACCAGGGTCGGCACCGCGAGCGAGACCATCATGATCAGCAACGACTTCAGCGCCTTCGACATGGCTGCTCCCTCCAGCAGGGACTCATGGAATCCGTCGTCCCCGATGGAGCGGCGTTGCTCGTGGATGTGACGCCCTCGGACGCGAAGGGCCTACAGCCAGGCGTAGGCCTCCCGGAAGGCCCGGGCGGCGTCGTGCTCCACGACGTTGCCGTGGGCGACGATGACGCGCTGGATGTCCCACTGGAGGATGGTGTCCACGGTGCGGCGGGCCGCCTTGCGATCGCGGTTGATCAGGCGATCGATCAGCCAGGTGCTGGGCCGGCCCGTGCGGCCACCCAAGAGCCTGAAGGAGAAGCGGGTGAAGGCCGGGGCGTCGGAGGCCAGGTTGTGGAGGCTGTCGGTGAGCACGAGCGTGCGGCTGGCGTGGTGGAAGAAGACGATCTCGCCGAGCGAGGGAGCCCCGCTCCAGGGCAGCACCTCCACCTGTCCCGCCCACTCCGAGGGAGCCTTCTCGGAGAGCACGCCATGGAAGCTCAGATCCTTGCGCTTCTCGATCAGGCTGGGGGAGGCGTACGCGCGGGCCTCGGGCCAGGCCGCCATCCACTCGCCGATGAACAGGTGGTGGAACGTGTTGGGGGCCACGAGGAAGCGAACCGGTCCGAGCGCCTCCACGGCCTGGCGCCGCTCCGGAGTGAGGCGCAGCGGCGAGTGCACCCAGAGCGCGCCATCCGCGAGCCGGACGATCGTCATACGGGCCCCCACCTCCAGCCCCAGGAACTTCAGCGGCTGCTCCGCCACCCACAGGTTCTCGTCCAGCTTTCGCAGCATGTCATCCCTCCCTCTACCGGCGCTTCTTGAGCCAGCGGCTCACGCTCACCTTCCGGAACCGGCTGCCGAACAGGTACCAGGTGAACACCCCGCCCGCGAACGCCGCCGCCAGCGCGATCCCCAGGATGCCCAGCACCGGCACCTCGCGGTACATCCATGGCTTCTGCGCGAACGACAGGAACGCTCCCACGATGAACCCGCACGCGCACAGCCCCAGGAATGCGATGATCGCCACCGTGCGCAGGTTCTCGTTCAGCTTGTCGAACTGATCGGCTCGCACCGTCACCGTGAACTTCCCGGACTCCAGATCCAGCAGGATCTGCGACAGCTGCGTGGGCAGATCCGTCGCCAGTGACTGGAAGCGCAGCAGCGTGCGCATCAGCCCGCCCTGGAGCTGGCTCGGATCGTAGCGGCCCGCCAGCAGCTCCTTGGCGTACGGCAGCACCATCTCCAGGATGTTCATCTCCGGGTACAGGCTGCGCAGCATGCCCTCCGTGGACACCGACGCCCGGCTCAGCAGCGCGTACTCCTTCGGAATCCGGATGCGGTACTTCACCGCCAGATCCAGCAAGTCCCGCAGCAGCGTCCGCGCGTCCACCTCGCCCAGCGTCGTCGGCAGGTGCTGGCCCAGGATGCCCTCGATGTCGTTGCGGAACCCCGCCAGGTTCGCTCGCGCGTCCGGCACTCCCACCCGGTAGAGGATGCGCGCCACCGAGTCGCTGTCCTTCAGCGCCACCGCCAGGCACAGCATCACCAGCGTCTCCTGCATCGGCTTCGTCAGCCGACCCACCACCCCGAAGTCCAGCAGCGCCAGCCGCTTGTCCTCCAGCACCAGGATGTTCCCCGGGTGCGGATCGCCGTGGAACAGGCCGTCGTCGAAGAGTTGCCGGAAGCTCCCCTCCACGATGTTCTTCGCCAGCTGCTTGCGCTCGTCCTCGGTCAGCTTCGCCTGGCTGATCTTCACCCCGCGGATGAACTCCAGCGTCAGCACCTTGCGGCTCGACAGCTCGTCGTACACCCGCGGAATCTTGAGGTACGGCCGATCCACGTGGTTGGCCAGGAACGCCCGGATGTTCGAGGCCTCGTTCACGAAGTCCAGCTCCTCGTGGATGGCCTTGTCGAACTCGTCGACGATCCCCGAGGGCGTGTACACGCCCGTCTCCTCGATCACCGCCTCCAGCAGCCGCGCCAGCGAGCGCAGCACCGTCAGATCCGAGTCGATCCGCTCGGAGATCCCCGGCCGCTGCACCTTCACCACCACCTCGTCTCCCGCCTTCGTCACCGCCCGGTGCACCTGCGCGATCGACGCCGCCGCCAGGGGCGTCGGATCGATGGTGGCGAACAGATCCTGCACGTCCTTGCCCAGCGACTCGCGGATCTGCGCGTGCACCTGCTCCAGCGGGATGGGCTCCACCTGGTCCTGGAGCATCGCCAGCTCGTCGACGAACTCGGCCGGCAGCAGGTCGCCACGGGTGGACAGGATCTGCCCCAGCTTCACGAAGGAGGGGCCCAGATCGTTGAGCAGCATCCGGAAGCGTCGAGCCGTCGAGGCCCGCTGCATCTCCGGAGAGACCTCCACCTTCTCCTTGCGGCCCAGCATCCGCCACAGCCCGGCCCGCTCGGTGAGATCGGCAAAGCCGTGCCGGGCCGCGATGACGGCGATCTGACGGACGCGGTTGAGGTCCTGGAGGATCACGCGCCGCGCACCTTCCCACGGGCCCGGCACTCCCGCAATCGGTCAGCTTCCAGCCGAGCCCGACCGGGAGCGCATCGGGCGGCTCACTGTTCGGAAACGTCGGGACCTTTGGAGCTCAAAACCCCCGATGGTTCAGACCGCCGGGACCGCCTTCGGCGCCGGACCGAAGCGCAACAGCAGGTAGCCCACCACCGCCGACAGCAGCGAGCCCAGGAGGATTCCCAGCTTGGCCTCGGCCAGCAGCTCCGCCTGTCCCGGGAAGGCCAGCGTCGCCACGAAGAGCGCCACCGTGAAGCCGATGCCGCCCACCACCGCCACGCCGTGGAGCTGGGCGGTCCGCGCCTGCCCGGGCATGGGAGACACCTTCAGCTTCACCGCCACCCAGGTGAACAGGAAGATGCCTACCTGCTTGCCCACGAAGAGCCCCACGATGATGCCCAGCGGCAGGGGCTTCGTGAGGTCCGCCAGCGACATGCCCTCCAGCGAGATGCCCGAGTTGGCCAGCGCGAACGCCGGGACGATGCCGTACGCCACCCAGCCGTGCCACAGGTGCACGAAGCGGTTGAGCGGCGGCTCGATGTCCTCGAGCTGCTCCTCGATGTGGAGGATCTGCGCGCCGCGTACCGCCTCGTCCTCGGGCTCCTCCACGAGCCGGTGGATGTAGGCCGACAGCTCGGTGAGCACCTCACGGCCCCGGCGCACGGACCGGGCCGGGATGAACATACCCAGCACCACACCCGCCAGCGTGGCGTGGATGCCGCCGTGGTGCATCGCGTACCAGAGCGCCGCCCCCAGTACGACGTAGATCATGCCGTTGCGCACGTAGAAGCGGTTGCACACCGCCATCGCCACCACCATGCCGCCCGCCACCAGCAGCCACTCCACGTGCAGCCCCGTGCCGTAGAACAGGGCGATGACGATGATGCCGCCGATGTCGTCGAAGATGGCCAGCGCCGTGAGGAACACCACCAGCCCGTTGGACACCCGGCTGCGCACCAGCGTCAGGCACCCGATGGAGAAGGCGATGTCCGTGGCCATGGGGATGGCCCAGCCACTCGCCGCCGGCGTGCCCGCGTTGAAGATCAGGTAGAGGCCCGCAGGCACCACCATGCCGCCCAGCGCGGCGATGAGCGGCAGCACCGCGCGGGCCGGCGTGCGCAGCTCTCCCGCGGACAGCTCGCGCTTGATCTCCATGCCCACCAGGAAGAAGAAGAGCGTCATCAGCCCGTCGTTGATGAGCTCCCGGAAGGTGAAGGCGCCTCGGAAGCCGGATACCTCCAACGCCAGCGGCGCGTCGAACAGCCCCGTGTAGCTGGAGGCCCACGGGGAGTTGGCCCACACCATGGCCACCACGGCGCACAGGGCCAGGAGGATGCCGCTGCTGGCCTCCAGTCGGAAGAAGGCCTGGAGCGGCGCGAGCGCAACCTTGAAGAGGGCGGGGACGGGCGGGGGCGGGCGGGGCTCCATACGTGGCCGGCAGGTTGCCTTCCTGGGCGCCGGGCGTGAACCGTTTTCGGCGGGAAAAGGAGGCAGGATGTCGGCGGGCAGTGTTAGAGGTGTGATTCAGGTGACGTAGCGGGTAGGACGCGAGCGCGTTGATCCGGGACGGTGGGCGTGAGAGAAGGGAAGTCATGGGTGTGACGCAGGTGAAGACAGCCAAGGGAGCCGCCGCCGAGGCCGCTCCGGGAGCCAACCTGGAAGGTATGGAGAGCGCCGCCGAGCCCGCTGGGGCACGTGAGATCGCCTCCCTGACGCCGATGATGCGCCAGTACCTGGAGACCAAGGCGCTCCATCCGGACGCGATCCTCTTCTTCCGGCTGGGCGACTTCTACGAGATGTTCTTCGAGGACGCCGAGCGCGCCTCGGAGCTGCTCCAGATCACCCTCACCGCGCGTGCCAAGGGCAGCGAGAAGGTGCCCATGTGCGGGGTGCCCTACCACTCGGCGCGCCGCTACATCGCCCGGCTCATCGAGCAGGGGATGAAGGTCGCCATCTGCGACCAGATGGAGGCGCCCGGCAACGGGCCCGGCATCGTCAAGCGCGAGGTGACGCGCATCATCACCCCCGGCATGGTGCTGGATGAGGAGGTGCTCGAGCCTCGGGCCAGCAACTTCCTGGCCGCCGTGCACTGGGGCGAGAAGGGCTTCGGCGCGGCGCTGCTCGAGGCCTCCACGGGCGAGTTCTTCACCGTCGAGGTGCCCAGCGCCCAGGAGCTGGTGGAGGCCCTGGCCCGCGTGGAGCCCCGCGAGCTGCTCGTGCCCGAGGGCCAGCGCGGAGCGCCGGAGGTGGCGTTCCTCAGTGCGCGGCTGCCTCGCGAGCCCTCGGTGACGGAGCTGGAGAAGGCAGCCTTCGAGCCGGCTCGGGCCACCGTCTATCTGCGCGGGCACTTCGCGGTGGCCTCGCTGGAGGCCTTCGGCCTGGCTGACGCTCCCCTGGCCACCGGCGCGGCGGGCGCGGCCCTGCGCTACCTGAAGGACACCCAGAAGACGAACGCCGCCCACGTGGACCGGCTCAGCCGCCTGGAGCGCGCCGGGCACCTGCTCATGGACGAGTCCTCGCGCTCCAACCTGGAGGTCCTCAAGACGCTCCGGGATGGGGCTCGCAAGGGCAGCCTGCTGGGCGTGCTGGATCGCACCGTCACCAGCATGGGAGGCCGGAAGCTGGCCCGGTGGCTCGCCGCCCCCTGTGCGCCCTGCCGGAGATCCACGCCCGCCTGGATGCGGTGGAGGAGCTGTCCCAGCGCAGCGTGTGGCGCGAGGAGCTGACCACCCTCCTCAAGGACGTGGCGGATCTGGAGCGGCTGTGCGGCCGGCTCTCGCTGGGCGCGGGCAACGGGCGGGACCTGCGCGCCCTGGGCGTGTCGCTCGGGCAGCTGCCCCGGCTGGCCGCCGCGCTGGCGCGCTGCTCGGCGCCGCTGCTCAAGGCCCTGGCCGGTCCGCTTAGCGCCCTGCCGGAGCTGGCCGAGCTGCTCCTCCGAGCGGTGGTGGACGAGCCCCCGGTGACGATCAAGGAGGGCGGCCTCATCCGCCAGGGCTTCAACGCCGAGCTGGACGAGCTGGTGGCGCTGTCCACCTCCGGCAAGGACTACCTGCTGAAGCTCGAGACGCGCGAGCGGGAGCGCACGAAGATCTCCTCGCTGAAGGTCCGCTACAACAAGGTCTTCGGCTACTTCATCGAGGTGACGAACAGCAACAAGCACCTGGTGCCCAAGGACTACATCCGCAAGCAGACCACGGTGGGCGCCGAGCGCTACATCACCCCCGAGCTCAAGGAGTACGAGGAGAAGGTCCTCACCGCCGAGGAGCGCCGGTGCGCCCTGGAGCTGCGCCTCTTCGAGGAGCTGCGCGCCCAGGTGGTGGCCGCCGCCCCGCGCATCCGCTCGGCCGCCGAGGCCGTGGCCACCGGGGACGCGCTGCTGTCCTTCGCCCGGTGCTCCGCGGAGTACGGCTACACGCGGCCCGTGGTGGATGACTCGGAGCTCGTGTCCATCACCTCCGGCCGGCACCCCGTGGTGGAGCGCGTGCTGAATGCCAGCGAGTCCTTCGTCCCCAATGACGTGCGGATGGACTCGTCGGACGCGCAGATCCTCGTCATCACCGGCCCCAACATGGCCGGCAAGAGCACCGTCATGCGGCAGGTGGCCCTCACGGTGCTCATGGCGCAGGCGGGCTGCTTCGTCCCGGCCAAGGCGGCGCACGTCGGCCTGTGCGATCGGATCTTCACGCGCGTGGGCGCCGCGGACAACCTGGCGCGCGGCCAGTCCACCTTCATGGTGGAGATGACCGAGACGAGCCACATCCTCCACCACGCCACCCGCCGCAGCCTCGTCATCCTCGACGAGATCGGCCGTGGCACCTCCACCTTCGACGGGCTCTCCATCGCCTGGGCGGTGGCCGAGCACATCCACGACAAGGTGGGCGCGCGGACGCTGTTCGCCACGCACTACCACGAGCTGGTGGACCTGGCGCGCGAGAAGCCCCGGGTGCGCAACCTGTGCATCGCCGTGAAGGAGCAGGGCGGCAAGGTGCTCTTCCTGCGCAAGCTGGTGGCGGGCGGGGCCAACCGCTCCTACGGCATCGAGGTGGCGAAGCTGGCCGGGCTCCCCCAGGAGGTGGTGGCCCGGGCGCGGGACATCCTCCAGAACCTGGAGTCCGGCGAGCTGGATGAGTCCGGGCGGCCTCGCGTCGCCGTCCGCCGGGGGGCGCGAGTGTCTCCCGGGCAGCTCGGGCTCTTTGGCGGCGGAGAGGCGGCGGGGGGAGCGGCGCAGGCCACGCCCGCGGTGCCTCCCGCGCACGCGAAGGTGCTGGAGGCGCTGCGCAACACCTCCCTGGACACCACCACGCCGCTGGAGGCCCTCAACCTCCTGGCCCGGCTCCAGAAGGAGTTGAAGTAAAAGGGAGGCGAGCCCAGGAGGTCGCCCCCGTGCAGTTCGCCATTCCCCATGCGCCGCGGCGCGTCCGCTTCACCCAGGTGCCGGGCGCGGTGGGGCGGCTGGTGCGGACGTTCGCTCTCGGGCTGCTCTTCATGGCCGGTCTGGGCGCCGGGGCCGCGCTGGCCGGGCGCTTCTTCGTCAAGGAGCGCTCCTTCTTCATCCGCGCCCAGGAAGTCGTCGGGCTGGTGGCGGACCGCAAGCTGCCGCCCAAGGACAAGCGCGTGGACGCGGAGGCCCTGCTGGAGGTGCTCTACAACGTGGACGGGGTGCAGCACACCGTCAGCGGCGTGCGCACCTCCGCCGAGTATGCCGAGGGGCTCGGGCACGGCGCGCAGGTGACGCTGCTGGTGGATCCCACCCAGCCGGACAGGCCTCGGGAGGCGCGCTACGCCCGCGCGAACTCCGGCGCCGTGGATCTGGTGCCCTGGGCCCTGGGCGTGGGGGCGCTGGGGGCCATCCTCTTCTTCCTGCGCGAGCTGCGCCGCACCATCCGCGCGGAGCTGGAGCCGCTGCGCGTGGGGGCGCTCGTGTGGCTCACTCCGGATGGGCCGCTGCCGGAGACGCGCCGCGAGATCGTCTTCCCCGCCTCCTATTACCGGCAGGACGTGAAGCTCTCGGTCCGCGCGCGTGCCCGCCCGGGCCGTGCGCCGGTGCGCAATGGCCAGAAGGTGCTCGCCGCCGTGGTGCCTCGGGAGCCGGACTGGGTGCGCGTCATCGACGAGGATCTGGCCCGCACCCTCGGCTGGATTCGGTGAGCCGCGGGGGCAAGGGGAGGGCTGAAAATTTGCGAGTGCAAGGAGCCCATGACACACCTCTGTAGCTGTTGCTCCACGTGTCCGGAGGCTTCATGCGCACGCGCCTCGCCCTCTGCCTGCTGCTGCTGTCGAGCGTCGCCGCCGCGGCGAAGCGCGACCCGGCCGAGGAGGCATACCAGCAGGCGCGCACGGCCTACTACGCCCTGAAGGGCGACGCGGCGCGGCGCAAGCTGCGCCACCACTGGCTCAGCGTGGCCCACCGCTTCGAGGCCGTGGCCACCGATCATCCCAAGAGCAATCGCGCCCCGGATGCCCTCTTCACCGCCGGCGAGCTGCTGAGCGAGCTCAGTCGCATCTCCTTCCTCTCGGAGGATCTGCAGGCGGCCGTCACCGACTACTCCAAGCTGGTGGACACCCACCCGCGCCACCGGCTCGCGGACGACGCGGCGCTCTCCCTCGCGCGCATCCACCTGGAGCGCCTGGATCAGCCCGAGTCCGCCCGCCAGGTCATCAGCGAGATCCTCGCCGTCAACGGCCGGGGCGACCGGGCCCGGGAGCTGAAGGAGCTGCTCGCCTCGCTGCCCGCCTCCAAGGCGCCGGCGCCGCGCAAGGCCGCGCCTGTTGTCGCCGAGTCCTCCGAGCCGGAGCGTCCGGGTGCCTCGGTGGTGAATGCCATCTCCAAGCTCGCTCGCGATGCGGCGCCGGCCACCCCGGCCGCTACCGACGCCTCGGCGACCAAGTCCTCCGAGGCTCCGCGCGTCGTCGTCATCACGCCGCTGAAGTCCGAGGGGACTCCAGCGGCCCCCGCGAAGTCCTCGCCGGAGGTGGTGGTCGCCACCTCGGCGGCAGCTCCCAGCACCGTGGCCGAGGCGCCTCCCGCGAAGCCGCGGACCGAGCCTCCCGCCGCCGTGCCCTCGAAGCCCGCCGCGGAGCTCGTTGCCTCCACGCCCGCCCGGTCCGACGCGCCCGCCGCGACTCCGGTGCCGCCGAAGCCTGCGCCCGTCGCGGCTCCGCCTGCCCGGACGGAGGCCCTGGCCGTGGCCTCGGCGCCGTCGAAGTCTTCCGAGGAGCCGCTGCCCACCATCCCGGCCCTGGACAAGCACGTCGCCGAGGCCCGCCTGAAGGCCGCCGCGAAGGTGTCGCGCCGCGCGGAGCTGACGCTCGTGGAGCAGCTGGGCCTCAAGGTGCGCCGGGTCATCATCGATCCCGGCCACGGCGGCCATGACACGGGGGCCATCGGCAAGAACGGGGTCCGCGAGAAGGACGTCACGCTGGCCATCTCCGAGAAGCTGGCCGAGGAGCTCCGCGAGCGCGGCCTGGAGGTCATCCTCACCCGGGACGACGATCGCTACGTCCGGCTCGAGGACCGGGCGCAGTTCGCCAACGAGTCCCGCGGGGATCTGTTCATCTCCATCCACTGCAACTCGGCCTCCAGCCCGAAGCTGCACGGGGTAGAGACGTACACGCTCAACCTCTCCGCGGACCGCTACTCCATCCGGCTGGCCGCGCGCGAGAACGCCTCCACGGAGAAGGGCATCAGCGATCTGCAGTTCATCCTCGCGGACCTGGCCACCAAGGCGAACACGGGGGAGTCCACGCGGCTGGCCACCCAGGTGCAGAAGAGCCTCGTCGGCCAGCTGTCCCACGACTACTCCAACGTCCGGGACCGGGGCACCAAGGAGGCGCTCTTCTACGTGCTGCTGGGCGTGAAGATGCCGGCCATCCTCGTGGAGACGTCCTTCCTGTCCAACCCCGAGGAGGAGCAGCGCCTGGACTCCGAGGAGTACCAGGCCTCCGTGGCCGAGGCGATCGCCCAGGGCGTCGAGGACTTCCTCGGCGACCGCAAGCGGGTGGCCAAGGTGGACTGAGCGGGCCGGCGCGAGGCGGCTCAGCCCCTCAAGACGGAGAGGGCAGCCCGTCCTTGCCAGCCTTGCGGTGCTCACGCCGGGAGAGAGGTACGGCCGGGAACTCCTCCAACTCCGGCGGCCCTCCGGTGTTCATCTCCTTGTACACGCGGCGGCCCAGGAAGCCCCCCAGCACGAAGGACAGCACCAGGCCCACGGCGGACACCACCGTCATCAGCGTGCGCCCCTGGGCCAGCCCGCTGCCGAACTGCACCATGAGGAAGGTGCCCGGCAGGGTGCCCAGGAGCATCCCCGCCACCGACGGCCAGAAGCGCGCCCCCGAGGCCGCCGCCGCCGCCAGCATCATGTCCGTGGGCAGCAGCGGGTTGATGGTGACCAGGAAGGTGAACTGGAAGTCATGCTTGCGCGCGGCGCGGGCCAGCGCCGGGTAGTGCTCACCGGCCAGGCGCTTCATCGGCCGCACGCCCAGCTTGCGAGCAATCCCGAAGATGAGCAGGGCGGCCAGGAAGCTGCCGATGAGCGCGTAGATCGTCCCCATCAGCGTGCCGAACACCATGCCGCCCACGGCGGCGAATAGCGTTCCGGGCAGCAGCGTGAGCGGACGGATCAGCAGCGCCAGGATGTACGCGAAGGGGGCCGTCTTCCCCAGGGGCGCGAGGAACTCGTGCAGCTGCTTCTGGTCGATCACGTCCGGCCCCAGCAGCCGCAGCAGCGCCAGTCCACCAATGGACGAACACACGGGTGCCAGCACGCGCAGCCACTTCTTCAGCCCCGGAGACATCGCCACCCATCACCTCCCCGACATTGCCTGACACGGTTCCGCGAGAAGGTGGGCGGGCGACGGGGAATCGGCAACGTGGGGCGGCGTGTTCTCAACACAGAAGCGTCCTGCCGGACAGGCATCAGCTCGGCTAGGACGCTGAGCAGGCCTGACAACCCTTCGTAATCATTGGGGTTCTGATGTGGTTTGTCGGGTGGGAACGGCTGGCGGTGTACGGAGCTTGCTTGCATCGGGGCGCTTCCGTCCCAAGGTTTCAGGCAAGGGGCACCGTGCGAGGCGTCGGGACGTAACGAGAGGAGATGGCGACATGTCGGACAAGGACAACAAGGGCAGCATGACGGTGGCTGAGGCGGGGCGGAAGGGCGGAGAGACCGTCCGCAACGAGCGAGGCCGTGAGTTCTACGAGACGATTGGCCGCAAGGGAGGTGCCACGGTCAAAGCCGAGCGGGGCCGCTCCTTCTACGAGGAGATCGGCCGCAAGGGCGGCGAGACGGTGAAGGCCGAGCGCGGCGCGAAGTTCTACGAGGAGATCGGCAAGAAGGGTGGCGACCGCGTCAAGGCCACCCGCGGGCCGAACTTCTACGAGGAGATCGGCCGCAAGGGTGGGCAGAAGGTGAAGAAGCTCATCGAGGAGGGCAAGCGCGCGGCTCGCGCGGCCATGGCGCCGCAGGAGCCGACGACGCAGGAGGAGCAGAGCGCGACGCCTCCGGCGACCCCTGAGGGCCAGGAGCCCCAGCGGGAGTAAGTGACGAGGGGACACGGACCCGGTAAGAGGGGGCCGTGTTCCTCCTCATCACACTGCTGGACCAGGTGGAGCAGCTCGAGCGGGCCATCCGCAGGCTCCGGGACTTTGGAATCCCGGAGCCGCTGGTGCTGCGCGCAAGGAGCGCGGCGGCCGCGCTGTCGGCCGAGGTGCCTGTCTTCGCGGGCCTGCGCAGTCTGGCGCTGGGCGCGGACGAGGATCGGCTCCTGCTGGTGAGCCTGCTGCCACAGCCCAGCAGTGAGGAAGTCGAGCGCCTGGTGCAGCGCGTCCAGCTGGAGATGGACGCGGATGAGCCGCCCATGGGCAGGCTGATCGCCCTGCCGGTGATCGCGGCGCCGATCTTCCGTCGAGAGTGACGGAGCGGCCGGACCGGTGTAAGCACGCAAGTCGTGCAAGCGCTGCTCGTCTTCCTCGCCATCGCGGCGCTCTCGCTGCTGGCCTCGAGCCGGACACTGCTGGATCCCAGCAGGCTGCCCGGCGTGGCACAGCTGGCGGCCAGCGGGCTCATCTTCCTCGTCTTCGGCGCCCTGCTGGGGCCCGGACTGGCCGGGGTGCTGACGGAGGCGGACCTGCAAGGGCTGCGGCCCGTGGTGTCCCTGGGGCTGGGCACCGCGGGTGTCATCCTGGGGCTGAACCTGGAGCCCCGGCTGCTGCGGCTGCTGCCCCGGCCGGTGTTCTCCGCGGCCCTGGCGCACGCCGGGGTGGCCTTCCTCTTCGTGGCGGTGCCCCTGACGGGGGCGCTGCTGTTCACGACGGGAGTGTCGCTGCGGCTGGCGATGGGCGGCGCGGCCCTGCTGGGCGCGGCGGCCAGCCTGTCCTCGGGGCACTTCGCGGTGCTGGGCTACCGCAGCGGGCGGATGGAGCGCTCGCGCGGGCTGGCCGTGGCGCTGCTCACCATGCTGGATGATGGCGTGGGGCTGGGC
Organism: Hyalangium gracile; assembly: GCF_020103725.1. Classification (NCBI taxonomy): domain Bacteria; kingdom Pseudomonadati; phylum Myxococcota; class Myxococcia; order Myxococcales; family Archangiaceae; genus Hyalangium; species Hyalangium gracile. The sequence continues at coordinate 15,530 of NZ_JAHXBG010000002.1, read as the reverse complement.
GTGCTGGCGCTGGCGCTGGTGCTGGGCGCGGCGGCCAGCCCCGCCGAGGGCGTGGGCCTGGTGTGCCTGGCGCTGCTGCTGGGCATCCTCTGCGGAGGGCTGATCGCCTTCCTCACGTACGCGCTGAAGGATCCGGCGGAGCTGACGGCGGTGATGCTGGGGGGCGTGGCGCTGGTGAGCGGGGCGGCGGCGTACCTGCGCGTCTCCTCGCTGCTGGCGGGCGTGGCCTGCGGGGCGACGCTGGCGCTGGTGGGCGGCCGCGCGGTGGAGCAGGTGGCGCGGGCGCTCGGGCGCTTCGAGCGGCCCACCTATCTGATGCTGGTGTTCCTGGCGGGCTGCCACCTGCAGGCGCGGGACGTGGAGGCGTGGATGCTGCTGCCGGGGTACGTGGCGCTGCGCTTCCTGGGCAAGGTGCTGGGAGGCTCGCTGGCCCAGCGCTTCGCGGCGAGCGCGCTGAAGCTGCCGCCGAAGCTGGGCTACGCGCTCATCGCCCAGGGTGGGCTCGCGGTGTGCCTGGTGGTGCAGTACCTGATGCTGGTGCCCGGCGAGCTGTCGCAGCACGTCTTCGACGTGGTGGCCCTGGGGGCGGTGGTCAACGAGGTGCTGGCGAACCGGGCCTTCCGGCAGGTGCTGGAGACGCCCCGCGCGGCCACGGGAGGCACGGCATGAGCGGGGCCATCATCCGCCTGGGGCTGCTGGTGGCGCTGCTGGCGGGCATCTCCCGGGTGCAGCTGTGGCGCGCGGACACGGGCAACTCGGTGATGCTGGCGGCCGGCGCGCTGCTGCTGTGCGGGATGTTCGCCGGCAAGGTGGCCAAGGGCGTCGGGCTGCCGCGCCTCACGGGCTACCTGCTGGTGGGCGTGGCGGTGGGGCCCTACGCGCTGGGCTTCCTCCCGGGCGAGGGCGTGAAGGGGCTGGAGCTGGTGAAGGGGCTGGCGGTGAGCCTCATCGCCCTGGTGGCGGGCACGGAGCTGCACCTGGGGCTCATCCGCCGGGTGGGCGCCAAGGTGGCCCTGCTGTGCGCCGCGGTGTGCGGGGTGACGTTCGTGGTGTGCTTCGCGGCGCTCTTCGCCCTCAAGCCGTTCCTGCCCTTCATGGTGTCCATGTCGCTGCCGCAGGCGATGGCCGTCAGCGCGCTGGTCTCCACGGTGGTGGTGTCCTTCTCGCCCACGGTGACGATCGCCATCGTGCAGGAGACGTCCGCGCGCGGCTCGTTCACCGAGTTCCTCATGGCCCTGGTGATCATCGGGGATCTGTTCGTCATGGTGGCCTTCGCGGTGGCCGCGGGCGTGACGCGCGCCAGCTTCGGTGGAGGCTTCGACTTCCGGGGGCTGGTGGGCGGGGTGGGCTGGGAGCTGTTCGGCTCGGTGGCGGTGGGGGCGCTGCTGGCCGTGGCGATGCTCATCTACATGCGCCGGGTGAACCGCGAGCTGCCGCTGTTCCTGGTGGGGCTGTGCTTCGCGGCGGCCGAGGGCGGAGCGCGGCTGCACCTGTCGCCGCTGCTGGTGGCCCTGTCGGCCGGGGCGCTCATCGCCAACCTGGACGAGCGCGAGAGCCAGCGCATCCACCACGCCATCCAGCTGGCGGGCCTGCCCGTGTTCGCGCTCTTCTTCGCGGCGGCGGGGGCGGGGCTGAAGCTGTCCACGCTGGTGACGGTGGGGCCGGCGGCGCTGCTGCTCGTGGTGGTGCGCGCCCTGGCCATCCACCAGTCCTGCCGCCGCTTCGCCCCCAAGGAGGATCCCCGGCTGCGGCGCTACCTGTGGATGGGCCTGGTGTCACAGGCGGGAGTTACCTTCGGGCTCGCGGCGCTGGTGTCCCGGACCTTCCCGGACTTCGGCCCCCAGGTGGAGGTTCTCATCGTGGCGATGATCACCACGCACGAGCTGGTAGGGCCCGTGCTCACCCGGAAGGCCCTGGAGCGCAGCGGCGAGGCACGAGGCGACGAGCGCCCGCAGACCGCGTAATCTACGTCGCTCAGGAGACCCGCAATGGCAGCCCCCATCCTCGAGGTGGACATCCAACACCCTCAGCCTCGGCATGTCGCACGCGCCGTGGAGGTGCTCGAGCGTGGCGGCCTCATCGCGTATCCCACTGACACCTACTACGGTCTGGGATGCGATCTGACGTCGAAGAAGGCCATCGAGCGGCTGTACAAGCTCAAGGGGCGGGACAAGAAGAAGCCGCTGTCGTTCCTGTGCCCGGATCTCTCGGACGTGGCGAAGTACGCGCACGTGAGCAACTTCGCCTACCGCACCATGAAGGGGCTGACGCCGGGCGCGTTCACCTTCATCCTCGAGGCGACGCGGATCGTCCCGGAGATCATGATGTCCAAGCAGAAGCAGGTGGGCATCCGCGTGCCGGACGCGCCGCTGGCCCGAGCGCTGGCGGCGGGGTTGGGCCGGCCCATCATCACCACCTCGGCGAGCGACGAGAGCGGAGAGCCGCTCATCGACGCTCGGGACATCAAGGAGAAGCTGGGGCACGGGTTGGAGCTGATCCTGGACGGCGGGGTGACGCTGATGGAGCCGTCCACGGTGGTGTCGCTGATCGGCGACTCGTTGGAGATCCTCCGGCAGGGCAAGGGCCGGCTGGACGCCTAGAGGCAGAGGAGCAGCGCAGTGGACCTCCCGAGCTCGCATGATGTCGCCCCCGACGCTCCGGAGAAGGTCCCAGGGCTTCCCCGGCTGCTGTGGATGCTGCTGTGGCAGCCGGTGGATCTGCACTACCGGCTGCATGGAGCCGGCATCCAGTCTCCCGGAGGGCGGGTAGGGCAGCTGTGGCACGAGCAGTCCGACGGCAGCCGCGCGGCGGGGCTCTACGCACGGCGGATGCTGGTGCTGCTCCTGCTCGTCTCCCCGCTGCTGACCGTGTCGGCGGGCACGGCCCTGGCGAGCCTGGGGCTGAAGCTGGAGCCCGGGTGGTGGGTGAGCGCGGTGCTGTGCTCGCTGATGGGGCTGTTCCTGGCGCTGTCCTCGGGGCTGGCGGCCGGGACGCTGATGGGCTTCCTGGCGAGCCAGGCCATGCTGGTGGGGCTGCACGCGGCGGTGGGCGGGGCCTTCGGGCCCCGGATGGGAGGCGTGGCCGGCATCGTCACGGGCGGGTGTCTGGGGCTGGTGGGCGGCCTGTGCGCGGGGAGCATCGGCGCGCTGGCCCGGGGCAAGGGCCTGTCCATCAACCGGGTGCAGATCGGCGCCATCGTGCTGAGCCTGGTGCCCATGGTCATCTGGGGCCTCGGGAAGGAGTGGCGGTTCGGAGGCGCCGTCGCGGCCAGCGCGCTCGTGGCGTACCTGGTGGCCGCCTTCCGGCTGCCCATCTTCCTGGTGGAGTCCCTCGTCCAGGCGGGGGCCTTCGCGATGGAGCGGTGGGTGGGGCTGCCCACGCTGCGGTGGTCCCCCGTCGTCCACCACAACCTGAGCTATCTGCCGTACCCGTTCCTGCGGGCCCACATGGCGCTGGCGGCGCGCTCCCGGCCCCTGGAGGTGCTGGAGGTGGCCAACGCGTGCCTGAAGTCTCCCGGCAACGCCCTGCTGGGCTGGCCCTGGGTGCTGGCGGCGCTGGCGCAGGCGGAGGCCGCCGCGGCGGGGGAGCAGGAGGACACCCACAAGGAGGGGTGAGGGCCGCGAGGTTGCCAGGCCGCGCCGCTCCGCTACCCTGGGGGCATGGAAGGGCTGCTCGACGCATTCATCGCCTTCATCCGCGCCGAGCGCGGCCTGTCCGGCAAGACGGTGGACGCCTACGCCGCCGATCTCACGGTGTACTTCGAGGATCTGCGCGCGCGCGGCGTCCTGGCGGCGGAGCGGGTGAAGCAGGAGGACGTGTCCGAGCACCTGAAACGCCTGGGCCAGCGGGGCCTGTCCCGGCGCAGCCAGGCGCGGCACCTGGCGGCCATTCGCGGCTTCCACCGGTTCCTCATCGCCGAGAAGCTGGCGGAGAAGGATCCCACCGAGGACCTGGACACCCCGCGCTCCGCCCGCAAGCTGCCGAGCTTCCTCACGCTGGAGGAGGTGGAGCAGCTGCTGGCCGCGCCGGACGAGCGCCACCCGGCGGGCCAGCGGGACAAGGCCATGCTGGAGCTGCTGTACGCCACGGGCCTGCGCGTGAGCGAGCTGTGCTCGCTGGGCATCAACGACGTGCAGCTGGGCGCCGGCTACCTGGTGGCCAAGGGCAAGGGCTCCAAGGAGCGCGTCGTCCCGGTGGGGCGCATGGCGGTGGAGAAGGTGCAGGAGTACCTGGCCGGGCCCAGGCAGTTCCTGCTGGGCAAGAAGGAGTCCCGCGCCCTCTTCGTGACGCCTCGCGGCGGACCGTTCACCCGCATGGGCTTCTGGAAGCTGCTCAAGCGCTACGCCCTGAAGGCCGGCATCCGCAAGCCGATCTCTCCCCACAAGCTGCGGCACTCCTTCGCCACCCACCTGGTGGAGCGCGGGGCGGACCTGCGCGCCGTCCAGGCCATGCTGGGCCACGCGGACCTGGCCACCACGCAGATCTACACGCACGTGAACAGCGCGCGCCTGCGCGCCGTGTATGACGAGCACCACCCGCGAAGTGACACCGTCGCCCGGCCGCCTCCTCGGCCGAAGCGGCGGCCGCAATCTCCCAGGTCGGAGACTTGAGGAAGGCGCCACTGCCACTACGCTGGGGGGGTGACTTCCCGCCTCCTGCGCCTCCCGGCCTCCGGCCGGCTCCTGGTCGCCACCGACATCCAGGGCAACCTCGGGGACTTCCGGCGCATGCTGGCCCTCTTCGAGGAGGCTCCCGCCGACACCGTCCTGGTCTTCACCGGCGACATCATCCACGGGCCCGACGAGGAGACGGAGCAGAACTGGCCGGACTACCTGGGCACGCCCTACCGCGACGAGTCCCCGGAGGTGGTGCGGCAGTTCCTCGAGGCGCGCGAGCGCTACCCCGGGCGGGTGCACTGCCTGCTCGGCAACCATGAGCACGCGCACGTGGGTGGGCCGCGCACCGCCAAGTTCCATGCGGACGAGGCCCAGGTGCTCGAGGAGCGCCTGGGGCCCGGGCCCACCGGCGCCCTGAGGACGCTGTTCAACCAGTTCCCCCTGGTGGCGGTGGCCCCCAACGGCGTGGTGCTGCTGCACGCCGCGCCCTCCGCGCACCTGAACGGGCCCGGGGATCTGGAGCAGGTACAGCTCGAGGGCTATGCCCACATGGGCATCGAGGAGTTCTTCTACGTGCCCGTCATCGGCGCCACGCTGTGGAGCCGCATGGCCCGGCCCGAGCAGGCCCGCGCCTTCCTGGGCGCGCTGGGCGGCCGCATCGCCATCTACGGCCACGACGTGGTGCGCGAGGGCTACGAGCGGGTAGGGGACGAGCAGCTCTGCGTCTCCACCAGCTTCGCCCTCTACGACAAGGACAAGGTGTACGTGGAGCTGGATCTCGCCCGGACGTACCCCCACGTCCACGCCCTGCGGGACGGCATCGAGCTGAAGAAGCTCCACGGCTGACGGCGCCGTGCAGGCAGCGGCTCAGGCCTGCACGCGCGGCAGGAAGCCGTACGGATCCGTCTTGCGCACCGGCTCCAGCTCGCCCAGCACCGGGCCAATGCGGATGAGCCCCGTGGCCAGCAGCCGATGCACCGAGCGCGCCGCGGCTGCCTCACCCATGGCCGCCGTGCTCAGCGCCTTGCGGATCGTCGTGGACCCGCGCAGCTTCGAGTACAGGTAGAGATCATCCGCCGTCAGCGAGGTGGGCAGCGGCCGGGGCAGGGGCTCGAAGACGAGCCGCCCGTCCATCGCGAACAGCTCGTCGCACAGCGCCAGCGTCAGCTTCACCTCCGCCTCGCGGTACAGCGCGTGCGCCTCCGGCACGGGGCCCTTCTCGAGCACCTGCTCCACCACCGCGATCGCGTGCTCGTACTTGCCCTCGTCCAGGAAGTTCCGGGCGGCCTCCAGCAGCTCCGCCTCCTGCAGCGACTCGCCCATGGACGGGCCGCGCGCCCGCTGCGGCGCCAGCACCCCGCGCCGGTACAGGTGCAGGAGCCGCCGCGCCACGAAGATGCGCGACTCCTTCCCGCTGGCGAGCAGCTCGGCCAGCATGGCCCCTTCCTCCGCCCGCTTCATGAGGATGGACTCCTCCTCGGAGAAGTGCCCCACGGCGTGCTCGCGGAAGACGCGGAAGGTGGTGTCCATGCCCGGGAAGATGTCCCGGAACATCTTCCACTCACGCCGCCGCGCCAGCGCGTCCCGGTGCAGGCTCGTCAGCGGCAGCTTCAGCTCCACCGCGTGCACCAGCGACGGCAGCTGCAGGTTGAACTCCACCTCGCCCGAGTCCCAGTTGTAGCAGTCGAAGAAGGCCTCGCGCGCCTTGTGCTCGAGCACCTCCAGCATCCGCTGCATCTCCACGAACTGCTGGCGCACCAGGTACGCCCCATAGGGCATGTTCGCCAGCTCCGCCGCCTCGTACGCCAGCGCCGCCCGCGGCGCGTCCAGGATGCCCAGATCCACCAGCATCTGCGACAGGTGCTCGCTGGGCGTGTTGGAGCCCTCGCCCACCAGGAAGCCGCCCTGGAAGAAGAAGTAACGAATGGCCGAGCCACGCTCGAGCCGCAGCGTCCCCACCGCCTTGCGCGACAACAGCGCGGGGATCACCACGTCCATCGAGTAGTGGGTGAGGCTCCCTTTGAAGTGCTCCATGATGTCTCCGGCCGCTGAGGGCGCCTGCTCGCTCCCCGGGGAGGCTAATCACAGGTTTGATAATGCTCAAGCCTTTGAATTCACTGGTTTTTTGCCAGACTGTCGCAAAGTTCCAGAATTTGAGACAAGACGGCCACCGGGGTATGAGCGGCTTGCTGGAAATGCCCACCTTCGTGGGCACGGGCGCCGTCCCCGAGACGGCTTGTCAGCGGCCTCATGAATGGTTCTCACGTGTGTCTGGCACAAGTGCTTCGCGTGCATGTGTTGACCGCACGCGAAGTGCTCATCGCGCGCTCGGGAGTGGGGTTTGGCGGACCCGGCGAATGTTTGACCCTCCAGGAGGGCGCTGCTAAGGGGGAAGGCCTGTGAAGTGCCTGAAGGACGTCCGGTGACCGAGGCCCGCCGCACGCCGCCCGAGGAGGGCTCCAGCGATGCCGAGGTGCCCCGCTCGCCAGGGGACGCCTTCCGTATTGCTCTGCCCAATTTCGAGGGCCCGCTGGATCTGCTGCTGCACCTGATCCGCGAGCACCGCGTCGACATCTTCGACATCCCGCTGGCGCTCATCGTCGAGAAGTACCTGGAGTACCTGCAGAAGATGCGGGAGCTGAACCTGGACATCGCCGGCGAGTTCCTGGTGATGGCCTCCACGCTGGCGCACCTCAAGAGCCGCATGCTGCTGCCGCGCCAGGACGCCGCGGCCCCCGTCGAGGCCACCGAGGCGACGCTGGAGGAGACGGGCGATCCGCGCGCGGAGCTGGTGCGGCGGCTGCTCGAGTACCAGAAGTACAAGGACTCCGCGGAGCAGCTGGCCAAGCAGGATCTGCTCGGGCGGGACGTGTTCACCCGCAACGTGCCGGCGGAGGCGGTGCCCATCCCCGAGGAGGAGGTGGGGCTGCAGGAGTTCTCCGTCCTCAAGCTCATCGAGGCGCTGGACCGGGTGCTCGAGCGCCTGGCCCCCAAGCCGCAGCACGAGGTGGTGCGCGAGCGGCTGACGCTCTCGGAGGCCACCCTGCGCGTGGTCGAGCGCGTGCGAGGGCAGGAGCGGGTGACGTTCGCCAGCCTGTTCCCGGAGGGCAGCACGCGCCAGGAGATCGTCATTACGTTCCTGGCAATCCTGGAGATGGTAAAGCGCCGCCTGATTCGCGTCTTCCAGGAGGAGCCTCTCAAGGACATCTTCCTGATGCCCAATGGGGACGCGCTCGAGCGGCTGGTCCCCACGGAGGTGGACGACAGTGACTACCGGTAGGAACCCCACCGACGAGACGACCGAGGCCCCCGCTCCCGGCACCCCCGGTGGCCCGGGGCCCTTCTCCGAGGAGGAGATCGCCGCCGTGACGGGGCCGGGCGGCGACAGCGATCTGGACGAGCTGGAGGCCGCCGCCATCGAGGAGGACACCGGGCCGGACCTGGAGACCTCCTTCGAGAAGCTGGTCGCCAAGAGCAAGAAGCTCTCCGAGGACCGCATCCGCACGGTGCTGCAGAGCGTGCTCTTCGTGGCGGACAAGCCGCTCACGGTGGATCAGCTCTTCGAGTCCACGGGCATCGAGCGCGAGCTGATCGCCAAGGCGCTCGATCAGATCTCCGGCATCCACCGGGACGGGGTGAACGGCATCGTCCTGCACGAGGTGGCGGGCGGGTGGCAGTTCCGCACGGATCCGCACTCGGCGGAGTACGTGCGGCGCTACCTGCGCGTGAAGCCGCAGCGGCTCACCCGGGCGGCGGTGGAGACGCTGGCCATCATCGCCTACCGCCAGCCGGTGACGCGCCCGGAGGTGGAGGAGATCCGCGGCGTGGACTGCGGCGCCGTCATCAAGGCGCTGATGGATCGCAAGCTGGTGAAGATCCTGGGCAAGAAGGAGGAGGTGGGGCGCCCCATCCTCTATGGCACCACGCGCGAGTTCCTGGAGTTCTTCGCGCTCAAGGATCTGTCCTCCCTGCCCACGCTGCGCGAGTTCCACGAGCTGACGCAGGAGCACCAGGAGATTGTCGAGAAGGAATCCTCGGCGGCGCCCAAGGTGTCCGGGACGGTGGAGGCCCTGGCGGATCCAGGCTTCCAGAAGCGCCTGGACAAGAGCGCCGCGGCCTCGGAGGCCGCGCTGGAGGAGTTGGAGGAGGCCATCACGGCCGCCGACAAGAGTCAGAAGGCCGCCGCCGGCCTGTTGACGAACACGCCCCCGCAGACGCCCGAAGGGGGCGCCGCGGGACCCAAGCCCGAGTGACGGGCACGAAGGCATCACATGGCTGCTGAACGACTTCAGAAGTACCTGGCTCGCGCGGGAGTGGCTTCGCGCCGGCATGCAGAGGAGCTCATCACCGCGGGTCGGGTGAAGGTGAACAACGAGACGGTGACGGAGCTGGGCAGCCGGGTGGAGCCCGGTACGGACCTGGTGATGGTGGACGGCAAGCTCGTCACGCCGCCGGAGAACACGTCCTACTACCTGCTCTACAAGCCGGCGGGAGTGGTGACGACGCTGTCGGATCCGCAGGGGCGCCCCACGGTCGCCAGCTACGTGGAGGAGGCGGGCAAGCGCCTGTTCCCCGTGGGCCGGCTGGACTACGACGCCGAGGGCGCGCTGCTCTTCACGGACGATGGGGCGCTGGCCCACAAGCTCACGCACCCCAGCTTCCAGGTGCCGCGCACGTACCTGGCCAAGGTGAAGGGCTCGCCGGACACGGCCACGCTGGAGAAGCTGCGCGGGGGCGTGCGGCTCGAGGACGGCATGGCCACGCCGCTCTCGGTGGAGGTGTTCGAGCAGGCCGAGCGCAACACGTGGCTGAAGATCGTCGTCGCCGAGGGCCGGCCTCACCTCATCAAGCGCCTGTGCGCGGCGGTGGGGCACCCGGTGGTGCGCCTGTACCGCCCGGCCTATGCGGGCGTGGGCGTGGGCGGGCTGCGGCCCGGAGAGCTGCGTCCGCTGACGAACTCCGAGGTGCGCCTGCTGCAGGACGTGGCCGAGGCGCGGATGGCTCCGCCCGAGGGCGCGATTGGCCTGCCGCCGCGGCGCCATGGGCGGTCCGCGCCCGGCTTCATGGAGGCGGATGACGGTGGCGAGGACTTCGAGCCGGAGGTCGAGCGGCCCGAGCCCGTGGTGGTGAAGCTGCCTCGGGCGCAGGAGGTTCCCGAGGGGATGCGGCCGGCCGCGGCGGGGCGTCCCGCGCGTGCGGCGGGCAAGGGCCGGAGCGAGGGTGGCACCGGGCTGGCGCGCTTTGGCCGTGGGCGCACGGAGGGAGGCGATCGTCCGCAGCGCAAGGAGTGGAAGCCGCGCGGCGAGGACGGGGAGCGGCCCCAGCGCCGGGAGTGGAAGCCCCGCGCCGAGGGTGAGCGTCCTGCCCGCAAGGAGTGGAAGCCCCGCGCCGAGGGTGAGCGTCCTGCTCGCAAGGAGTGGAAGCCCCGCGCCGAGGGTGAGCGTCCTGCCCGCAAGGAGTGGAAGTCCCGGGACGGGGGCGACCGTCCTGCTCGCAAGGAGTGGAAGCCTCGCGCCGAGGGTGAGCGCTCCGAGCGCCGTGAGTGGAAGCCGCGTGGCGAGGGGGCGGGGCGTCCCGAGCGCCGCGAGTGGAAGCCGCGTGGCGAGGGTGAGCGTCCGGCTCGCAAGGAGTGGAAGCCCCGAGGAGAGGCGGGCGACCGTCCCGAGCGCCGCGAGTGGAAACCGCGTGGCGAGGGTGATCGTCCGGCTCGCAAGGAGTGGAAGCCCCGAGGAGAGGCGGGCGCCCGTCCTGAGCGCCGCGAGTGGAAACCGCGTGGCGAAGGGGCAGGCCGCCCCGAGCGCCGCGAGTGGAAGCCTCGTGGCGAGGGGGCGGGCCGTCCCGAGCGTCGCGAGTGGAAGCCTCGGGACGAGGGTGATCGTCCGGCTCGCAAGGAGTGGAAGCCCCGAGGGGAGGGCGGAGATCGTCCCGCCCGGAAGTCCTGGAGCCCTCGCGGAGAAGGAGCCGCGCCGGGGCCCCGCAGCCGGGGAACCGGAGCCTTTGGCCGGACGCCCCGAGCGGGTGGAGACGCGCGGCCGGAGCGCCGGAGCGCTCGCCCGGAGGGTGAAGGAGAGGGCGGCGGAGGCTTCGTCGACTGGCGCAAGCAGAAGCGGCGTGAGCCGGGCGCCGACTGGGACTCCCGCCGCCCAGGGCCGGGCGGAGGTCGGGGCCCTCGCAAGCCTGGCGGTCCGCGTCGCCCCCGGTGACGCGCCGCGGGGTGGCCGCCTTCCGTCGCGGCTGAGTTCTTTCCAGAGGGGCTGATATAAGCGTTCGCCATCCACCGTCTTCCTTTTCTCGGAGTGCGATGAGAACCGGCGTGCGCCCCCTTGTCGTCGTCCTGACCCTGCTGCTGCTGGCGGGGTGTCAGGGCAATCGCGATCAGCTCCTCGCTGACCTCCAGAGCCCCCGCCCGGAGGTCCGCGCCCAGGCGGTGAAGGCGCTGGCGAAGCAGGGCAATGCGGAGGATCTGGTCCTCTTCTCTCGCGCCGCCAAGGATGTCGCCGCCATCGTCCGGGGCGAGGCTGCCGCGGCGCTCGGCGAGAGCCAGGACGCGCGGGTGGTGGACCTGCTGGGCGAGCTGCTCGAGGACCCCGTGGAGGATGTCCAGGGCCGCGCCGCGATGGCGCTCGCCAAGGTCAAGAACGACAAGGCCAAGGCATACCTCACCCTGCAGTACGGCCGCCGAGGCCGGAAGACGCGCCAGGTCATCGTCCAGGCGCTCAAGTCCGCCAACGTGCCCGGCGCCATGGCCCAGGTGGTGGCCGCCGAGTCCAAGGCCATCTGGGAGCGCAACCTGCTCGCGCTCAACGAGGGCACGCTGCCGGAGCGCGTCGGCGCCGCCGAGGAGCTCGGCAAGAGCGGGCGCCCGGAGGCCATCAACCGGCTGATGCCGCTCGTGCGGGACAGCCAGGTCGTCATGGCCGCCGCCGCCGTCCGTGGCCTGGGGGATGCGGGAGACCGGCGCGCGGTGCCCGCCATCGCGCTGCTGCTCGATGAGAGCTTCCCCGAGCTGCGCGAGGCCTCCATCAACGCGCTGCGCAAGCTTCAGGATCCGACCGCGGTCCCGCGCCTGCAGGCCGTGGCGGTGGAGAAGAGCGTCGTGAGCGGGCTGGCCAAGGACGCCATCGCCTCGCTGCCTCGCTCGCCGGAGACCGACGCGGCCCTGTGCGCCATCGCCTTGGAGGGCGCACGCCGGGAGGCCATCTCTGCGGCCCGCGACATGCGCTCGCGAGGTGGGTGCCCGCTGGATCCCATCAACGAGCGGCTCTCCCGCCCGGCGGGCATCGAGGGTGCCCTGCAGGCCATCATCGGCCTGGGCCCCACGGCCAAGGCCACGCTGCCCAGGGTGCTGCCGCTGCTCGCGTCGGCGGATGCCGCGCAGCGCATGCTCGCGGTGGAGGCGGTGGGGGCCATCGGCGATGTGTCGGCCGCGCCGGCGCTGCAGAAGCTGTATGAGCAGGAGCTCAAGGCCATCGAGGCGCCGCGCCAGGACTGGATTCCCACGGCCCTGCCGCAGACCTATGGCGCGGGGTTCGATCCCTCTGCGCCTTCCGAGACTCCGAGCCACCCGCACTCCGCCCAGGAGGAGGCGCGGGCCGCCAAGCAGAACCATCTGATGGATCGCGTCCGGGCGCTCAACGCCCAGCGTGCCCGCGAGGCCGGCCGGGTGGTGGTCCAGCCGCGCGTGCCCTCGGAGCTCTCCGATGACGTGGAGCCGCTGAGCCTCGAGCCGCTCGCAGCCGTGCTGCGGGCGCTGGGGGCGGTGAAGGCCGAGGGGGCGCTCGCGCTGCTCAAGGGCTACGCGGGGGACGCCAGCGTGACGCTGCGCACCGCGGCCCTGGTGGGGCTGGCGCGGATGGGGCCCGAGGGTGTCGAGGCCGCCAAGGGCGGCATGTTCGAGGCCGAGCGGGATCTCCAGACGGCCCTGGCCCAGGCGCTGGCGGAGCAGGGCGAGAACGGCCAGAACGCGCTGGTGTCGTTGCTGCCGCAGTTCTCCAGCGAGAAGCTGGTGCTGCTGGAGGCGCTGGCGCAGTCCGGGGCGCCTGCCTCGGCCTCGTCGGCGCTGCAGGAGGTGGTGCGCCAGGGTGGGGCGGAGGCGGTGCTGGCGGCCAACATCCTCGGCCGGATCAAGGCCAAGGACGCGGTGGAGACGCTCTCCAAGGTGCTGGATGATCCCGCGAGCGTGGCTCGGCGGGAGGTGCTCCTGGCGCTCGGGGAGATTGGCGACACCAAGGCCGCGGAGGTGGTGGCGAAGGACCTGTACCACGACCTTCCGGAGGTCCGCGCCGCCGCGGTGACGGCGCTGCAGAAGATCGGCACCAACGCCCAGTCCGAGGCGCTCGACGCGCTCAAGAGCGACTATTATCGGCGGGTGCGCGAGGCTGCCAGCGCCGCGCTGGCGAAGACGGGCACCGTCGCGGAGGGGGCTCACTGATATGGAGATGCGCAAGCTCAGGGACAAGGCCACCGAGGCCTTTGCCAAGGGCCGCTTCTCCAAAGCCGCGGAAATCTACGAGGAGTACTGCAAGGCGGAGCCGAAGGACTACCAGGCCCGCCTGCGCATGGGGGATGCCTGGGCCAAGGCCGGCCAGAAGGACCGCGCCGTCTCGGCCTACCAGCTCGCCGCCACGGGCTTTGCGCGCGAGGGCTTCCTCCCGCGAGCGATCGCCGCCAGCAAGCTGATCCTCGAGCTGGATCCCGCCCACAAGGGCGTGCAGCGGATGCTGGCGGACCTCTACGCGCGCAAGAGCGCTGGAGACGACGGCGCATCTCAACGTCCTTCCAAGCCCGCGCGTCGGGTGGAGCTTCCTGCTTTCACCGAGAACATGGGCGTCTCGATGGGCCCATCCGTGGCGCCGCTGGAGCTGCCCGAGGAGGATATGGAGATTCCGCTCCATGCGCCGCTGGAGATTCCGGAGTCTCCCCCGGTAGCGCGGGCCGCGGCGGTCGAGGAACCGCCCGACGAGGAGCTCGCCGTCGTTCAGGGCGTGCCCATGGCGCACCCACCCGAGGCGCCCGCTGCCCCGGCTCCGGCGCCCGTGCAGGCTCAGCCGCCGCCGCAGGCACCCGAGGTGTCGTCGCCTCCGCTCGATCCGGTGCCCATCCCGATCACCGAGCTTCTGGTCCGCCCTCGGCCGGCACCGTCTCCGGCCCCGGAGGTGCCGCCTGCGCCGGTCACGTCCGAGCCAGCGGCGAGCGAGCCGGTTCAAGCTTTCCCGCCGGCTCCGGATCCTACGCCCGCCGCGACGCAGGGCCCGCCACCGCCTCGAGCGCCCGAACCTCCGGCACCCTCGGTCAGTGCCAGGCCCCCGGGGCTCTCTCCTCGAAGCACCCCGCAGCGTCCCTCCGTCTCTGTCCCCGCTGTCCCGACGGAGCCGCCGCGCGCGGCTCCCGCCCCCGCGCCCGTGGAGGCAGCGCCCGTTCAGGCAAACATGGTGGCGTCGGCGGATGAGACGTCGCTCGAGGTGGATCTGGGTCGGGGGGTGAAGAAGCTCGCCTGGGCTGCCCTGAGCGAGCCCCTGTTCCCGGTCGCTACCGCCGCGAAGGAATCGGCTCCCGTGGCTGCGGCGCCAGTCTCCAGCGCGCCCCCTCCCGCTGCGTCATCGCCCGCGGCGCCCACTCCTGTTGCTCCCGCTCCCGCCGCAGCAACGCCCGCTGGCTCGGCGCCGCCCGGGCTTAGGCCGCGCCGGCCGTCAGAGCCTGGAATGCCGGACATGGCCGTGACGCCTTCACCGGGGCGATCGGCGGTAGTGGCATCCAGTCAACCGCCCGTGTCGACTGCCTTCACGGAGCCGGATCCGGAAGGAGACACGCTGCTGCACGCCGTGGAGGCGGCGGCGATCTCCGGAGTGAAACAGCGCGCGGCGCACTCGGCCGACGGCACCCACGTGGAGGACGAGGACATCCTCAGCCTGACGGAAGAGGTGAGCGCCGAGGCGCCCGCGGCGGGAGCGCTGCCGAACATCCCGCTCTTCTCGGATCTGCCCCAGGACGCCTTCATCGAGCTGTTCGAGCGCTGCCCGCTGCGCCGCTTCTCGCAGGGCCAGCGCGTCTTCGAGCAGGGCAGCCACGGCAACGCCTTCTACGTCATCTGCGAGGGCAGCGTTCACGTCTTCCGGCACGAGGGCTCGCAGCGCAAGGAGCTGGCGACGCTGGGCAGCGGGGCCTTCTTCGGGGAGATGGCGCTCTTGTCCGGAGCGCCGCGCATGGCCTCGGTGGAGAGCACGACGGAGGACACGCAGTTGCTGGAGATCTCAGCCCCGGTGCTGGCGGAGCTGTCGCGGCAGCATCCGCAGGTGGCCCGGGCGCTCAAGAAGTTCTGCCGCGAGCGCATGCTGTCCAACGTCATGAGCACCTCGGCGCTGTTCGAGCCGTTCGGGCGCAAGGATCGGCGCGTGCTGGTGGAGAAGTTCCGCGCCCGCGAGGTGAAGCGCAACGAGATCATCGTTCGCGAGGGCGACCGGACGGACGGGCTCTACGTGGTCCTCTCCGGCGAGGTGGAGGCCCGCAAGGGTGACCAGGTGCTCTCCCGGATGAGGGAGGGCGAGCTGTTCGGGGAGATCTCCCTGCTGTCGAAGACGCCGGCCACGGCGACGGTGATGGCCATCCGGCGCACGTCGCTGCTGCGCCTGCCACGAGAGGACTTCGACGCGCTCATCCTCACGCACCCGCAGATCCTGGTGCTCGTCTCGGAGCTCTCCGAGCAGCGGCTGCGGCGCACCGAGGCGCTCACGGGCACCCAGGTGCTGGAGCTGACGGCGGAGGACCTGCTCGTCTAATGGGGCGCGGGACAGGTGGGGCCTCCCTGCCGTCCGGACTTGTTGCGAACTGGTATGACAAGCAGACCGTCGAAATACGGCGTGAGGGCCCGGGAGAGACAGTGGCACGCCAATCCCCTGCGCCATGGCGCAGGGGGGG